>DAINPV010000194.1:0-7588 GCA_036743315.1 bacterium | reverse complement strand
AAATCCGGGTGCCCGTCCCGCGGTCGGTAGTAGCGAAATTCGCCTTGTTTCATCTGCCCCCCGTTACAACAGCGCCGCCGCCTCGATCATCAGCGTTTCGTTGGTGCCGTCCATGATCTGCAGCAGCTTGGCGTCGCGGTAATATTTCTCCAGCTTGTACTCCTTGGAGATGCCGTAGCCGCCGAGCACCTGCACCATTTCGGCGGTGTGTTTCGCGGCCTGGTTGGTCGCGTAGATGCGCGCGGTGAGGCTGGTCTTCAGGTCGCCGGGGAACTTCGCCTTGCACAGCCAACTGGCCTTCCACAACAGCGCGCGCGCCGTTTCGATCGCCTGGTGCGTTTCGTAAAGCTTCTGGGCGATCAACTGGTGCCGGCAGATGGGTTGCCCCCACTGCACGCGCTCCTTGCTGTAGTTCAGCGCCTCTTCGAAGGCGGCGCGCATCAGGCCGACGGCGAGGTAGCCCACGCCGAGGCTGCCCACGGTGATGATCGCGTGGTGCAGCATCGGGTAGCCTTCGCCCGGCGGGAAGATCAGGTAGTTCTCGGGGATCTCCACGTCGTCGAAAAATACCGACGACTGGTTCAGGTTGCGCAGGCCGAGTTTGTCGATCGGCAGACCGCGGCCCAGGCCGGGCGCGTCGGCGGGGACGATGAACGTGCCCGAGCCGCGCAACCCCTGCGCCGGATCGAGACAGGCGAAAACGACGTACACATTGGCCACGCCGCCGTTGGAAATGAAATCGGACTTCATGCCGTTGATCACGTAGCGGCCGTCCTTTTTCACGGCGGTCGTGCGATGCCGGACGCCGGTGTCGTAATAATTCTTACCGTCGGAACCCAGGTCCGGCTCGCTGCTGCCCCAGGCGCTCATCGTGCGCGCGGTGTCGTCGGCGCAGAACGGTACGACGAAGCGGTCGATCAACTCCTGGTTCATCGGCGCGAGGAACAAGATCAACTGCTGCGCCACCGAGCACGACATCAGCGACGCGGCCAGCCCCGCGCCCCAGTAACCGAGTTCTTCCCACACCATGCCGGTCGTGCTCGCGTCCAGCCCCAAGCCGCCGCAGTGTTCGCCGATCGCCATCTTGGGAAAGCCCAACGCGAAGGCCTGGCCCATCGCGCGCCAGTACGTGTCGCTTTGGAACACGGCGGCCGGATCGCTCAGGCGATCCAACTCGATCTCGGCAGGCCGCAGCACTTCCTCGCCGAATTTGCGCGCCGTTTCGACCATCTGCCGTTGCGTTTCGTTCGGTTCGAAATCAATCATGGCCGCCGTCCTTTCCGTCGCCGACGTTGAAATCGGTCATTTTGAAGTAGTAGGGAACAAACGATTCCGGCGCGATTTCGGCCACGACGCGCCCGGGCTGCATCGTGTTGTCGCTGAGCATGAAAAAGCCGATCAGCACGTTATCGATTTCCACCTCGGCCCACGGATCGTAGACCGACGAGCGCAGCGTCACCTGCGGCATGCCGATTTCGAAGCGTTTCATCGCCACGTCGGTCTGCTGGCGGCACAAGAGCACCGGGCCGTCGAAACCGGGCGTGAGGTCGATGCGCGGCATGGCCTTGAAGGTGAAGCTCGGGCCGGTGGGCGGCACCTGCTCCAGCTCGCCGGAGAGCGTCAGTTCGATTTCGACGAACCGCACGCCCAGGCGCTCGACATAGCCGTACACGCGCTTGTCGGCGCGCTCCAGGTGAATCGAGGCCATCTTTTTCGGCAGGCCGAAAATATCGCGACCGTTGTGCATGCGGTTGGGTTCGCTGTCGATGGGCATCGACAGGCAATACGTGCCCATCTCGCCCGCGTACTGACAATTCAGATACAGCGCCGCTTCGCGATACCCCGGCCCGAGGTTGGTTTCCGGGTACTGCGCGATGAAGATCAACCCGCCGGGCATGCCTGTGGGCTCCAACGGCGGCGGCAACAGCCGCGCGACGATCTCCGGTTTGGTCTGAAACATCACGCCCAGCATCTGCGCACCGACGAACCGCCGCGCGCCGAATTGAAAATAGCGCGCCAGTTCGTCACCGGTCTTGGTGAAGCCCATCGGTCCCTCCTGTTATTGAAAACGAAAGCCCACGAATTTCCCGCGTTCAGGCGAAGCGGCGGTACACGCCCCAGTTGCCCGCTTGCGCCATTGATATCGCCCGCTCGACCAATCCCGGCGACAGGCGATAGGCGAGCCAACCCGCCACGCCGGCCGGGGTCATGATCAACCGCCGCTTGCGCTGCTCGATCATCCGCACGATCAGCGCCGCCGCCTGCGCCTGCGTGTGATGCGCCGGACGATCGGGCGGCACCGGCGTACCGTCGGCGGCGAGGATGCGCTTTTCCGGATCGTGCTCGGTGAAGCCCAGATGCACCACGCCCACGTGCACGCCGCGCGGACCCAATTCCAGCCGCAGCGATTCGCACAGCGCGCTCAACGCCGCTTTGCTCGCACAGTAGGCCGAGGCGCCGGGCAGACCGAACAGACCGGCGATGCTGGAAATGAACAGCACGTGGCCGCGCGCGGCCGTGATCGCCGCGATCGCCGCGCGGGTGATCAGCACGGAACCCATCAGGTTGGTGCGGATCACCCGCTCGCACACCTCCGGCGAGAGTTCGTCGAAGCGCCCGCGCATCGACACGCCGGCGTTGTTGACGAGAATGTCCAAACGGCCGAAACGTTCGAGCGTCGCGGCGACCATCGAGGCGGCGGCCGTCGGATCGCCCACGTCGCCGGCCACCGCCAGCACGTCGCCGCCCAGCGCGCGCAGTTCATCTTGGGCCCGGCGCAAGCGCTCTTCCCCGCGCGCGGTGATCGCCACCTTCACGCCGCGGGCCGCCAAGGCCCGGGCGGTGGCCAGGCCGACGCCACGGCTGGCGCCGGTGATCAAAGCAACCTTGTCGTTCATCGCCTTCATCCTTCCCCTCAGGGCAAATGCCCGAAGTCATACAAACAGCGCACGCATTGCTCGATGCCCGCGGCCACCGGAGTTTGCGGCAGGTCCAGTTCGCGGATCGCCTTGGCCGAGCTGTAGTACGCGCCGATGGTCGACAGGCGGGCGACGGTCAGGTTCAGCGCCGGGCGCCGGCCGGTCAATCGGCCCAGCAGCGATCCGCCCGCACCGGCCGCGACGACCATCGGCCCGGGCAGTGCAAGACGGGGCGGACGCGTTCCGGCGACGATGCCGGCGACCTCGGTGAAAAATTCGCGGTAGCTCAGGTTGCATCCGCCAGCGATGTAGGTCTCGCCGCGCACACCCTTTTCCGCGGCGGCGACCAGCGCGGCGGCCACATCGTCGGCGCAGGCGAAATTGCGTCCGCCCTTGGAAACAAAGGGCATGCCGCGCCGCACGAACTGCCGGAGCAACTCGCCCGAGCTCGGGCGGAAGTCGTGCGCGCCCAACATGAAGGTGGGGGCGACGATTACCGCGTCCAGCCCGCGTTCGGCGACGTACTCGCGCACCAGCTTCATCGCCCGATGTTTCGAAGCCATGTAAGCGACGCCCTCGTATTCGCGGGGGAACGCCCCGCTTTCATCGCCCGGCCGTTCGCGCGTACCGTATTGAAACGAGCTGGCCGAGCCGACGAAAATCAACCGCCGAACGTTCATCTGGAGGCAAGCGTCCAGCACGTGGCGCGTGCCCGCGACGTTGACCTGCCGCACGAGATTTTCATCGGCCCACAGGTCGGTGATCGCCGCGCAATGAAACACCAGCGCGCAACCGTCGACCGCCCGCGCCACGGCGGCGGCGTCGAGCAGATTTCCGGGAAAACGTTCCAACGGCAATTCCGCAAGCGCCGGCGCATCCTCGCCGGGCAGCACAAAGGCGCGCACGTCCATCCCGCCGGCGAGCAAACGGCGCACCAAATGGCTGCCCAGCAAGCCGTCCGCGCCGGTCACCAAGGCGCGCATGACGATTCTTCCTCGTTCATCGATGCTCCGTGCGGTCGATCACCTCTTGCTGAATCTCCCGTCCCAGGTCCACGAAATAGGTGCTGTAGCCGCCGACCTTGACGATCAGGTCGCGGTATTTATCCGGTTCGACTTGCGCGTTGCGCAACGTGCGGCCGTCGACCACCGTGGGCTGCAGTTGCGCGCCGCCGAGCTGAAAATAGGTGCGCACCAGCGCAGCCCATTTTTCCCGCGCGGCCGCGTCGGCGCCGATGGCGCTGGGATGAAACTTGATGTTCACCGCGCTGCCCAGCACGTCGGCGAAGGGCAGCGAGGCGACCGAGCGCAGCACGGCGGTCACGCCCGCGCGTTCGACGTTGTACGGATTGCAACTCGCCGCGTAGGGCGTGGCGGCGCGTCGGCCGTCGGGCCCGGCGATCGACAACCGGCCGTCGATCGTGTGGGTGATCATGCTGATGATGTAGACGACGAAGGGCGCGCCCTTGGGCGAGCGATGCGTAAAAGTCAGCGCGAACAGGCGCTGCGCGATGTCGCGGGCCAGCGCGTCGCACTCGGCATCGCCGTTGCCCCACTTGCCCGGCACCTGCTCGATCATCCGCCGGACGCGCTCGTGGCCGACGAAGTTGTCGTCGATCGCGGCCAACAGTTCGCGCACGGTCAGCACGCGCCGCTCGTAAATCAGCTGTTTGATCACCAGCAGCGAATCGACGACGTTGGCCAGCGAGTTGATCATCGAAACGCCCGCCAGATCGTAACGCGCCCCGCCCGCCGTCACGTCGCGCGCGCTCTCCAGGCACCCCGCGGTGAACGCCGACAGGTACGGCGCGGGCAGCCGATGTTCGTAGAGCATGTCGCGCAGGTTCGATCCGGCGACGATCTTGCGCACGAAATGGTCGGCCTGTTTGATGAACGCGTCGAGCAGTTGCGCGAAATCGGCGAAGGTATCGGGATCGCCGGTGCGCAGGCCCTCGTCGCGAATCAGCCCGGCCAGCGTGGCCGAATCGCCGTTGCGCAACGTAATGTCCAGTAGCCGCGCCAGTTGCAGCGCGTTGGCGCTCATACTGCCGGTCCGGCCCGGGCAGGTCGCCTCGACGCACCCCATGATCGCGTAATCGCGCGCGTCGCGTTCGGCGAAGCCGCGCCGGCGCATCGCTTCGATCATGATCTCGTCGTTGAACACCGCGTAGCTGGACGTGCCTTCGTGCAGATACCCGGCCAGCGTGTGCAGCAGCGCGGGGGGCGTTTTCTCGCCGACGCGCACGGCGATGTTGGTGACGGCCTTGGAGCGATGTGCCGCCCGCATGATCAATTCGGTGAGCTCGTTCACGCCGTCCCGGCCGTCGGAGCGCAGGCCTCCGATCGTCACCGGCGACGAGCCCAGGTACCGATGGTAGAAGTTGCCCAGGATGTTCGATTCGGGGCGGATGTTCTGCGCCATGATTTTCAGCAGCAGCTCTTCGAGCAGTTCGCCGGCGTCCTCGCGCGTGAGGCGGCCCGCGGCGAGATCGCGCCGGTAATAGTCGATGAGCTGTTGATCGAGCCGGCCGAAGTTGCTCAGGTTGATCGGCATGGCCAGCTCGACGGCGGTTTTGATCGTCCACAGCGACTGTACCGCCTCGGCGAAAGTGGCGGCCGGATGTTCGGGCACGCGACGGCAGATCGCCAGCATGCGCCGCAACTCTTCGCGCCGTTGCGGCTCGCGCTCCCGATTCATCGCCGCGCCGACCGCATCGGCCAGACGATGGGCGAAGATCTGCACGCCCTGCAACGCGAGGTCGAACGCCGCCAACATCTGTCGCTGCGCCGCGGTCAGATCGTTCGCCTCGCCGCGTTCGGCCGTCGCGCGGCGCATCGCCGCCAGGCCCTGACGCAACACGCTTTCGTAATCGAGGATCACGTGGCCCTGGATCGTCGCCACGGTGGCGCAGGTGGACAGCATCATCACCTGTCGCGAAGTGTTGCCTGGAATGGCCGCGACGAAATCGTGCATGTCCGCCGAATACAGCCCCGACTCGATGAGCTTTTTCTCCAGCACGTCGGCGAGGCAACGCCCTTCCCAGTAAGGCAGCAGTTCGTGCAACAACTCGCGGCGGTCGGCGGGATCGATGGTGTACGGATTGATCGCGCGCGCCGCCATCGTTTTGAGTTCGAAGTTCAGCGGCGAAGCGCCCGCGGTGCGGCGGCGGCGCAGAAAATCGACCGCCTCGCCCTTACGCACCATGTAGTGCAAGCCCTTGGCCAGCGAACGGGCGCGGTGGGCAAGCAGCGTCGGCGCGGTCAGTTCGGCGGCCAGCACGCGGTTGTATTCGCCGCGCTCGAGCATCAGCGGCACGCCGAGGAAATTCTCCGTCCAGTGGCCGGCAAGGCGGTCGTCGCGATCGACGTGCAAATCGACGTTCTCGTAGACGTACTTCATGGCCGACGCGATGCGCCAAGCGAGCGGCTCGCCGCGATTTTCGCTTTGTCGCCAGTATTGCGTGTACAAGCGCGCGCGTTGGACGGAAATAACGACCGGTTCGGTTTGGTAACGGCGCTGCAAACGGACGATGCGCTCGTTGCGCGGGACCTGTCGATCCCCCTGGCTTCGCTTTTCGGCCGTTGCCCACGCCATGACCTAAATCCTTCTCCGGTCAACCGGAATTGCCCGCCTCGACGGCGGACAGCACGATGTCGGCCAGCGCCCGCAGGTGCTTTTTACGCGCGCGCATGTTCGCTTTGGACATCGGGTCGGACGATAACAAGTGCTCGATCACGCCGCTGTAGGTGAAGTAGCCGACGATCGAGCCGTAAAAACTGACCAGCAACTGTTCGGCGCTCAGCGCGCCGCGTTGCGCGCCCGGATAGGCGGCGCGCAACTGCGCCAACCCCATTTCCAAAATGGGCGTCATGTTCGCGACCACGCGATCCATCATCTTGCCGCCGGCCGCCTCGCGCTGAACGATCCGGCTGAAATTGCGGTTCTTCGCCAGAAAATCCATGTACGCGTCCAACAACAACAGCAGGTTGTCGCGTAGCGAGCCTTCGGCCGACAGACAGTGGCGCAGGGTGTCGGTCAGCTCGGCGTAATATGCGTCGAGCAGGTGTTCCAGCAGCGCTTCTTTGCTCTTGAAATGGTAGTGAATCAGCGCCTTGTTCACGCCGGACAGCTCGGCGATTTCCCGCGTGGACGCAGCGTCGAAACCGACCTCGCCAAACAGCTTATCGGCCGCTTGCAGTATTTTTTCCTTGGCGGTCATGGTGTGTCTCCCGGGATGAAAATTTAACTGGTCGCCCAGTCAGGTTTTAACTATCGCCCACCGGAGCATCGACTGTCAACCGAGGTCCGGGCCGACGTGCAACGGCAGGCGCCGCAACGCCGGGACGAACCGAACCGGCGACCGACGAGTTCATCCATCGGTTACGGAATGATCCGAGTAACTCATCGCCGGCCGGAAGCTTGTCAACATGTTTCGCCGAGCCGACCGGCGACGGCAAAAGTTGATTGACATGTCAATCAAAGAACGGTAGAAGGATTCATCAACCTCAAGCGAGCAACACCCTTTGTCGATCAAACAGCAACGCGAAGCGGAGATCCTTGCAGCCGCCTGCCGCGTGTTCCGGCGGCAAGGCCTGCACCACACCCGCATGGCCGATATCGCGCGCGAGGCGCAGATCTCCTACGGGCTGGTCTATCATTATTATAAAAAC
>DAINPV010000193.1:0-7662 GCA_036743315.1 bacterium | reverse complement strand
GCATATCATCAGCGACGGCTCAACGTTGGTGATGGTCAGCGAACAGGAAAAGAAGGCCTACGTGACCAAGACCGGCGCGCAGTTCGACATCCGGCAGCCGCTGGCGATCCTCACCGGGCAGGTGGACCTGTGCAACACCTACGATGCGTCGCTGTTGGAGCCGGCCGACGGCCGCAAGCGGATCAAGCTCGTGCCGAAAAAACCGACGGGCTTCCAGTCGATGATCCTGCACGTGGACCCCAACACGTCGCTGGTGCAGGCGATCGAATCGGTGGACGCTTACGGCAATAAAACGTTGATGAAGCTGAGCAATCAGCAATTCAATCGCGGCCTGCCCGAATCGAAGTTCGTTTTCACCCCGCGCGCCGACATCGAGGTCGTCGATCAGCCGATGCTGGATTTTTAACTGATCGGCGCGCCTTTTTCGCGCGCCCGGCGCCGACGAACGATTCCGCGTTGCGCAACGATCCGCGACAGGGGGCGACGACCCCCTGTTTTTGTTTAAGTCATTCTTTCTGCCTTGCCCGGGTGCCCCGGTCTTCCCCGCAGGGCACGGCCATGGTTGATTGTGGAAGAGCGCAGCCTTCGCCGATCGGCGAAAGCTGTGGCGCACAATCGGCTGCGCTTTTCAACATTTCCTCCTCCGCAAAGTTTGACCTTTTGCCTCGCCGGAGCCATAATCATCCTTGGAGGTGCGTGTGCGGCGAGAATTCATCTATCTGCTCGAGCGCGGATTGGGCGGCTATCATCTGTTGTTCGACGACGATCTGATCGCCGAGGCTCTCGCGGCCGACGAGACGGAAATTCTCCTCGAAAGCGAGCGCTACGGCCAACAACTCAACGACACCGTCCGCCGTCTGCTCGATGCCAAATCGGTCGGCGAGGCGCGCCGCACCATCCGCGATCTGCCCCGCCCGGTGGCGCGGTTGTTCGCCTACATTTACTTCCAGGCGATCAGCAAAAGCCTCGATCGCCAGCATGCGACCATCCACTGAAGCGAAAGGATCAGGCAAGTGAACGAAGCGTTGTTTCTCCCGCGGGCGATCTGGATCGGCCTCATGGTCGTACAAGTCGCTTTAATCGTCGTCACCATTCTCAAATCCCTCGGCGGAAAAAAGGATGTGCTCGACGATCTGGTCGATACGGTGCAGGTCGAATGCGCTGACTGCCGCTGGAAGGGCGAAGTGATGCGCCTGCGGAAAAAATGCCCGATGTGCGGCGGCGACAACTTCGTGTAATCGCGGTTTTCCCCGGTCCGAAAAATTGTTTCAAAAATTGGATTGTTTTCCGTCCCCCCTTTGCCTAGCATGATCCGGAAAGAGGATTTTCCCGACCGCCGAGGTGCGACATGGCTCTTCATCCGCGCAACGAACGCTACAAAAAAATGGTGCTCGCGGCGCCCTACGCGCTGTGCCTGGAGCGGGCGCGGTTCTTTACCGAATCCTACCGCCGCACCGCGGGCGAGCATCCGGCCATGCGCCTGGCCCGGGCCTTCGACCACACCGTCCGCCACATGACCGTGTACATTCTCGACGAGGAGCGAATCGTCGGCAACCGGTCCAGCAAGCTGGTCGCGACGGTGTTGCCGATCGAACGCGGCGACATCAACACGATCCTCGAATACGAGCTGGATTTGCTGACCGCGCGCCAGTCGCAACCCTACAAAATATCGGCCGCCGAAAAACGCGAACTGCGTCGCGACATCCTGCCGTTCTGGCGCGGCAAGACGCTGCGCGACCGCAAGAAGGAATTGTGGGACGCCAACGGTCTGACCGAACACGCGACGCTCTATTCGCCGCTGCTGCTCAAACACCTGCGGCATGTGGATGTGGCCGCGTTGCGCCCGCAGGCCGACATCCCCTGGAGCTACCGCTTGCGCCTGCCGCGTCTGCTGCGCGAACTGGATTACAACAATCCCTTCGCCGTCGCCAACTGCTTCGACGTGCAGGGGCATTTGATCGTCGGCCATCGGAACATCCTGCGCGAAGGATGGTTGGGCGTACGGCGCCGGGCCGAGGCGAAGCTGGCCGAGTTGCCCGCCGCCGATGTCGACGGCCGCGCGTTTTTGCAGGCGGTAATCGTCTGCGCCGAGGCGATCCGCGATCTGGGCGGACGCTTCGCCGATCTCGCCGAACGGACCGCGCGCGCGACGAACGATCCGGCGCGCCGCGACGAGTTGCTGGCCGTCGCCGCGCGTTGCGCCCACGTGCCCTATCATCCGCTGCGCGATTTTCGCGAGGCCGTGCAGGCGCTGTGGCTCAACCAGGTCGGCGCGTTGATCGCCTACGGCATGGCCGGCATTTTTGCCGTGGGGCGCCTCGACCAGTACCTGGCTCCGTATTTTCTCGCCGACCAGCGGGCGGGGAACATCGCCGACGACGAAGCGGTCGAGTTGCTCGAGGAGTTGCTGATCAAGTTCAGCTACAACCTGCTGACCATCCCGGCCTTCGGCAAGCAGACCGGCAGCGAATTGGGCAGCGATTCGAACGCCCCGACCGTCGGCGGCGTCGGTCCCGACGGCGCCGACGCGACCAACGAACTTTCGTACCTGACGCTGACGGCTTACGCCAACGTCAAGTCGCTGGGCAACACCTTCTCCATCCGCCTGTCGTCGAAATCGCCGCCGGAGTGGTGGCGCAGCGCGCTGGCGACCTATCGCCGGACCTCGGGCGCGGCGCTGCTCAACGACGATCTGGTCGTGCCCGCGCTTGCCGCTTGCGGTTATGACCTAACGGCGGCGCGCGATTACGGCGTCGTCGGCTGCGTCGAACCGACCGGCGACGGCGACACCTTCGGCTGCACCTCGGGCAACGACGTCTCGCTGGTCGCGCCGCTGGAAATGACGCTGCTCAACGGTTCGCTGCGCATCATGGGCCGGCGCATCGGCCCGCAAACGGGCGATCCGCGCGCGTTCCGGAACTTCGCGCAATTCCTGACCGCCTACAAAACGCAGCTGCGTTTTCTGATCGACACGCTGGCCAAGGCGGTGAATCTGAAGGACCTGGCGTACCGCGAAGGCTTCCCCAATCCCTACGTATCGGCCACGCTGACCGGCTGCGTCGAGCACGCGCGCGACATGACCGCCGGCGGCGCGCGATACAACTTCGCCTCGCTCAGCGGGCGAGGGCTGGGCACGGCGGTCGATTCGCTGGCGGCGATCGAGCATTTCGTTTTCCGCGAACATTCAATGACGATGGACGAGTTGCTCGCGTTGCTCGACGACAACTTCGCCGGCACCGAGGTCGTTCGCGCCCGCCTGGCCAACCAAGCGCCCAGGTACGGCGCCGGCGACGCGCGCGCCGACGCGCTGGCGGCCGAAGTCGTCGCCTTCTTCTGCGGCGAGGTGCGCAAACACAAGACGATCCGCGGCGGCGTGTTCCGCCCCGGGTTCTTTTCCTACGGCATGCACGTGCTCGACGGCATCCTATTGGGCGCGACGCCCGACGGCCGGCGCGTGGGCGAGCCGGTCAGCAACAGTTTCTCGCCGGCCAACGGCGCGGAAAAGCGCGGGTTGACCGCGTTGCTCAGTTCGGTCGCGGCCGTCGACCACACCGCCGTCGCCAACGGCCTGGCGGTGAACGTGAAGCTCTCGCCGGCGCTGTTCCGCGACGACGAGCACCTCGACAAAATGACCGCGTTGATCAAAACCTACTTCGCGCAGGGCGGGATGGAGCTGTCGCCGAACGTGATTTCCTCGGCGACGTTGCGCAAGGCGCAGGCGCACCCCGACGAGTTCCGCGATCTGGTCGTTCGCGTATCGGGTTATGCGGCTTATTTCTGCGATCTGGGTACGGCGCTGCAGGACGAAATCATCGCTCGAACGGAATTCGGCGGCCGCGAAGAGCCTTGAGCGCCCCGGGCCGCCGAACGACGGTTCGCGGAAATTTTTCGTTTACTTGTTCTTGTTGCCCTTTTGCTTCAGGGTTTTGGGCGCCTTCGGATTTTTCATCTTCATCGGCTTCATCGTTTTAATCGCGCCTTCCAGCCGGGCGGAAATGGCCAACTGCGGGGCGGTCTCCGGCTTCTCTTTGATCAGCAGGTCCGCCTTGGCGATGTACATCGGCTGTTCCTGCGCCAGCGTCACGGTCACGGTGATGTCCATCGCTTCGCCGGGCTGCAGGGCGATGGGCAGTTCGGTCTGCTCGCCTTTTTTGAAGGTCAACGCCACCGCCTGCGCTTTTTTCTGGTCGACCTTGTATTCGGTGATCGTGATCGGCTCCTGGCCCATGTTGGTGAACTTCACCGTCTGGCTGCCGGGCTCGCCGGGTTTGAGGTCGCTCAGGCGCGCCCGCATCGGATCGAAGGCCATCGTCACGGCCACTTCGCCCGTCAGCGTCAGCGTCGTTTTGGGATTGGCCGGATCGTTGGTGACCACGGTCACTTTCTTGATCTGCTTGCCTTTGCGCAGGCCGGCGTTGAAGGTCACCTTCACCTCGGAAAAGTCGCCGGGTTTGATCGTCTTTTTCGACGGCGTGGCCACCGTGCAACCGCAGGTGCTCTTGGTGTGCGTGATTTCCAGATCCTTGTTGCCGTCGTTGTAGATCTTGAAAATGTGTTCGGCCGCCGTGTTCTGTTCGATCGAACCGAAGTCGAAGGTATCCTCATCGACGCGGGCGGTCGGCGGCGCGCAACCGGCCATTGCCGCGAGGGAAGCCATTAACAAAGCGAACGCCAGACCCAAAACGATGCGTTTCATCGGTACACTCCGTCGTGTGTTTTTACTGGGGCGTAAGCTACCGCCGCTCTCCGGGCAATGTCAATAAGCTCCGGGCCGTCTGGTTCCGGAGCGACGCCTATGGTATTTTCTTCCCGACCTCAACAGCACGATCATCCGGGAGTATCCATGACCGACAAGTTCGCGCACCTCGATCGCGAAGGCTTGCTCAAATTGCTGTCGGTGTACGCGCACAACTGGCTGGCCCACGACGGCTGCTGGTTTCTGGCCTGTGAGGAAAAGGACGATCTGGCCGCGGCCATCGAGCTGGACATCGCCTCGTGGCGGCGCTTCACCGTCGCCGAGGCCCAACGCATCATGAAGGCCTTCGGCATCGCTCCCGGCGGCGGGCTGGACGCGCTGGCGCAGGCCGTCGGCTACCGCCTCTACGCCTGCGTCAACGAGCAGGAAATCGTCCGCGACGGCGACGCGCTGCTTTACAAAATGAACGCCTGCCGCGTGCAGGACGCGCGTCGGCGCAAGGGCCTGCCCGACTTCCCCTGCAAACCGGTGGGGCTCGTCGAATACGGCGGCTTCGCGCAAACGATCGACCCGCGCATCCAAACCGAATGCGTCCAATGCCCGCCCGACGATTGCGGCGACAAAGCGTGCATCTGGCGCTTCACCCTGCGCGAGGAGAGCGACGATGAGAACTGAAACCAGCCGCAGCGTGCGCACGATCGTCGGCCGGCTCGAGCGCGGCGACAAACTGCCCGACGCCCTGCTGGCCGTGGCGGAAAAGCACGGCGTGCGCGCCGCGCGCGTCGAGGCCATCGGCGGCGTGACCGATTTGCAGGTCACCGAATTCGATCTGGAGAAGGGCGCGTACAAACCGCCGTTGCACCGTGCGGGCATGACCGAAGTGCTCCACCTGGCCGGCAACCTCAGCCTGCGCGACGGCGCATTGTTCGGCCATCTGCACATCGGCGCCTGCTGGCACGAAAACGGCTCGACGCGCATGATCGCCGGGCACCTCGTGTCCGCTACGGTGTTCGTCTGCGAATTTCATCTGACCGTCTACGACGATCTCAACCTCGTTCGCGAGGTCGAGCCGAAAACCGGCCTGGCCCTGTGGAACATTCCCGAGAAGGAGTAAACCGATGTTTGCCGAACTGCTCACGCCCGTCGAATTGGCCTTGCAGGAAAAAGCCCGCGCCTTCGCCCGCGACCGGGTGTCGCCGGAGTTGCTCAAGCGGATGGACCAGGATCAGGTGCGCTACCCGCGCGAATACGTCCAGGCACTGGCCGCCGCCGGGCTGCTGGGCACGCGCTTCGAGACGAAGTACGGCGGCATGGGCCTGGGCTGGACCGCCGAGGTCTGCGCGCTCGAAGAGATCGGCGTGTTGGGCATGGCGCTGGGCTGCCTGTTCTCGCTGCCCTCGATCATCGGCGAAGCGCTGCACCTGTTCGGCACGGAGGAGCAAAAGCAAAAGTGGCTCGCACCGGTGCTGCGCGGCGAAATCTTCTGCGCCGAGGCGTTGACCGAACCGCGCGGCGGCTCCGACTTCTTCGGCGCGACGACCCGCGCGATCAAAAACGGCGACCACTACGTGATGAACGGTCAGAAGCGGTTCGTCGTCGGCTCCGAAGGCGCGGACATCTTCCTCGTCTACGCCAAAACCGCGCCCGACGCGCACCCGCACAAATCGTTGTCGGTCTTCGTCGTCGAGCGTGACGATACCGTGCAGGTCGAGCACGTCTACGGCCTGATGGGCACGCGCGGCGGCGGCACGGGACGGATCGTCTTCCACGACACCAAGGTGCCCGCCGCGAACCTCGTCGGCCCGGAAAACGCCGGCGGCATGATCTTCAACCACATGATGGTGCCCGAGCGCATGACCAGCGCGGCCGGCGCGCTCGGCCTGGCCCGCGCCGCCATCGAGGTCGCCGCCCGCTACGCCACCAAGCGCAAGGCCTTCGGCGAACGGATCATCAAATTCGAGGGCGTCAGCTTCCGCCTAGCCGAAGCGGTCTGCCGGCTCGACGCCGCCCGCGCGCTGGTCTGGGCCGCCGCGAAACGCCTGGACGCTGGCCTCGACTCGCGCCGCATGGTTTCCGAAGCCAAGAAGGTCGCCACCGACGCGGCCTGGGATGTGACCAACCACGCCATGCAGATCATGGGCGGCATCGGCTACACCGACGTGTATCCGATCGAGCGGATGGTCCGCGACGCGCGCCTGACGCAGATCTGGACCGGCACCAACGAGATCATGAACCTGCTCATCCAGCACGAGTATCTCAAGGAACTGGCCGCCGACGCCGCCACCAAGCGCGACAGCGAAGCCGACGCCGTCAACGCCGACGCGGAAGGGGAAAAGATATTCGAGTAGGTAGATAATATTATTTTATTACTTCAAGCCCGTAGAGTGCCGGTTAGCAACGAAGAACTTCAGCTAATATTGAAGTTGATGAATCCGAAGGTTCTTCAAGCCCGCAGGGTGTTGGTTAGACGCGAAGGGCTTCAGACCTTTTGTTTAGGGCGGGACCGTCAAGCCCGTAGGGCGCAGGTCAGTAGCGTAGGGCTTCAGACCTTTTGTTTAGGGCGGGACCGTCAAGCCCGTAGGGCGCAGGTCAGTAGCGAAGGGCTTTAGCCCTGGTATATGACGCAGCAACCTCATTCAAACCCCTGAAAGGGGTGCAGGTAATGTCTCAGACGTTTTTCAACCTGGAATATCACATCATCTTTTCGACGCAGGATCGTCGCTCGACGATCCCGCCGGAAATTCAAAACCGGTTATACGATTACTTTGGCGGTATTCTGAAAAACGAACGGTGCGTTCTGCTCGCCGCCGGCGGAACCGCCGATCATGTCCATTTGTTGATTTCAATGCATCCGCAAATCGCCGTGGCCGATTTGATGCGAATCGTCAAAGCGAAATCTTCGAAGTGGCTTCACGAAACATTTCCGGAACACAAGGATTTTCGTTGGCAGGCGGGATACGGCGCTT
>DAINPV010000192.1:0-7669 GCA_036743315.1 bacterium | reverse complement strand
CCTGCAGGGCAAAGTGAAAATCCAGGGCGACATGAGCCTGGCGATGAAATTGCAGAAGATCCTGGGCTGATCCGGTTCCATGCGCAGATCGAGGGGGAGAGCTTTTCTCCCCCTTTTTGTTGCCGAGCGACAATTACACATAAAATAAATACTCATTATAATTCAATATCTTATCGACATATACTTCATAACTCACTTCAACTATATACTGTCGTTAAAGTAAACTCTCAAGACTGCCCCCTTTTCATATGTTTTTCGTTGAAGTATGCTGCGATAACTGTTTGACAAAAAAGAGAAATAATCCACCGCTCCACAACATCTGGGGGGCCGATGAAAAGCCATACCGACTATTTATGGTTCAACACGAAAAAGCGGCGCGAATATGTGAACATCACCCACGAAGTGGAAACGGCGCTGGAAAAATCCGGCATTCAGGAAGGTATGGCGCTGGTCAGCGCGATGCACATCACGGCGGGGATCTGGGTCAACGACGCGGAAGCGGGCATCATCGCGGACATTGACGAGATGCTCGAAACGATCGCGCCGCTGGGCAAGGATTACCGGCATCATCGCACCGGCGAGGACAACGGGGACGCGCATTTGAAAAACATCCTGGTGCATCATCAGGTCGTTTTACCGGTCACCGAGGGGCGTCTGGATCTGGGTCCGTGGCAGCAAGTCTACTACGCCGAATTCGACGGCCGCCGGCGAAAACGCGTAATAATCAAAATTATCGGCGAATAGGCAAGCAACGCGCTTGACCTGTCGACGGCAAACGCATACACTGCACGGAAATTTCGGCACGGTGAAACAGGGGTATCAGAATGCCGTTGCGCTTGTTGGTTGCTTTGACGGTTTGCTGTTCTCTATTAATCGCCTCGACGGCGCACGCCGGCTATTGGGATGACGATCAATACGTCGACGAGCGTACCTATCCGGAAGGGCGCGGCATCACGCTGGCCTTGGCCACCGCCATGGGCTTCGGCGCCGGGTTCGTCGCCAACGGCCTGGTGCTCACCTTTTATTGGAATCCGGACGCCGATAAAAATGCGGACGTCGTGATGATGTCCACCGTCGCCGGTTTTACCCTCGGCGGCGCAATCATGGGCATGCTGTTGCCGGCCGATGCCTACAAACGCGTCGCCGCGGCCAATGTCATTTTCGGCGACGAGATGGAATTCAATTGGAGTCTGCCCTGCGTGACTTCCGGTTTCGAGCCCACAAGCTCCGGCGCCAAGCGATTCTGGCACGCGAACCTGTTGCAGTTCGACTTCTAGTTCGCCCTCGCTCGCATGGTAAATAATGAGGGGGCCGTCATGGTCCTCTTTTTGGATTTATATGGATACGATTCTCGCGCAAGTTGAAAAGCCTACCCGCTATTTGGGCGGCGAGGTCGGGGCGATCGTCAAGGATCCGTCCGCGGTCGAGGTACGCATCGCCCTCGCCTTTCCCGACCTCTACGAAGTGGGGATGAGCCACTTCGGCTATCAGGTGTTGTACGCCATCCTCAACGATCTGCCCTGGTGCGGGGCCGAGCGCGTCTATTGCCCCTGGCCCGACATGGAAGACGCCCTGCGCCGCGCCGGTCGGCCGCTGTTTGCGCTGGAAAGCAAATCGCCCCTGCGCGAATTCGACCTGTTGGGTTTCACGCTGCAGTACGAGTTGGCCGCGACCGGCGTGTTGCAGATTCTCGATCTGGCCGGCATTCCCCAA
The DNA here is from genome assembly GCA_036743315.1 of bacterium. Classification (GTDB taxonomy): domain Bacteria; phylum Lernaellota; class Lernaellaia; order Lernaellales; family Lernaellaceae; genus CALBTQ01. The sequence continues at coordinate 5,956 of DAINPV010000192.1, read as the reverse complement.
CGCGCGGCGCAACGCGGGGAAGACGATCCGTTGGTCATCGCGGGCGGCCCGTGCGCGGCCAACCCGGAGCCGTGGGCGTTGTTTTTCGACGCGCTGTACATCGGCGACGGCGAACAGGGCGTGGTCGAACTGGCCGAGTTTCTGCGCCGGGCCAAAGCGGAGGGACTGACGCGCGCTCAACGGCTGGATGGCCTGGCCGCCATCGAGGGGATGTACCTGCCCTCGCACTGGAAACCGCTTTACGAGGCGAACCGGTTCGTCGGTTTCGACCTCCCCGCCGGCGCACCGCAACGCGTACGGCGGCGGATCGTCACCGACCTGGACCATACGCCGACCACCCGGCAGCCGATGCTGCCCAACGTGCGTTCGGTTCACGACCGGCTGGCGGTCGAAGTGATGCGCGGCTGCACGCGCGGCTGCCGTTACTGTCAGGCCGGCTACCTCTATCGCCCGGTGCGCGAACGCGGCGCGGCCACCGTGGCGCGGATCGTCGACGAAGGCCTGCGCGCCACCGGCCACGACGAGGTGACGCTGCTGTCGCTGTCCACCGGCGATTGGACGCCCATCGCCGCGGCCCTGCCCGCGCTCATGCGCGAACTGGCCCCGCGCCGCGTGGCGCTTTCGTTGCCGAGCCTGCGCGCCGAATCGTTGACCGGCGAACTGGCCGAGGCGATTCGTTCCGTGCGCCGCACCGGCTTCACCATCGCGCCGGAAGCGGCGACCGAGCGGCTGCGGCGGGCGATCAACAAGCCGATCGGCGACGAGGTCGTGCTCGAAACGGTTGCGCAGGTTTTCGACGCCGGCTGGGAGTTGGTGAAGCTTTACTTCATGATCGGTCTGCCCACCGAAACGCCGGCCGACGCGGCGGCGATCGTCGAGTTGATCAAACGCGTTTTCAGCAAGGCAAAAAGCCGCACCGCGCGGGCCAAGCTCAACGCGACGATCAGCGTGTTCGTGCCCAAAGCGCACACGCCTTTCGAGCGTCAAGGAATGCTTTCCCTCGCCGCAGCCAAGGAACGCCTGGCCGGTTTCGAACACACGATGTTCCGCGGCCAGGTTTCGCTCAAGTGGCACAATCCGGAAATGAGCCTGGTGGAAGGGGCGATCGCCCATGGCGACCGACGCGTCGGCGAAGCGATCGAGCGCGCGTATCAGGACGGCGGACGCTTCGACGGCTGGCGCGAATTTTTCGACCTGCCGCGCTGGCGCAACGCCTTCTTGCAGGCCGGGCTCGATATCGAGGCTGCGGCCACGCACGTTTACGACGATGATGACGTTCTGCCCTGGTCGGGCGTGGACATCGGCGTCAGCCAGCCATTTCTCAAAGAGGAATACGCCCGGGCCTTGCGGGGCGAGACCACGCCCGATTGCCGCGACGGCCGTTGTCAGGCGTGCGGCCTGCGCGAGTGGAAGCTGAGCGCCGAATTGGCCGAAGCGGTCGCGCCGCCGGTCCCACCGCGCAAACCGTCGCCGCCCGCCGCACGCTTCCGTTATCGCCTGCGCTACGCCAAACGCGGCACGGCGCGTTGGTTCGGGCATCTCGACCTGGCTTCGATTCTGACGCGCGCCTGCCGCCGCGGCGGTTTGCCGGTGTTGTACAGCGAGGGCTTTCATCCGCAACCGCGTATCTCGTTCGGTCCGCCGTTGAGCGTGGGCATCGCCAGCGAAGAAGAATACCTGGATGTCCTGCTGGCTCATGCTATAAAGGAGGAGGACATCGTCGCGGCGTTCGTCGGCGGCCTACCCGCCGGTCTGGTCGTCGAAAAGGCGACGATGATTACGCGCGACGAACCCAGCGCCTTCGACGCGGTCAAGGGTTGGAGTTTCGTGATCGACCTGACCCGGCTGGCGAAAACCGGCAATTTCACCGCGGCGGTCAAGGATTTTCTGGCACGCCAGACCTCGCCGGTGGCGGTCGTGAAAAAGGGCAAGGAGAAAATGATCGACGCGCGCGAATTGGTAATCGACGCCGCTTTCGAGGGAACGGACCTCCGGCTGGACATGGTTCATGCGCGCAGCGGCGGGTTGCGGCCGCAGGTGTTGGCGGCCACCGTTTTGGGGCTGACCGAGGACGACGTGCCGCCGGCGGCGATAACCAAACGGCGCACGGATATTTGAACTTGGCGGGAAGGCGCAGATTGTGTACGATCCCGCTGCCGACAGGTAAACACTTGGCCCGCGGGCCAATTAAGGATTTTCCATGATGCGCGGAAACGACCTGATCATCAACGTGACCCACCGGGAGAAGCGAGTCGCCCTGCTCGAAGCGGGGCAACTGGCCGAATTGCACATCGAACTGGCCGGCGATCGCGGCATCGTCGGCAACATTTACAAAGGCCGCGTGCTGCGCGTGCTGCCGGGCATGCAGGCGGCGTTCGTCGACATCGGCCTGGATCGCGCGGCCTTCCTGTACGTGGCCGACGTGCGCGAGCACATCGACGACTACGAGATGCTGCGCGCGGCCCAGGAAGAGGAAGGCAACGAACTCGAAGCGCCGTCGCACGAACAGGAAAACACCGACGAGACGCTCGACCGCGAGGCGATCGAAGGCGCGGCGATCGCCGCGCCGCCGGAGGAACAGCCCGAGCCGGCGATCGAGGAACTGCTGCACGAGGGCCAGGAGATCATGGTCCAGGTGGCCAAGGAGCCGATCGGCACCAAGGGCGCGCGCATCACCAGCCACATCACGCTGCCCGCGCGCAACCTCGTGTTGATGCCGAACATGGACCACATCGGCGTTTCGCGGCGCATCGAAAACGACGCCGAACGCACGCGGCTGCGCGAGCTGGTCGAAGCGATCCGCCCCGAGGGCATGGGCTTCATCGTGCGCACCGCGGCCGAGGGCAAGGACGAAGAAGCGTTGCGCGCCGACACCGACTTCCTGCTGGGCATGTGGCAGAACATCCACAAAAAGAGCCGCACGGCGCGCGCCTCGACACTGCTGCACAGCGATCTGAGCATCACCCAGCGCGCGATCCGCGACCTGTTCAACGCGGAAATCGAGCGGGTGGTCATCGATTCGAAAGAGGAATACGAGAAGATCCTCTCCTTCCTCGGCAAGCACATGCCCAAAGTCAATTACATGATCGAGCTCTACGAACTGGACGAGCCGATCTTCGATCACTTCGGGCTGGAGGTGGAAATCGCCCGCGCGCTGCAACGCAAGGTGTGGCTCAAGAGCGGCGGGTACATCGTCATCGAGCAGACCGAAGCGCTGACCGCGATCGACGTAAACACGGGCCGGTTCGTCGGCAAGCGCAACCTCGAAGACACGATTTTGAAAACCAACCTCGAGGCGGTCAAGGAAATCTGCTACCAGTTGCGGCTGCGCAATATCGGCGGCATCATCATCATCGACTTCATCGACATGGAGAAGGAATCCAACCGCGAGAAGGTATTCAGCTCGCTCAGCGAAAACCTGAACAACGACCGCGCGAAAACGAATATCCTGAAAATTTCCGAGTTGGGCCTGGTGGAGATGACCCGCAAGCGCATCCGCGATTCGATTTCACGTGTGCTCAGCGAGCCCTGCCCCTACTGCGAAGGCAAAGGGTACGTGAAAAGCAAAACAAGCATCTGCAACGAAATATTCCGCGAAATCAAGCGGGAGATTCCGAACCATCTGGGCAAGAACCTGATTCTCAGCGTGCACCCGGACATCGCCGACATGCTTTACGATGACGAGCGGGCGGGCATCGAATTTCTCGAGCGCAAATACGACAAACGCATCAGCATTCAGGACAAGTCCAACTATCACATCGAGCAGTTCGAGATTATCGGCACGTGAGCGGGATCAGTCGAGATCGTTTCGTTCCAGACAGGGCCCGCTTTCGCACCACGCGGGCAGCCAGAATTCCTCGGGGAAATGCGAACGCATGAAGTTGACGACATGGTCGTTGACCTCGTCGGCGGTGGCGAATTGCATCGTTTCGCCGGCCAAGGCTTTCGCCTGCGCCATGGTGAAGCGCTGAATGAGGCGTTTGACGCGCAGCACGCTGTGCGGCGACATGGACAGTTCGTCGATGCCCAGACCCAGCAGCAACATCACGTATTCCGGCTGGCCGGCCATTTCACCGCACATCGCCACGGGAATGCCCGCTTCGCGGCCCGCCTTCACGATCAGCGAAATGCCGCGCAGGATCGCCGGGTGCATCGGCGAGAACAGGTAGTTGACGTGTTCGTTGGAACGGTCGATGGCCAGCGTGTACTGGATCAGGTCGTTGGTGCCGATGGAGAAGAAATCGACTTCCCGCGCCAGCAGATCGGCGATGAACGCGGCGCTGGGAATTTCGACCATGATGCCGACTTGAATGCGCTCGTCGAAAGCGACGCCTTCGTTGCGCAATTCGTCCTGCACGCGGGTCAAAATGGCTTTGGCGCGGCGCAGTTCCTCGACGCCGCTGATCATCGGGAACATGATGCGCACCTTGCCGTGCGCGCTGGCGCGCAGAATGGCGCGCAACTGCGTGCGGAACAAATCGGGATTGGCCAGGCAGAAGCGGATCGCGCGCAGGCCCATCGCCGGGTTGGCTTCGCCTTCCAGGCGGAATTCGGGGCCGATTTTATCGCCGCCGACGTCGATGGTGCGGATGGTGGTCACGCCATCCGGACCCAAGCCGTCGATCATGTGGTTGTAGGATTTGACCTGTTCGTCCTCGCTGGGAATGTGATCGCCCATGAGGAAGAGGAACTCGGTGCGGAACAGGCCGACGCGCGTCAGGCCGTTTTCGCGCAGCACACTCAGTTCCGAGGGCAATTCGACGTTGGCCGCCAATTGCACCGGACGGCCGTCGCCGGTGGCCGCGGGCACGTCGCGCAGCAAGAGCAGTTTGTCGTGCAGGTCGGCGTGGAAGCGGCGCCGCGTTTCGTACTCGGCGATCAGCTCCATCGACGGATTGAGGAGCACGCGGCCGGCAAAGCCGTCGATGATCAGCAGGTCGCCGGTTTTCACGTCGCGGGTGATCGTTTCGGTGCCGACCACCGCAGGAATTTCCATCGCGCGCGCGAGAATGCTCGTGTGGCTGGTCGGACCGCCGACATCGGTGATGATGCCCTGCACGAACTGGCGGTTGAGGTGCGCCATGTCGGCCGGCGACAGATCGTGCGCCACGACGATCACCGGTTCATCGATCTGATCGAGGCCCTCGCGATGCAGGCCCATCAGGTTGGCCAGCAGGCGCTGGGCGATCTGTTCGAAGTCGCGCTTGCGCTCGCGCAGGTACGGATCGTCGGCCTTTTCGAAAATGCTGGCCGCTTTGTCGAAGACCTGTTTGACGGCCCATTCGGCGTTGATGTTCTTGGTGATGATGCGCCGGCGCGCGTCTTTTTCCAGTTCGGGATCTTCGAGCACGGCGATGTGCGTATCGAGGATCTGGAGGTGATCGTCGCCGGAGAGCATTTCGCGCGCCTGGTGCAATTGATGGCGCGAGATGACGAAGGCTGTTTCAAGCCGTTCCAACTCGTGATCCATCGTGCCCGGGGCCAAATGCTGGCGCGGCACCTGGATGCGATTGCGGTCGACCTGATAAGCCCGTCCCAGCGCGATGCCCGCGCTGCTGGCCACACCGCCGAGCACGGCCACCTTGGTTTCAGGCTTATCCACCACCGTCACTCCTCCCCGAATCGATCCTGAAACAGTTTCTCCAACGCCAGCGCCGCCCGCCCGGCGTCGGGGCCCTTGACCCGCAGCAGCAAGACGCTGCCCGGCGGGGCGATCAATTGCGTCAGGCTCATGATGCTGCGCGCATTGGCCGTGCGTTGGTCGTAGATCAACTCGACGTCGCACTTGAAGTCGCGCAGGGCGCTGACGATCTTGCTCGCCGCGCGTAGATGCATGCCGGCACGGTTCTGAACGGTCAACTGTCTTTCCACGGTCATGTCCGCTGATTCCCCCGGAGGTACTGACTGGCCAGCAGGATGTTGTTTTTGCCCGTTTCCGCCAACTGCGCGGCCAACT
>DAINPV010000191.1:0-7720 GCA_036743315.1 bacterium | reverse complement strand
CCTGCTCTTCAACCCAAAGTTCAAGTGGTGTAGACATGACGGATTTGGATACCTGGGACAGCGAGACGATGCCCTTGAGGAGCAGTTCCTGTTGCGCCATGCGATTGCGCAGGCCCTCCAGTTCGGAAGCCTGCGTGGTGATGATCGATCGGGCGCGGCCGATGCTGGCGCGGGCGCGTTTGAATCGTTCGTTGTTGCTTTGCCGGCGCGCGAACAGCGAACTCTTTTTCCAGACGATGTGGTAGGTGCAGCCTTTGCCGGGAACGATTTCCTGTTCCGGTTCGGCGTGGTCGCACAAGTGCAAATGGCGTTCATTGGTGGCGTTCAGGGACATGCAACTTTTTTTCGAATAATCCAGAAGGAACGGATGTCCGTCGATCGCGCTGAGCATGCCTTCGAGCCAGAGGCAAAACATGCCGTTGTTCGGTCGTTGCATGGCGGTCAACGACAGCAAGTATTCACGGTCTTCGATTTTTTCGATGCTCAGGTGCAGGGTGCGCGCGCGGGTGTTGATTTCCTTGGCCAGCGCTTGAAACAGGTCGTAGGGAGAATCGACAAAAGGCAGGAGCAGGTCGCCCATGCCGATCGACTCGTCGTTGACGATCTGTTTGCCGATCTGGATCAATTTGCCCTTGCCGCAATTGGACACGAGAATCGTCAGCAGTTGATTGAAGGAGCCTTCATCGATCCACTTCATTTGATCCAGCGGCATGGCGTCCTGCGGATCGTGCAGATGCTGCCATTCCGCGGGTGGGACGGAACTTTCCGCCAGCATTTTGATGATCGGCAAGAACAGCGTATGCGCTATTTCAGGCTTCAAATTCCTCGTCCCCATCATCCACCTGATCGTCATCCGCCGGGAAAGGGATCATGTCGAAATCCCGTTCCCGATCAGGCAGACCGGACATGAAGGGCAATAGAATAGTTATTTTGCGATTACCATCCTCTCCCGCAATCAGCAGCATGCCTCCGCCCAGTTCCTCGGCCAGCGTGCGGTAGGAAGTCATCAGACTCTGGAACATGCCGTTTTCGGTTCCATACCTTTTTTCATCTTCCACAAAGCGGATGTCAAGCATCGCCATATTCCCGCGGGCATCGCGCTCCAAATAAATCGGTTCGTCGATGCGCGTGAGCGAAGCGGCGGTGTAAATCACGCCCAGGACAACGCGTTCGACCGCCTGGTCCTCATCGCGAATCGGCGGGATCTTTTTGGGGGGATTGTCCAACTCCACGCGGTAGCCGGTGCCGATCAGCAGACTGGATACCGTTTCGACGATGCGGTCGATTTCGGCGTAGCCGCGTTCGAGGAACAGGATCGAATTGACGTCGGTAAACGATTCGCAGACGCTGCGCCAATGAACGGCCATGTCCTGGGTGATCAGCAGGCTGCGCAGTTGTTCGCCGGTCAGACCTTCAATCAACGGCTCGATGCGCGCTTCGAGATCTTCCAGAAAGGAGCCCATGGCGTCGACGATTTCATGGGCGAACGAGCCGATGATCGCGTCGCGTTGGATGATCGCGTATTCCTGCCGCCAGCGGCTCAGGTCTTCGCGCATGTGGTTGATTTGGATCTGCGCGTTGGCCAATTCGCCTTCCAGACTGCGGCGTTGATCGACGTTTTTCAGGATCGCCAGGATCACTTTGCCGCTTTCATAGTTGACCACGCTTGTCGAGATCTCGACGGCGATTAACTTATTTTTCACGTTGGACATGAACAGATCGGGAAAGGTGCCGCCGCCCTGGTGGATCGTTCGTTGCAACAGATCGATGGCCTGAATTTTATCTTCGGGAAACAGGTCGAGCAGATCCAGGTCGACCAATTCGCGGTTGTCGTAACCGGTCAGCATCACCGCCTGTTGGTTGGCTTCGAGCACGCGGCCGTTTTCCAGCGAGAGAATCAGAATCGCGTCGTTGGCGTGTTCGATCAACGAGCGGTAGCGTTCCTCACTCTGACGCAAAGCTTCCTGTAGCATACGCGCCTGCGTCACATCGCGGGCGACGGCGTTGACCACGTGCCGTCCATCCACTGTTTGCCCCGGCGTCATCGTCAAGAGCAGATACACCGGTTCGGCGTCCTCGTCGCTGCGAAAGCGCAATTCGACGATCTGCGTTTCGCCGTTGCCCACGTAGCCCAACGAACGTACGAAATGCTTGAGGTCATCGGAGTGGATCATTTGTGCGAGATTGATGTTCTCCTTGTCGCCGATGATTTTTTTCGCTGCTTTATTGCAGCGCAACAACGTACCGCTGGTCGATAGTTCCATGTGCAGCAGGCTGGTCGTTTCCAGGATGACGTCGACCGGTTCGTCGGCTTTTTCGCTGTACCCTTCTCGGCTTTTGCACAACAGAACAACCACTTCGTCCATTAAGGAAACGATATCGGTCGCCGACGTCGCAAAGCCGTCAGCCGCAGCCATGGCCATCATTTGGTCGCGCAGCAGATTAATGCGTTGGATGATTTCGGAGAGGCGCAAGAATTTGAGTTCGCCCTCGTTGATCAATTGATGGAGATAATCGATTAAATCCTGCCGTCGATCGAGACGGTGGATCAACAAGACGAGCAACACGTCCATCCAACCGGTGCGCCTGACGGTTTCATCCTCGGGGAATTGCCGCAACAAGGCGGCGGCCCATTCCCGGCGCAGCGATTCCTTCGTTTCTTGGATGAAGGATGCAAGTCGATCCATTGGTCCTCCCGTGCGCAAAATCCTAACCTTATCCTTGGCCGGGCACAATCCGCGGTTGACCGATACCCCCGAAGTCCGTTACCTTTTCCCAAATCAATTCTCTTGTCGGAGAACATCAATGGATCAGGCGAACAACACCCGGCAGTTGCTCTCCCGCGGCAATCTCCTGCGGGAAATCTGGACGTATCTTCCGATTTGGTTCGTTTATCTGCAGGCCATCGGTTTGCTCAATTTCATTATGGCCAACGTCCCCAAGTCGCTGTTTCAGGAAACCGGATTTTCGCGACATCTGTTCGCCTTGACCGCCCTGCCGCCGCTGCTGTGGTTTTATGCGTATTATCGCAATCGCCTGCGGCGCACCGAACGGGATATCGATAAAACTCTCATGCATAAATGGATACTGGGAGTGACCTTCGGCATACCGTTGGGCATCTGGCTGGTCTACACCATTTTGCCGTTCAGTTGGTTCGACCTGCACAACGACGGCATCCGAAGCATGTTCGAATACATGCAGTTGTTCTGGGTGGCGATGTTCATCGCGCATGTGCTGTACCACGGCGGTCTGGGCAAGTTCACAACGTTCTTCATCGTGGCCTGGGTCTACGGTCTGTTGCTGGAAAATTCCGGCATCATCATGGGCTACTTTTTCGAGCCCGGATACAAATATTACCTGGGGCCGCTGCCGGCGCCGTTCGCCACAATGATGGGTTGGTGTCTGGTATTTTATTGTTGCATCTGGATCACCGAATACTTCCGGCAATACAGCCCTCGGCTGCGCCGATCGGTGCTGCTGTCGTCATTGTTCACCACGGCGATCGCCATTTCCCTTGACGGGCAGATCGATCCGCTGGCCAGCCTGTCGGGGTATTTCTGGAATTGGGCGGAGATCCTGCCGGATTGGTGGCTCAACGTTCCGTTCTGCAACTACGCCGCATGGTTCGGCGCGTTCATGGCTTTTTCGCTGGTCTATTTTTATTTCTTCGATCGCGAGGATCTGAACATCTGGCAGCGCAACATTCGCATTTTCCTTTACGTGCCGATGATCGTCTTCCTGGCCGGCGGATTGTGGATGGCGCTGATGATCGTCTACGAAGGCGGTTTCGACGGACCGATCTTCCAGATTCTCGATCAGTTTATCACGCACGTTTGTCCGCCGGAATTACAGCAGTTGTCCGTTGACCTTTAAAGGGCGATCCAGGATCTGCATGTAGCGGTTGACTTTGTTCAGCGAGAACTGCGGCGCGTTGTACATGATCGACAGCAGCCGCAGTTTTCCTTTCTTCACCTTCTCCAGGTTGATCAGCGAATAGCCGACTTCGCCGCACTGGCCGGGATCGTCCTCGGGATTGTCCAGGCTCGCGCGGTCGTCGCGGTAATAGAGCATCGGCACGGCGGGCGTGGCGGCGGCGTCGTAGACCAAGCGGTTGATCCAGGCGTAGCTGTTGTGGGGACCGGTCACCGCCGACCATTTGTAGGGATTGAGATTCAACTTATTTTCCGCGTCGCTCATCGCGCCGTCGATGACCATGCCGGCCAGGTTGTTGCTGTTGTAAAACAGCTTGCCCTTCTGTCCGCACAAGCCGTCGGAGGTGACGCGGAAACGGATGTCGGACATTACCGCCGCCGGGTTGAACGGCAGATTGACTTCGGTCGGGAACTCGAAGGAATTGACGTAATAGATATTGTATAGGTAGGCGGATGGCGTTTTGATTTTCCAGAGCATCATCTGGTTGGCCGTGGCGCGCACGATGCGCACCGGTCCGTCGATCCAACCCAGCGTACGGCTGACGAACTCGTTTTCGTTCTTGTTGATTTTAACCATGCCGCCCAACGTGGTGGCGGAGAAGCGTACTTTCAACCGATCGACAATGTCGCTGTTGTCGCCGCCGCCGGCCGGCTTGACCGATAGATGGCCGATCGACAGCAGCGCCTGCTGATGAAAGCCCATTTGATAGCGCAGGGTGTCGATAAAAGTGCGGGTGTTGTCGTAGACCACGTAATCGCCCGTGCTCAACGCGGGCGCGGCCGTCTCGTAGCGCGCCAAGTAAACCCAAGCCTTGCCGCCGTCGGCCGGATCGCTGACGGTGAGTTCCACTACCGCCGTCGGTTTGTTGGGCAGCGCACTTTTGTCGCCTTGGTCGCCCGTGTCGAAAGCCATGAAGACCAGTTCGTCATTGTCGTCGAACAGCCCGTCGTCGGTCTGGCGATCGTTGCCGGCGGTCAGGGCGTATTTGCCGTTTTTCAGTTTCTCGTCGATCTGGAACGGGACGGCAACGACCTTACCCTGCGTGAAGCGAAACGCGCGCACCTGGGCGATCGGCCAACCCAACGCCGCGGGAAGCGTCCGCCCGGCGACGATGATCTGGTCTTCGCCGCGCTGCAACGATTTTTGATCGCCGGCGGCCATGACCGAAACCACGGCCGGAGCGAGAATCGACGCCAAGCACAGCACGAGCAGCGGAAAATGAATTTTGCGCATCGAAAGCTCCTTGTGCGAAGTCGCTCAAGGGTAACAGAGGCGTCGTGACGGGTAAACCGTCATTGCCGGAACGCGCAACGGTTCGTTGACGGTCCGGCAAGGTCCATGTATGTTTGGTTGAAACAACAGCAAGGGTGCAACCGATGCCGGCAACCGTATACTTCAGTTCCATGCGCGCCGATCTGCGTCGCAATCTTTTTGGTAAACTCGATCGGATGATCGAAAAACTGGCCATGCGCGAGACTTTCAATCAATCGCACATCGTGGCGCTGAAGCTGCACTTCGGCGAAGCGGGCAATGCGGCGTTCATCCGCCCGGTGTTCATCCGTCATCTGGCCCAGGCGGCGAAACAAACCGGCGCACACGTTTTCGCTACCGACACCAATACGCTCTATGGCGGCAGCCGCCAGAATGCCGTGGGGCACCTGGAAACCGCATTTCATCATGGTTTTACCTACGAAACGCTCGGCGTGCCGGTGATGATCGCCGACGGGTTGCGCTCGATGGCCGCGGTGCATACGCCGGTCGCCGGCAAACATTTCACCCAGGTGCCGATCGGCGAGGCCGTGGCGCGCGCCGACGGATTGATCGTCGCGTCGCACTTCAAGCTGCATGAGGCGACCGGCTTCGGCGGTGCGTTGAAGAACCTGGGCATGGGTTGCGCCACGCGCGAAGGCAAACTGGCGATGCACTCATCGGTCGCGCCGGTGATCGATAAAAAGATGTGCACGGGCGACCGCATCTGCGTGCGCGCCTGCACCTTCGACGCCATCTCCATCGTCGACAACAAGGCGGTGATCGACCGCGACAAGTGCACCGGCTGCGCCGAATGTCTGGGCGTTTGCCCGCACGGCGCGATCGGCGTGCGTTGGAACAGCGGCCTGGATGAGTTGCAGGAAAAGATGATGGAATTCGCCGCCGGAGCTCTCGCCGGGAAAAAGGAACGCAGTTTCCATTTCAATTTCGTGACCAACGTTTCGCCGGCCTGCGACTGCTATGCGATGAACGACGCGCCGATCGTTGCGGATATCGGCGTTTTCGCCTCGCGCGATCCGGTCGCGGTGGACGCGGCGTGCGTCGACGCGCTCAACCAGGCCGAGGGACTGAAAAATTCGGCGTTGCGAGAGGCCTTCGCGCCGGGCACGGATAAAATCAAGGACATTTATCCGAAGATCAATTATCGGATACAATTCGACCATGCGGAAAAAATGGGATTGGGCGAACAACGCTACGAATTGATCTCGCTGGGCTGACGCGGCGGAGGTGGCAATGAAACGGCAGATCCTTCTGGTGTCGCTGGACAAGGAGATGAGCAAACGCATTCGCGATGCGGTCGGGACGCGTGACACGCGGTATCACACGGCGGCGACCCAGCGCGAGGCGATCGAAACGGTGCGAACCGTCGTGCCTTCGCTTGTGGTGGTCAGCGAGGAATTCGCGGGCGGCAACGCGTTCGACCTGTGCGACACGATCAAACAGGAACTGGGCCTTAAACAGATGGGCTTCATCGCCATTTCGCCGTCAGCCGTAGGTTACGACCACAGCCGCAGTCTGTTGGTCGGCGTCGACGACATGTTGGAAGCCAACGCCTCGCTCGAAACGCTGTCCGACCATTTATTGGACGTCGCCGAAACCATGGAAGCGATTATGCCCCTGAGCGAACGTCCCGAGTTGAAAACAGCCGACGCGGAAAAGGAAATCGCCGATTCCCCCTTTATCACCGCGGAAAGCCAGTACCAATCGCGGGACAAAGAATCGCCCTTCTTCGAGTTGGACGGCCGAGCGGTCATCTCCACCGAAACGCAACAATCGAGCGATAATCAGTTTTATCACGGGTTCGACAATGAGCCGGAGAGCGCTCCTCCGAAAATCGACGAACAGAACATCGATTTTTACCACGGAGTGAAGGAAGCGATGACCGAGGAGCAAACGCACGGCGAGGTGGTGGAAGAACCCGATAGCGATGATCCGCTTAAGGCGTTTTACGACGATCAGGAAGACGAATTGAACGCCGGCGTGCAACGCGGCCTGCCCCGCCATCCCAACACACCGCCGTTGAAACGTGAAGTGCGCTTGTCCGTGGACATGGACACCTCGCTGCAGGGACAACTCGGCCGATTGGCGCCGCTGGTCACGCGCATGCTGCTGGCGGACATCGACGATTGGCTGCAAAGCAACCTGGGCATGAAAATAGACGAGGCGTTGCGGCAGAAAGCGCGCAAAGTCTTCGAACCGATCGTTATCTCGACGGTGGATAAGGCGCTGAAAAGCGTAATGGAATAAGGCTCGCGCATGAACGAACTTTCCGCGCATCTGCATCAATTGCTGTTGCTGGCGTTGCAGGAGGATCTGGGGCAAGGCGATATCACCAGCCTGGCCACCATCGGCGAACACGACGCCGGGCATGCGCCGGTACGCGCCAAGCAGGATCTGGTCGTTTCCGGTACGCGGCTGCTTAAACCGTTATGGGAAATCGTCGATCCGGAAGTGACGGTCGATTTGCATGCGGGCGACGGCGACCGGTTGCGACCCGGCGACACGCTGGCGGTGATTC
>DAINPV010000190.1:0-7780 GCA_036743315.1 bacterium | reverse complement strand
TCGGTGAAGATGCGTTCGCAATCAAAGCGGCCGTGCCCCGAGAGCAACTGCCGCTGTTGATCCCGCAAATCAAAGCGCACGGCGGCACCGACATTGTGGTCACCGCGCCCGATCAATTGGTGTCTTGACGGAGGATATGGCATGGCTTTCACGGAAACAGGCGGTCCGCGACCGGCGACATTCATCGAGAAGCTCGATGTGTATTCGCCGCCGAAAGCGCCGGCGCCGACCGATCTGAAACTCGACAGCAACGAGGGCGTTAGTCCACCGCTTGCTTTGCTGGACAACCTGCCTGCCGGCGGCCCCGAGCTTTTCTGCCGCTATCAAAAAGCGGATCGCCTGGAGGCTCTGATTGCCGATGACTTGCGCATTGATCCGTCGCAGGTACTCATAACCGCCGGTTGTGATGATGCGATTCAACGCTGCTGCCGCGTGTTTCTCTCGCCGGATCGCGAGATGATCTTGCCGTACCCGACCTTTGAGATGTACCGCAACTTCGCGATTCTTGCCGGCGGTAAGATCGTCGACGTGCCCTGGACGAATGGTCGTTTTCCGACCGAGCGGATCATCGCCGCCGTCACACCGCAAACGGGCATCGTCACGGTGATCACGCCGAACAATCCCACCGGCGAAACGGCGACCGCCGCCGACCTAGAGCGCCTGAGCAGTGCAATGCCCGAAGCGCTCTTGGTGGTCGATCTCGCCTACACCCAATTTGCCGACGACGATTTGACCGATGCCGCGCTGCACTTGCCCAACGCGATTGCGCTGCACACTTTTTCCAAGGCTTGGGGCATGGCCGGTTTGCGGGTGGGCTTCGCCGCCGGGCCGGCGCAATTGATCCACTATCTGCGCCGCGCCGGTTTGCCCTTCCCGGTTTCGAACATCTCGCTGCAACTGGCCGCCGATTGGTATTCCGCCGGCAGGCAGGCAATGAATGATTATGTGAAACAAGCGCGCTCCGAGCGCAAGCGGATGCAGCAATTATTGATAGAATTGGGCTTCGCCACTAGTGACTCGCAGGGTAATTTCATTTTCGTTCTCACGACCCAGGCACCATGGCTACGCGACGCGTTGGCGGGTCTGGGCATCGCAGTACGGTTGATTTCGGCTGAAAGAGATTTTCCCGGCGGCTTGCGCATCACTTGCCCCGGCGACGAAGCGACCTTCCGGCGTCTGGCTCATGCGTTGCGCACGATCGCTCGTCCGCAAGCCATCATCTTCGATATGGACGGCGTGCTGGCTGACGATTCGCAATCCTATCGACAGGCGGTCGTAGACACGGCGAAGACCTACGGCATCGGACTGACGACCGCCGACGTCACGCGGGAAAAAGCCCGGGGAGACGCCAACAACGAGTGGATCGTCACGCAGCGATTGTTGGCGGCTCACAGCGTGCGAGCGGATTTGGCGGAAGTCACCGAGCGCTTCGAGGTCATCTATCAAGGCACCGACGACCGATCGGGATTGTGGACGGCCGAGTCGCTGCTGATTGAAAAAGGCTGGTTGAAGCGCCTCGCCGCGCGGTTGCCGCTGGCCATCGTCACCGGCCGGCCGCGTCACGACGCCGAAAGATTTCTCCATCAGCACGGCATCGCCGAGTTGTTTCAAACCGTGGTCTGCATGGAAGATGCGCCGCTCAAACCGGATCCCGCGCCGGTCAGGTTATGTTTGGAAGAGTTGAACTGCGCCACGGCCTGGATGATCGGCGATACACCCGACGACATCCAGGCCTCGCGCCGTGCCGGCGTTTTGCCGTTGGGCGTGGTGTCGCCCGCCGACGATCGGGCGACGATCGAGCCGCTGTTGTACCAGGCCGGCGCCGCCCGCGTTTTACAGTCCCTTGCCGAAGTGGAGGATTATCTGCCATGAAAGAACGCATTGCCGTCAGCACGCGCGAAACGACGGAAACGAAAATCGAATGCCGGGTCAACCTGGACGGCGACGGCCGCGCCGACATCCGGACCGGCATCGGTTTTTACGATCACCTGCTGACGGCCCTCACGCGTCACAGCCGCATCGATCTTACCCTTTCATGCAGCGGCGATTTGCCGGTGGACGATCATCACACGGTCGAGGATTGCGCGCTGGCGATCGGCCGGGCGATTGATCAAGCGTTGGGCGAACGGCGCGGCATCGCCCGTTTCGGCTGGGCGCTCGCGCCGTTGGACGAGGCGCTGGCCCGTGTGGCGGTGGATCTCTCCGGTCGTCCCTTTGCCGCAATTACCTTGAATCTCAAACGCGAGGCGATCGGCGCGCTGGCCTGCGAGAACATCGCGCATGCGCTGCAATCATTGGCCTTCGCCGCACGTATGACTTTACACGTCGAAATTTTATCCGGCGAAAACGATCACCACAAAGCCGAAGCGGCATTTAAAGCGTTCGCCTTGTCATTGCGGCAGGCGATGCGCCCGGACGGCGCCGACGACATCGCCAGCACCAAAGGAACGTTGGCATGAACCGTCGTCAAGTCCTGGTCATTCCGACCGGCGTAGCCAACCTGGCCTCCATCGTCGCCGGTTTGGAACGTCTCGACATCGAGCCGATATTGCAAGCCGATGCCGCCGCCATCGCCGATGCAGAGTACGTCGTGCTCCCCGGTGTCGGGGCTTTCGCCGCCGGCATGAAGTACCTGCAAAAAAACGCACTGGTCGATCCGTTGGTGCGCCGCATCGAGGAAAGTAAACCGACGTTGGCGGTTTGCCTGGGCCTGCAACTTCTTTGTCGCGAAAGCGAGGAAAGCCCGGGAATAAATGGTTTGGGCGTGATCGACCGGCCGATTCGCCGTTTCTCCAATCGCGTGCGCGTACCGCAACTTGGATGGAACAAAGTCGTGCCCGCCGACTGCCGTCTGCTGCAAGAAGGCCACGCCTACTTCGCCAATTCCTATCGCCTCGCGGAAGCACCGGAAGGTTGGCGCGCCGCCTACGCACAATACGACGGTAATTTTATCGCCGCGTTGGAACGCGGCGCAGTGTTGGCCTGTCAGTTTCACCCCGAGCTCTCCGGCCCCTTCGGGCTCGACCTTTTGCGGCGCTGGCTCGACAACGACGCGACGGGAGGCGACGCATGCTGACCAAACGAATCATCCCCTGCCTCGACGTCAAAGACGGACGCGTGGTCAAAGGAATAAAATTCCAGGGTCTACGCGACGCCGGTTCGCCGGCGGAACTCGCCCGGGTTTACGAACAACAGGGCGCCGACGAACTTGTGTTGCTCGATGTTTCCGCCACGCCCGAAGGGCGTAAGACCGCGCTGAGCACGGTCCGCGACGTGCGCCGCGTGCTTTCCATTCCGCTGACTGTCGGCGGCGGCATTCGCTCGATCGCCGACGCCCGCAACCTGTTGGAAGCAGGCGCGGACAAAGTGGGCCTCAACACAGCGGCGGTGAACGATCCCCCCCTGCTCACAGCCATCGCCGAGCAGTTCGGCCGTCAATGCACCGTGCTGGCGGTGGACGCCAAACAAACCGCGCCCGGCAAATGGCAGGTGGTTGTTCTTTCCGGCACGACCGACCTCGACCTGGATGTCATCGACTGGGTGCAAACGGCTTGCGAAATGGGCGCAGGGGAAATTCTGCTCACCAGTTGGGATCGCGACGGCACACGCAGCGGTTACGATCTGGCGCTGACCGCCGCTGTGGCCGGCGCGGTCTACGTGCCGGTGATCGCCTCAGGCGGGGCGAACGATCCACAGCAGTTACTGGAAGGATTGCAAGCCGGGGCCGACGCCGTGCTGGCCGCGTCGATTTTCCATTACGGCGAATGGACCGTTCGGCAAATCAAGGATTACCTGGCGGAACGAAACGTGGAGGTGCGCCGGTGATTGTTCCTTCGATCGATTTAATGAACCGCAATGCCGTGCAGTTGGTCGGCGGTAAAGAGAAGGTGCTTGACGCGGGCGATCCGCGCCCGATCGCCGAAAAATTCCGCTTGGCGGGCGAAATCGCCATCGTCGATCTCGACGCCGCCTTGGGAAACGGCAACAACAACGAGACGATTCGCGATCTGCTGCGCCTGGCGCCCTGCCGCCTCGGCGGCGGCATTCGCGACGTGCCGACTGCCCTCGCCTGGCTCGACGCCGGCGCCACCAAAGTCGTCCTGGGCACGGCGGCTAAGCCCGAAGTGTTGACCCATTTGCCGCGCGAGCGCGTTGTCGCCGCGCTCGACGCCGTGGACGGCGAAGTCGTCGTCGACGGTTGGCGTACGAAAACCGGCGCCAGCGTTATCGAACGCATGCGCGAACTGCGTCCGCTGGTCGGCGGATTTCTGGTCACTTTCGTCGAACGCGAAGGACGCATGCAAGGCACGGCGCTCGAACGCGTCGCTCAATTGAAAGAGATATGCGGCGATGCCGAGCTGACCGTGGCCGGCGGTTTCACCACCGCGGAAGAAATCGCCGCGGCCGACCGGCTGGGCGCCAACGCACAGGTGGGCATGGCGCTGTACACAAACAAGATGTCGCTGGCCGACGCCATCGCCGCGCCATTACGCTCGGATCGCGCGGATGGACTTTGGCCGACCGTCGTGGTCGACGAACAAGGTATTGCCCTCGGGCTGGCTTACTCCGATTTGGCAAGCCTGCGTGCGGCGGTCGACGCCAGGCGCGGCATCTATCATTCGCGAACGCGCGGTTTGTGGATCAAAGGCGACTCCTCCGGCGCAACGCAGGAGCTGTTACGCATCGATCTTGATTGCGACCGCGATACACTGCGTTTTGTCGTGCATCAGCGCGGCGCCGGTTTTTGTCATCGCAGCACGCGGACCTGCTGGGGCGATGACCGCGGCATCCCGCAACTGGCGCGTCGTTTGGCCGCTCGGCGGGATAGTGCACCGGCCGGATCTTACACACGACGCCTGTTCGACGATCCCGTTTTGTTGAGCGCGAAGTTAAGGGAAGAAGCTGCCGAGTTGGCCGAAGCGTCCGGCAAAGACGCCGTTGTTTGGGAAGCGGCTGATGTGGTTTATTTCACGTTGGTGGCAATGGCGCGCGGCGGCGTGACGCTGGCCGACGTGGCCGCCGAGTTGGATCGTCGCGCTCTTCGTCTCTCCCGCCGGGCCGGTGACGCCAAAACGAAAGAAAGTGAATGATGAACGAACGTTTGTTGCGCATGATCTCTTCCGCCGATGTCCGGGAATTCCCTAAAAGCGAACTGGACGGCGAGACGCTCGCGATCGCGGCCAAGATCGTCAATGACATTCAACGTCGCGGCGAAGCGGCGCTCATCGAACATGCCCGGCGGCTGGGCGATCTGCATTCCGGCGGGCGGATGATCTATCACTGCGACGATTTCTCCGCCGCCTTTAATTCGTTGCCCCCTGAAAAACGAAACGTCATCGAGCGCACCGGCCAACGCATCCGTGCTTTTGCGCAGGCGCAACGAAACAGCCTCACGGAGTTCGCCGCCCCGATCGACGGCGGCCGGGCCGGACAAACAATTGCGCCGGTGGAAAGCGTCGGATGTTACGCGCCGGGCGGCCGCTATCCATTGCCTTCTTCCGTGTTGATGACCGCCATCCCGGCTCGCGTGGCCGGCGTGCAACAAGTGTGGGCGGCTTCGCCCCATCCGCAGCCGGAAACATTGGCCGCCTGTGCGGTGGCCCAGGTCGATCACCTGTTGGCCATCGGCGGCGCGCAAGCCATTGCGGCGTTGGCCTACGGCGCCGGAGAAATTCCGCCCTGCCGGATGATCGTCGGACCCGGCAACCGCTTCGTGACCGCCGCAAAAAAAATAGTGTACGGCGATGTCGGCGTCGACATGCCGGCCGGGCCTTCCGAACTGGTGGTGCTGGCTGACAATTCGGCCGATCCGGCGTGGCTCGCCGCCGACCTGCTGGCGCAAGCGGAACATGATCCGGATGCGATCGTTGTTTTGATCGCCACCGACCGACCAATTGTCGATCGCGTCGAACATCAACTCGCCGAGCAATTACCGACGTTGCCTACCGCCGACATTGCCCGCCGCGCCTTGCAACACAGTTTCGCGGTGACGGCGGCCGACCTCGCCGAGGGCATCGCGCTATGCAATCGCCTGGCGCCCGAACATCTTTCGTTACAGATCGACGGAGCCGAACAAATCCAATCCGAATTGCGGCATTACGGCGCGTTGTTCATCGGTGCAGCGACAGCGCAGGTGCTCGGCGATTACGGTGCGGGACCCAACCATGTGTTGCCGACCGGCGGCACATCGCATTATTCCGGCGGGCTGTCCGTGTTCCATTTTCTGCGGATACGCACCTGGATGCAAATCGACCGCCCCGTTGCCGCTTCTTCCCTATACAGCGAGGCGGCGTGCATGGCGCAAATGGAAGGCCTTGTCGCGCACGCTGAATCCGTAAAAATGCGTCTTCGATAAATTAAAGAAAGGGAGGCCAGGTCTTAAGGATCCGGATTGGCCTCGCCCGGCGTGATGTCTTCCGCCTCGAAAATGGTCCAGTCGCCGATTCCATCCGGCGATCGTGCATAAGATTGGTCTTCACTGAGCAGTTCGTAAGAGAAACTATCTATCTGATAATATCCCCGTGGTGTGCCCACGCCTAGAAAAATGTACTCGCCATCTTTGTTCAGCTTGAAATTGGCGTGCCATATTCCCTGTTCGTCCTCATTGTCGGCATAGATCACGGCGTAATCGTCTACATTCATCTGGACATCAGGCAACTGCCATTTATACGGCTCGGCCGGATCGTCACTAAGATAAAACCTGTTCAGATTGATCGAACCGAATCCGCTCTTCCCGGTGATTTCGATCCAGTCTTCGTATTCGCCGAACTCATCGGTCCAGACCGACTCATTGTCGGCCATAAACTCATTGATCACGAGCGCCGGAACGCCGACCTGGAAAAACGTCGGGGCGCCTGCTCCGCCGGACGGAGCGAAAGCCGCATGTCCCGCCGTATCCTGCGCCCGCAGGTAGTAGTTGACAAAAGCATTCTCCTCGTAGGTATCCGGAAAGGTGCCGCCGAAAATTCCATCGCCGGCATTCCCATCTCCATGCATTCCATCGTCGTACATGTCGAATCGTTCCCATCCGTCACCGTCGTCGGCGAAAGCATCGACCGCAAAAAGGTCGCCGTCGACATCCATCACCTCGGCAAGCAGACTGATCGGCGCTAGTGCTTGAGGCGGATGGGGATCGGTCCGCACCTGCTGAATCGCTGGGAAGCGCCAGAGCGCGGTATTGCCTCCATTCCAATCATTCGGCGAAGGCGCAGGCAGAATTAGTCTTGGATCCGAAAGCCGATCGTTTTCCCTGCCGAACGCCTGGTCCGTCGCCAAGGCCGGATAGTTCATTTCATCGAGCAGTTGTCCACCGAGAGCCGAAATCTCGTATAAGCCGATCCATCCCCCGGTAGGATACAGGATCTCCGGCAGATGACCGTTCCCGCTCGTTGTGTCGCCATCGCAGAAAAAGAGCGCGAAATCCCATGGTTCGATAGTTATTTCCGGCAATGGATATTTCCCCGGCTGACTCGGATCATCCGAGATGCTCAAACCGCGCAGGAACATCGGCATGCCGGTCAAGTTATGAATTTCCAGGTACGGTTCATACTCTTCGTCCTCGTCCATCACAACCGACTGATTGTCCGCCACCAATTCATTCAAGATCTGACCGACAAAGCCGCTCGACGTCAAATCCACAATCTGTTGGGTGTAATCATCATCATTGATTCGATCTATCTGTGCCTGGCATGCATTCGAAACGTAGGTCAATTCGGTGGAACAGGTCATCTCCGGTTTACGGAAGTCCCCGACAACCGCATCGGTCAATAGTTGCGCCTGG
>DAINPV010000189.1:0-7809 GCA_036743315.1 bacterium | reverse complement strand
CCAATTCGTAGGCCCCGCGCCAGCCCAGGTAGGTGTTGTAGCCGACGCCGGTCTGAATGTACCCGCTTTTGCGCTCGTTGACCGTGACCATCATGTCGACCATTTGGTCTTCGAAGTCGCCGGCCACCGGGCTGATGTCCACGCTGTTGAAGAAGCCCAGTTGAATCAGCGCCTGTTCGCTGCGGAAGATCTGCTCGAAGTTGTACGGCCGTCCTTCGACAACCACCAGTTCGCGCGCAATCACGTGCCGCTTGGTCATCTTGTTGCCGCGATAATAGATGTTGCCGAAGAAATACTGCTGCTTCTCGGTGAAGGTGAAGGTCAGATCGACCGTCCGGCCGTCTTCGGACAGCTTCACCGTTTCCTTGACCCGCGCCTTCACGTAGCCCTGGCGCAGATAATTGTACAGCAGGGCCACTTTGATCTTCTGCATGATGAAGGGATTGAACGGCTCGCCGACCTTGAACTCGACGTCCATTTCCTCCAGCGCTTCGGCCAGTTGCTCGTCGGCGACCACGTTGTTGCCCAGGTATTTCACCGATTGCACGCGCGTCTGCGGGCCTTCTTCGAGCACGATGATGATGTCGATCTTGCCCCTCGTCTCGTCGTAATCGACGACTTTCTGCACGACCTTGGCCTCTAAAAAGCCGTTGCTG
Organism: bacterium; assembly: GCA_036743315.1. GTDB lineage: Bacteria > Lernaellota > Lernaellaia > Lernaellales > Lernaellaceae > CALBTQ01. The sequence continues at coordinate 7,153 of DAINPV010000189.1, read as the reverse complement.
TTGTAATGGTTGATGACGTTCTTCAGGTCGTTCGCGAAATCCTCTTCGACGTAATAATCGGTCTGCGACAGCAGCGCGGTCAGCTCGTTGTCCTTGAAGCTCGGATTTTCCTTCCAGTCGATGTCGCGGATCGTCACCGGCTCGCCGCGATCCGAACACAAGATGATTTCCTTGACCTCCATGCCGTTGGGCTCGGTGTACTCGCGGTACTTCGGCTTCACCGTGGCGTTGTAATAGCCCTGGCGCAAAAAGAACAACTGCACCTTCTGGGCGAAGTCCTTGGCGACCCACTTGTTGAAGCGTCGCTGGTTGTCCAGGTCCAGCACGTCGTCGAGTTTCCACTTCTTTTCGGCGCAGGTGAAGCAGGTCGGTTCGTAGATGACGTCCACGCGCGGACCAATCTTGATCGGGAAGACCAGCACCATCTCCGACTTTTCATGATCGATGCGGTAGGCGCCGGCTTCGCCCAGATCCAGATCGGGCAGCCGCGCCTCGAAATGCCCGTTTTTGCGCAACCACTTTTTCAGCCGTGCCAGGCCTTTGTTCACGCTCTCCTGCGAAAAGTCCATGCCCGGCTTCCATTTGGCGATCTTGAGGATCTCCATCATGGAATACACCGATAGCTCCGCCTCGGTGAAATCGAAGTGCACGATCTTGTATGTCGGCCGTTCGTTGATCTTGATGCGCAGGTCGGCTTTGTTGTCGTCCTTGCGCTTGGTCTTTTGCCAGTCGATTTTAATATGCGCTTTCAAGTGCCCGACGTCTTGATAGGCTTCGGTGAGCTTGCGCTTGTATTCGGAAAGCATCTCGGGCCGGAAATCGTCGCCGGGCTCGATGTGCAGAATGTCGTCCAGAATCTCCGACACGTTGAACGTAAAATTACCGACCACGCGGATGTCGCGCAGGATGTAGCGCGGATAGATTTTGATGATCACCTTGACGCGGTCGTCGCCGACCGGCTCGACGCGGATGGCCGCGTTTTCGATCTGATCGATCAAGCTCATGTTGCGCAAAGTCTGGCGCATGCGCCAGCGCGTGAAGCGCTTGTCGTCCTGCAGCTTGGAGACGCGGATGATCGCCTTGCGGTCCATGTATTTGGGAATGTCGAATTCGATTTTCTCGATGCGCATGCCGTAGAAGCGGTCCAGCCCCTCCGGCGGAGACAGCCGCGCGGTGGCCGCGATTTGCGCGTGCGCGATCGTCGCCGCCAGCAGCAGCGTCAAGGTCACGATCGAAACGACGAACCGTTTGCTCACGCGTTCTCCTACCGGAAATCGATTTTAATGCGCACGCCGGCGCCGTACCCGCCGCTGGGCGGCACGTCTTCCTGCCCGGCGAAGTTGCTCCAATCGGTGTACACGGCCATGTAACGAATGAAGTCATATTCCAATTCCGCGGCCAGCGTCGGATCGGCGATGCCGCGGAAGATCGACAAACGCAGGTCTTTCTCCAGCTCGCTGCTGATGCGGAAGCGGCTGGTGCCCGTCGAGCTGTCCACGCCGAAATCCAGTCCCGTGTAGCTGCGGAAGCGCGACCCGATAGCCTGCTGTGCGGCGAGGCTCAGCGCCTCTTCGGTCGAAATGCCGCCGCCGCTGCTCTGGAATTCTTCGTACGAAACGCCCAGCGACAGCAGCGTCACGATGTCGCGCTCGGTCTTGGGCGGATCGGACTGGAACGAGATTTTGTACCGGTCCGGCGTGCCCGATACGTTGATGAATATCTGGATTTCGTTGACCTCGGTCGCCGCGTTGATGTCGAAGGTCGGGTAGATGCGGCGCTCGTCGAAGAATTGAATCACCGCCGAGGTCAGGCGGTAATCGTTCTGCAGCACCGTCGCCCAGCCCTTGAGCACCTCGACCGTGCCGATCATGCCCATCTCGACGTTCGAGCCGGTTAGAATCAGGTCGAGCTTCACCTCGATGTTCGCGTTGTTGCTGTCGAAGGCGATGTTGCGCGGGGCGTGGATGACGATGTTGAAGAACATCGACTCTTCTTTCTTCTCGTACGTCGCCGAGCCCGACACCGCGCCGCGCGGCTTCTGGAATTGCTTGATGATGAACGCCAGGTCGAAATCCTGGCTGTAAACGGCCTTGTCGATGCGCACCTCGCCCGACACGTCCAACTTGCCGTCGGGCCGGTTGGTCACCAGCAGTTCGACCTTGTCGATGGCCACTTCCAGATACGGGTCGAAGCCGGTCTTCACATTGTCGATTTTGAAAATCAGATCGACCTGCGGTCCCGCCTTCGTCTTCTGGCCGACAATGCGCTTTTCGCCCTCTGCGGGTTCCGGCTCGTCGGCGGGCAGGATGACCGTCCCGCCGCCGCTGAGCGTGCCGCCGCCGAGGTTCGCCGACAGCTTCTTGATCGTCGCCTCGCGATGCGCGAAGCGGATGTCGAGCTTGAAGTTCTCGATCACCGTCGGCATGTTGCGCACGGCGAAGGTGCCCTCGGGGATCTTCACCTCGGCCAGCACCTTGTCCATGTCGAACTTGACCGGAATCTCCGCATGGATCTTCAAATCGCCCTTCGCCTCGGCCAACGCATCGGTGAACACCTTGGCCAGCGCCAGTTCGATCGCCGCGTCCAGCGCGAGGAACGGCTCGCCTTTGTCCAGGCGGTCCAGCGTGATCTTCACGCCTTTGTCGCCCAGGGCGAAGGATTCGACGTCGACGTGGCCGTCGCGATAATGCACGAGGATCGGCACGATTCGGCCGGTCTCGTCCTGATTGCGGATGACGAATTCGTTGCGCTGGAACAACAGCTCGTCGAAGCGCACCGTCGCGTCGATTTTCGCTTGCGTCGGCGGCTTCTCGCCCTCCGGCGCCGCGGCCGTCGCGCCTTGCGCCAACCAACCGGTCACCAGGATCTCGCCGGCGATATGTCCGCCGAACACTTCCATTTCCGGCCCGCCCTCTTCCTCGCCTTCCTCGCCTTCGTCGCCCTTTTCCTTGCGCGAGCGACGCACCTGCTCGTAGGACTTGAGGAAGTTCGAGTAGTCGAACGCGGCGAAGGTCACGCGCGCTTCCAGCGGCATTTCGTCGCGCAACCCCAGCGTCGCGTCGATTTCGATGCGGCCCAGATCGACCGGCGGTTGCTCGGGTTCGGGCGGCGGCGTCATCTCCGCTTCGGCGGCGGCGAAATCGGGATCTTCCTCGTTCTTCTCCTCGTCGCGCCCCGGCAGCAGCGGTTCGACGCGATCGCGGATCTGTTCGACGACGTTCGGTTTGCTTTCGGCCTGCAACCGTTCTTCCAGCGACACGGCCTGCCGCCCGGCCAACAGCGCGCCGGTCACCTTCACCTGCTGATCGACGATCTGCACGTCGATCGTCGAATCGCCCAGGTCTAGATGCTCATAGCGTCCGTGCGCGATCGCCAGCCGCAGCGCGCCGCCGGGGTTGTCGAACGTGCCGGTCAAGTCGGCGTTGAGCTCGACATCGGCCATCGCGTGGATGCGCTCGCGCGCAACGGTGTCGCTGGCCATTTCCGTCAGGCGCTCGGTGAGCATTTTAATTGCGAACGTCTTTTCCCGCGGATCGACGCGCCCGGTCAGGCGGATCACCGCGGGCAGTTTTTCCTGCTCGGTCACCTCGTTTTCCGGTTTGGGCCGCCACAGGCCGCGTTTGAAAATCGGGCGGACGCTGCGCTGCTTGACGATCGACAGATCCTCGAGCACGACCACGCCGTCGTCGAACCGCGCGTCGAGCGTCAGCGCCTCGACCTTTTCCTTGAAGGCTTTGATCTTGTCGGCCTTGAGCAGCACCTTGCCGTTCAGGGCGTCGACCGGACCGGCGACATCCACGGTCAATTCGGCGTCGCCGCCGACTTCCAGCGAATCGGCCAGGCCGGCCATCTTGATCAGCTCGGCGATCTTCGTGGACGGCAGCGACAATTGGGCCGACACGTTCGCCGGTTCGACCGACATATCGTACGCGGCGTCGGCTTTGATCATCGCCGCGCCCGCTTCGATCAGCAGGTTCTCGACCGCCGCCTTGTCGTTCTGGAAACGCAGTCCCGCGTTGATCGCGCCGATTTCCATTTTATTGAAGACCAGATCGGCGAATTGCAGATGGCCGGTCGCATCGGGTTTCTTTGTCGTGCCGCCGACCTCGGCCTCCAACAAGCCGCGACCGGCAAGCTTTTTGCCGCCGACGAAGCCGGCGAATTCGCCCAGGTCGTTGAGCTCCGCTTTCACCTTCAGCGCCAGCGGGCCGTTCAGATCGGCCGTGCCGCTGACGCCGATTTCGCTGTGCTGGGTGGTCACCAACAGCTTGTCGATCTTGTTGACCTGCGCGCCGAAGTTGCCGGCCAGATCCAACGTGACCTGCGGCAGCAGCGTCTCGGCGACCGTCGTGTCCAGCGCGGTCAGGCGCAACGAACGCACGAGATTGTTCGCGCCGCCGACGTTGGCGTCCAGTTCGATGTCCACCTGCCGCGTCTTGGCGACCTTGCCGTAACCGGCGTCGGCCAGATGCACCGCGCCCTTGGCGTCCAGCGCCAACGGGCTGAGATTGCCGTTGGCGGTCAGTTCGGTATCGAGCACGCCGCGTGCGTCGACGCCCGCCAGACCGAATTTTTTGATCGCATCGCCGACGTCCAGCCCGGCGACTTTCACCTGCGCATTCAGCGGCATCGCGCCCTGCAAACCGAGGCGGCCGACCACGTCCAACGAACCGGCGCCGATACGGCCGGTCAGCTGCTCGATCTTCGCTTGGTCGGGGGTGACCATGAACTTCGCCAGCAGGTTCTGGACCGGCAGTTCGTTGACGAGCGCGTCGGGCAGCGACAATGCGCCGCCGGCCGCGTAGGTCATCTTTTCCTTGCCCAGGTGCAGCTTGGCAGTGGCGGTCAACGCGACCGGCCCGGAAAGCTGCATGTCCTCGGGCTTGGTCAGCACGAGTTGGTTGACTTTGCGCAGGTCGGTGTCCAGCTTCACGTCGGCGGCCAGATCGAGCTCGCCGAGCAGGTCGGTCGCCTCGGCGGTGACGGCCAGTTTGGTCAGCGGCAGTTCCACGTCGAGCCGCGCGACCTTGGCGAACCATTCCTGCAGATTGGCCGAGGCGTCGATCGCCACCAGGTCGATCGTGTCGTGCATTTCGCCCAGCGTGAAATCGCCGCCCTTGAGGCGCAGTTCGACTTCCGCGTCGCCGTCGCGCAGATCGGCTTTACCGTCGAGCGTGATTTCGGCCACCGCGACGTTCATCGCGCTGCCCGGCGCGGGCTCGGGATTCTCCGGCGTCGGCTCGGGCGTCGTGGCGGGCATGTCCATGCGGAACGACGCGTCCAGGTGCAGATTCTCCACGACGATCGGCAGTTCGAGGCGGAAGGGCTCGTCGCTGGGCGGTTCCTCTTCTTCCGGTTCCTCGGCGCTCGGGCACATGGGCAGATTTTCCAGCCCGTTGCGAATGAACAGGTAATTGCTCGCGCCGCGCAGCGACAGCTCCTTGACGACCACCGTGCCCTTGAGCAGCGGCAGCGTTTTCACCTTGACCGTCAGGCTGTCGAGCGTGGCGAAGGGCTGTTCGAACCTGCCTTCGCGGTCGGTGAAGCGCGCGCCCTCGAGTCGCAGCGAAAACGGCACGAGGCTCAGGCGCAGCTTGTCGACGTGCAGGTCGGCGCACAGCATCTCCTCGACCGGCGGCAGCGCTTGCGACAGCGCCAGGTCGGTGAAGAAGCCGGTTTGCAGCAGGAAGTTCACGGCGACCAGAACGACCAGCACCAGCGTCAGAACACTGCCCACGATGGATCCCACCACCTTGAGGACAGCCTTCAAGATCCGGCCGATCACATAAAGAATGAATTTCGCCGTGTCTGACATGCACCTTTCCGCTGTCTGTCACTCGGTTCGGTCGTTGTCGCCGGTGACGACTGTATACGGATCCTCTCCACCGCCGTCATCGGCGGGCATCCGGTACGTTTCATCGGCCCAGTTGCCCAAGTCGATCAACCGGCAGCGATCGCTGCAAAAAGGACCGCGCGGCGCCTCCTCCCAGCTTGTCGTACGGCCGCAAGTCGGACACCGAATTGCACGAGAATTCACCACACGTTCTTCCTTAAGGGATATACTATACAAAAGTGGCCTCGATCCCGCCAGCGGATCGAGGCCATTTTCTTGCGAAGCGGGCAACGGGATTCGAACCCGCGACTCCGAGCTTGGGAAGCTCGTACTCTACCAACTGAGTTACGCCCGCGCTCACCGTTTGCGGCGGCGCTCGCCGCCCGCGATGCGACAGTATCTTTAGCCGGTTTGGCCGACGATTGTCAACAAGATTGACAAGCCGGGCGAGCCCGTGCTCGAATCGCCCAATCATGCGTTTGCGAACCTTTTCCACCGCTCAACGTCCGCTCGGCCCGCGAATGCGCGCCCTGCTCGCCTTGCCGGATTTCGTCGGCGAGATCGTCGCCCACGGACCGCTGGATCTGGTCGCCACCGACGACCCGTTCATGGCGCTGGATCTGCGCCGCGATTTCATCGACAAGCTGCCCGTCTGGCTCGACCTGGATGCCGCGCGGCCGGAAAAGGAAATCCTGCCCGCGTCCCGCCGCGGCCGACAGGCGCTGCAACGGGCCGCCTTGCTAACCGTCTCCACGCGCGAATTGCTCGCCGAGGCGCGCCGCTACAACGCCGACGCGCGGTGGCTGCCCGATCCGCTCGCGCCGCTCGCCGCCCGAACGGTCGACGAACTGCCGTTGGTGCCGCCGGCGGTCGGCTTCGTCGGTCCGCGCAACCCGGCCTTACGCTGGGAGATCTTCGCCCAACTGGCGCAAGGCGAGCGCCGCCTGCAACTCTACGTGGGCGGCGAGGCGGCGAACGAACCCTTTCTCCGCGAAGCCGAACGCCGCCTGCCGAATCTGCATTTGCGTCCCGACGACGACGAAACGATGTGGACGCGCCTGCATGCGGCACTGCTGCCCTACCAACTCGACGCCCTGCCCGTGTATGCCTTGCCGCCCGCATTGATCCGCGCCTGTCAGGCGGGCAAGCCGGTGGTCTGCGCGCCGCTGTTGGAGGCCGGACGGCTCGACGCGGCGCTCTCGTTCGCCGACGACGCCGCCGGGTTCGCGCGGCATCTGCCAAGCGACCGGCTGATCGCCATGCCTGCGCGCGCGGCGGGCGAAACCTTGCGCGCGGCCGTGGCGCACCATCGTCCGGAAG
>DAINPV010000188.1:0-7909 GCA_036743315.1 bacterium | reverse complement strand
CGGCGACCGACGCGCCGCCTTGGAGCGGCGGGCCGCCGAGAACGATCTAGCCGGCGCGGTCGAATTGCTCGGACCGCGCCCCCATAGCGAAGTGAAACATTATTATCATTGGGCCGATACGGTGGCGCTCTCGTCCGTCGTCACCGAACGAGGCGAAACCGAAGGTATGCCGGTGGTCATCGCCGAGGCGCTGGCCGCGGGCGCGCCGGTGGCGGCCACGCGCATCAGCAGCGTCGCCGACGTGATCCATGAAGACGAAAACGGCGCGCTGGCGCAACCGGGCGATGCAACCGGGCTCGCCGAGGCGATCCTCCGCCTCTTGCATCACCCGCAGCCCGAGCGCTTGTCGGCCGCCGCGCAAGCCTCGGCGCAACCGTTCGACTGGCGGGAAATCGCCGCAACCTACAACGCCCTTTACCGCGAGCTTATCGGTTGATTTTCCCGCCTTGCTTGCGTTTCACGCTTACATGCCGTATGTAGTTTCTAATCAAGGAGCGCCGATGAGGAAGCACATTTTTGCCGTGACGATCCTGCTGGCATTGCTGGCTGTTTGGGCCGGCGTGTCGGCAGCCAAGGACAATTCGGTCATGGTCGATTCGATCGTCGCCACCTTGGAAAATGAAATCATCACGCTGGAAGACATACGGGTGGAGCGGATCATGCTGGAGCGCACCAAGGTGTGGTTCAGTCAAGCCGAGCCGCCGGCGCGGCTCACCGATCAGGAAGTATTCCAGGAAATTTTGGCCGCCAAATTGCTTTACCTGCAGGCGCGGAAAATGGGCTTCGGCGAGGTGTCGGGAAAAAAGGTCGCCGGTGAGATGAAGACGTTCCGCGAATCCTTCGGCAGCGAAAAAGCTTATAAACGATGGTTGCTGCAATACGAACTGCGCGACGACGGTGTGCCGATACCCGAAAACGTATCGTACAAGTATTTCCGGCCGATCGCTCGGACCATGCAACGGCGTTTGGCGATCGAGCAATACCTGGAAAAGAAAATCGGCATTCAGGTCAAGTTGTCGCTCAATTCCTACTTTGCCGAACACGAGGAAGAATTGGCGCAGAAATATCCGGACGCCGACGAAGCCGAACTGGAGAAAATCGCCGAACGCGACATTTACAATCAGAAGCTGCAGGATCACATTGCCGAGATCCGCGCTCGCGCACAACTGGTCATTTTACGCGATAATTTCCAGTGAGCCGAATGATTGACACTCGCCCCGCGCCGGTGCTAGCATTGCGCAACTTTGACCCCGGATCATTAATGAGGAGATTTCCTTTGCGTTTCAAATGGTTATGGATATTCACGCTCCTGCTCGCCTGGGGAGCTTGCGCCTGCGACAACGGCGATTATGACGAAGTGGACAGCGAACCGGTTTGCAGCACGAACATCATCGACGAAACCTTCGACGGCAACTACCGCGCCGTGCTGGGTTTCGGCGAAGGAGCGTTGGCCGCGCTGCGCCTGGCGATGGACGATCCGCAGATGTTCAACGTGACCGTGGCGTTGGGCGGACCGGCCGACTTACGTGGACAGTTGAGCGAAATGGAAGCGTTGCTGGCCGACTTCGACAATTGGCCGGACGACCTGTCCCGCCGCGAACGACTGCTGGCCATGCGGGATCTGATCGGCGCATTCGGCAATCCGTTTTACGACAACGAGGACAGCAACTTCTACCCGCCGGAAGTGGAAGGCGACGATTTCGTCAGCTTCGAACCACATACGTACCCGGGCATTATCACGCCGGACAATCCGAACGGCACGATTCCCTCGGTATCCTTCGCCGACACCACAGGTCTGCCGGTGGAATTTTTATTGGCGCACGACTTGAACGGCAACGGCCGCCGCGACGCCGGCGAACCGATCATCATGCAGTTGCACGAACCGTTTACCGACAGCAACGACAACGGCCGGTACGATAGCGGCGAACCGTACAATGACTACGGCATCGACGGCGTCAACGGCACCGACGATTACGGCGAAGGCAACGGACGCTACGACGACAACCCGCGCGTGGATATGTGGCTGGCGAACGATCCCTATTCGCTGGCGGCCGACGCGGCCTTTGACGTTGCCCCCGGCTATCGCGGCAGCATCTATCTGGACGCCTTGCCCGGCGATCCATGGGGCTATTCGGCGCAGACGGACGCTCTCGTCGCGCGCCTGGAAAACCGCCTGAATGAAGCGACGCCTGGCGCAGCCTTCTGTATCGCCAACGAACTGGGCCGCTACGAGAACTTCCTTTCCGCCACCTACGTGCCGACGCGGGAGCTGTGGTTCGGAGAAAAATATGCCTATCTGCAAGTGCCCGGCGAATATCGCGACGCGTGGAGCACCGCGGCCGACGGCTCGCGCATGGCGCGCCTGAATCACGCGCTGAGCTTCCTCTCGCAGCGCATGCCCAACGGCCTGTACGACAACGTGCCCAAGGAAAGCAAAGCCGTCTGGCAGATCCGTTCGTATTACAGCGACGTGCTCGACACCGACGTCGAATACGGCATCGGTTTCCCGGCCGGCTACTTCGACGAACGCAGCGAGTGGAAGGTCTTCCCGATCGTCTACGTGCTGCACGATCGCGACAGCACGGTGCGCGAGTGGGCGGAACTGCTGACCTACCAGGGCGACCTGGCGAACCGGCTGCTGATCAAACAAGCGATCCTCGTGGTCGTCGACGGCTCGCGGGCGGTCGACGGCGGCCGCGGTTACGGCTATTACGTCAATCAATCGGCCGACGAAGTCGGCGGCGACTACGGCGACCTGTTCGCGGAACTGATGGACTTCATCGAGACCACCTACCGCATTCAGGTTGACGTGATCGATCGCGATTTCGACGACGAAGATGACGACGATTAAAGGATTATCGTGAGCGACGATTTCCGGATCGAGGACGTAACGCGCGACGACCTCGAACAGATCATGGTCATCGAGGTCGAGGCCTTTCCCACTCCCTGGCACATCGACAGCCTGCAATCCTCGCTCGAACGCGACAGCACCTTGTTTCTCGCCATGAAAAGCAGCGCGACGATCATCGCCTACAGCCTGTCGTATATCGTCGCCGACGAACTGCACCTACTGAAAATCGCCGTCGACGAGGAATATCAACGGCGCGGCCTGGGCACGCGGTTGCTTGCCGAAACCATGGCGCGCGGCCGGCAACGCGGCGTGGAAATCGTCTGGCTGGAAGTGCGCCCGACCAACAGTGCCGCTCTGGCGTTGTACCGCCGGGCCGGTTTCGAGCAATCCTTCATCCGCAAAAACTACTACACCGATACGGGCGAGGACGCACTGATCCTCACCCGTCGCTGGCAAGGAGACGAACCGTCGTGAGCAGAAAATTCATCGCGGACGCGCCGCTCTTGGCGATGGACAGGCTGAGTGAATTTTATTATCGGCTGACCGTCGAATTTCCCGATCTGGCGCGCGAAGCTCGCCCCGGCCAGTTTCTCTCGCTCGAGATTCCCGGTCCCAACGCGCCGCTGCTGCGCCGTCCGTTCAGCATTCATCGCGTGGTCGACGATAAGGTGCAAGTACTGTTCAAGGTCGTCGGCGAAGGCACGAAAATTCTGGCGCAGCAACGTTCCGGCACAACGCTCAACGTAATGGGACCGCTGGGGGACGGCGTGTTCGTTCCCGCTACGCAAGTGGAAAAGTTTCTATTAGTCGCCGGCGGCATCGGCATCGCCCCGCTGCTTTTCCTGGTCGACGATCTGCAACAGCGGAAGAAAAAAATGCAGCTCTTTTTCGGCGGACGCACCGCCGACGATCTGCCGACCAAAGACGATTTCGCCATGCCCGTCACCTTGTCCACCGAAGACGGCAGCACCGGCGAGAAGGGCTTGATCACCGCGCTCCTCGCCGCCTATCTGCAAAACGGCGACGCGGCGAAGAGTCAGGTGCTCGCCTGCGGCCCGATGCCGATGCTCAAAGCGGTGGCGGCGCTGTGTTATCGTCACGGCGTGCCCGGGCAGGTCAGCCTGGAAACGATGATGGCCTGCGGCGTCGGCTCGTGCTACGGCTGCGCCGTCGAAGTGGGCCGGGATGTACACGGCAAGGTCCGCTATGAGCGCGTGTGCCACGAAGGACCGGTCTTCGACATCAACCATCTTCCCTGGGATGAAAACCGATGAAGCGTCCGAACATGAGCGTCGATCTCGGCCGCGGCCTGCGCCTGACCAATCCGGTGATGGCGGCGTCGGGCACCTACGGTTACGGCCTGGAATATGAAGATCTGACCGATTTGTCCGCGATCGGCGCGGTGGTCGTCAAAGGCATTTCGCCGCTGCCGCGCGCGGGCAACAAGCCGCCGCGCATCGTCGAGACGGCCGCCGGGATGCTCAATTCCATCGGCTTGCAGAATCCGGGCATCGAGAATTTCCTGACGCAGAAACTGCCGCGCCTGCGCGATTTGGGCGCGACGGTCGTCGCCAACGTGTACGGCGAAAGCGACGACGATTACCTGCTGGTCGTCGAGCAGCTCAGTTCGCCGCGCGGCGACGGCGTGAGCGGTCTGGAGATCAACGTCAGTTGTCCGAACGTCAAGGCCGGCGGGCTGGTGTACGGCACACAGCCGGACATGCTGGGCGCGCTGGTCGAGAAGATCCGCCGGACAACCGATAAACACATGATGGTCAAGCTGTCGCCCAACATCACCGACATCACGGCGATGGCTAGGGTCGCGGTCGAAGCCGGCGCCGATTCGCTGTCGGCGATCAATACCCTGTTGGGCATCGCCATGGACCTGGAAACCGGTACGCCGAAGCTGGGCAACGTCACCGGTGGTCTGAGCGGTCCGGCGATCAAACCGGTGGCGCTGCACCTAGCCTGGCGAACGGCGCGCGCGGTCGAGGTGCCGGTGGTCGGCATCGGCGGCATCGACAACGGGCGCGACGCCCTCGAATTCATCCGCGTCGGCTGCCGAGCGGTGCAAGTTGGCACGGCGAACTTCCGCGATCCGCGCGCCCCGCTATTGATCGCCCACGAAATGGAAGAATGGCTCGCTAAACGCGAGGTTGCCGATCTTGCCGATTTGGTGGGAACGTTTCGCGCCTAGTTGCGGTTGAGCAGAACGACGATCTGGTTGTCTTGCGTCGGATCGGTCGGGTTCCACAACAGCAAATCGCTCTTCTTGTCGTTGTCCAGATATTCCAGGCGATACTCCTGCGGGGCCGCCAAGGTCTGTTTTAAAAACGGTTCGGCGGCGATCCGCATGTTGCCCTGGTTGCGCCATACGCCGAAACCGCCCTCGTAAGCCATAAAGAAATCCGGCTTGCCGTCACCGTCGAAATCGCCTTCGAAACTGGGCACAAAACCGATCAACTGGCCGGTATCGGTATTCAAATCCAGGGTCACGTTTTTCGAAATCGTCGGCTTTTCGGCATACATCTGTGGACCGACCGGACCGCGACAAGCGAAGAGTTTGACGTCCACTTTTACTTTCTTGCTCAGGAACATGCGCGCCAGTTGCACCAGACCGATCTCCGCGGCGGGCATACCCATTTCCTTACGACCGTCGCCGTCGATATCCCAGAAACGCAGGCCGGCCATGTAGCCCGAGGCGGTCAGCGTGAAGCCCGGCTTTTCGGCGAAGCCGCCTTCGATGCCGCGATGAATATGCACTTCGCTGGAAAAATTCGTCAGCCCGCCGCCGAATTTGTTGATCATCGCATCGACCCGACCGTCGCCGTCGAGGTCGTCGACGAGCGTGAGCACGTTCATGTTTTCCTGCGCACGTTCGGCGGGCGACAGAATCGGCAAAGTGAACTTGCGCCCCTGCACGGCAAAGCGCCCGCCCGCGCCCCGATACAACCACAGCGACTCGCCGCGCGCCAGGTACAGGTCACGTTCGTTTTGTCGTGAGCCAGTGAAGATCATCGGAAAGCGCACCGACGAGGAAATCGTGTAATCGGGCATGCCCGGCGGCTGCAGGCCGTGCGTGTTGATCCAACTGCGCAGCGGCACGCCGATCGTTTCGGCCGCGACCATGTTCTCCTCGTTGTCGGAGCGGAACATGCGCAACGCGCCGTAATCGGGCAGCGCCACGGCGATCCGGCCATCGCCAGACCAATCGCGTGCTAGATCCTCATACGGCAACTGCCCATTGAACGGTGGGAATAGAATGCCGGAGCCCATTTTAATCAATGTTTGCGGGGTTTGCGCGCCCTCGTCGGTCAACTTGACGTACTGCACGCTCCATTTGCGAAACAAAATAACTTCATCAATGCCATCGTCGTCCAAATCGGCCAGGTCGAACAGGCACGTATCGGCCGGCACGGCAAATTCAATATCCGGGGCATCCGTATAGCCTTGCCCCGTGCCCAGAAAAATCGCGAGACGCGCCTGGGCGTCGGGCGGCGCGCCGAACCGATAGGAAACGACCAGGTCGGCAAAACGGTCGCTGTCCAGATCGGTCGTCACCACTTCGGCCACGCGTCCTTTGACCCGACAAACGTTGCGCACGAACGCGGCATTCGCCGTCGTCGCCGTCAGCGCCAAGGCAAGACAGACCGTCAGGAAAAATTTCTTCATCGAACTCCCTTGCGCCAGGCTATTCCATCAGGATTTCCAGCAGGCGTTCGGTCAGCAATTGCGGGCCGCGCACCCCCTGATTCGGCTGATAGTTGTTGACCAACGCCGCGAAGGAATACAGCTCGCCGCGCGCATCATAACAATAACCCGCCAGCGAGATGACGCCGTTGAGCAGACCGGTCTTGGCCCGCACCTGCCCCTTGAGCGCACTTTTCCGGAAGCGGAAGCGCAAAGTGCCGTCGACGCCGGCGATCGGTTGCGCTTCGAGAAACTCGGGAAACACGCGCGGATTGCGGGCCATGCAATGCAGAATCGACACCATGGAATCGGCGCTTTGCAGATTCTGCCGCGACAGACCGGAGCCGTCGTACACAACCGCGCCTTCCTGGTAAAGATTGTTGCGCTTGAGCCAATCGGTAACCGCCTGCGCACCGTTCTGCCGCGAACCGGCTTGCCTGGTTTGCACCGCGCCGATCGTCCGCAGAATCTGTTCGGCGGTGAAATTGTTCGAGAAGCGGAACAGATGGCGTAGGATCTGCGATAACTGTTCGCTTTCATGCTTGTACATGAGGAATTTATTTGCCGGCGCTTTCCCTCCCCGGCTTTGGCCGACGATCTTCACGCCTTCTTTGGCCAAGGCTTCACGAAAAGCGGCCAGCGCCAGCGGCAACGGATCGCTCACCGCATGGAACGTCGGGTTGGGTTGCGCCAACAAGCCGACCGATCCCGACACATGCGCCGAGCCGTTGGTCAAATTCAGATAGCATTTATTACCGGCGCCCGCGACCGTCTGAATCGTCCCGCTGACTTTGGCCCCGGGCAGCAGCGGCTCGATGGTCACCGTCGCCGGCGCGCCCTCGTCCGCCCCCGGCCGCACCCAGAAAGCGATGGTGTTGTAATTCACCGACAGCGCGCCCAACGAGGCGTGGTACGCGCGGTGCGTCTGCCGGCCCCAATCGGCGTAGAAACGCTCCTGGTCATGGAACGAATCGTCGCCGACCAGATCGCCGAGCACCTTTTTCACCCCGGCGATGCGCACGCCGTGCGCCAGCGCATACACCTGCTCCAAGTCCAAACTGGGATCGCCGCTGCCGACAATGTACAGGTTGCCATGCACATTGCCCTCGGCATCGGGCCGGCTGTCGGCCAGCACTTTGGTGACGAAACGGTACTGCGGGCCGAGCAGGTTCAGCGCCGCCGAACCGGTCACCAGTTTGTTGGTGCTGGCGGGAATGCACAGTTGATTCGACTGGCGCGCCAGCAGCGGCTTCCCGTCGCGCACGCGCTGCACCTTGACGCTTAATTGCGCATTCTTGAGGATCGGGTCGTCAAAGATTTTCTTGATCTCCTGCTGCTGGCGATTGCTGAGCGGAATCGGCGCGGATG
>DAINPV010000187.1:0-7940 GCA_036743315.1 bacterium | reverse complement strand
TGGAAGAACAGGTCCTCGCCCATCTCGTCGGCCATGACCGCGCGCATGAGATGGTCCAGCGCCACGTAGAACAACGCCGCGCCCGCGCTGTCCGCGTCGGCGACGTCGTCCCAGCGCTCGAGCACCAGCCGTGCGTCGGTCAGCGCCTCGTCGCCTTTGGCCGCCGCGATGAATAGCGGCTTGAACCGCTTGGCCTGCCCGCTGAGCCGGTCGCCCTGGATGCGCGAAAAGTCGGCCACGTCCAATCGCGCGCGCTCCTCGATCATCTCGCCGATGCGCGTTGCGCGGTCGCCGGGCACGAAGGAGTCGGCCCAGGGGTAGGGGTAGGCACCCATGTCCATCGTCTCGTTGTTGGCCGTGACGATGTACCCGCGTTTCGGGTTGCGCGCTTGCGGCAGATCGGCGAACGGAATGAAGCCGATCCACCGCCCTTCGTCTTTCCAGGCGCGGGCGATGCGCGTGCCGTCGCCGCTGTTGCGCACCGGGATCAGCCCGGCAGCCGCGTAGCCGATGGCGCCCGCGGCGTCGGCGCAGATCCAGTTCTGCCGCGGCGAGCCCAGATAGGTCAGGGCTTGGAAGAAGTCGTCGCAGGAGCGTCCGCGGTTGAGCTGCCGCAGGGCGGTGATGTCGTCGCCGCGCCGCCCGGCGTACTCGTGCGCCATCTCTTTGCGCTCCTTGAACGAGCCGGCTTGTTCCAGTCGCCAGAACAGGTCGGGATCGTCGGCGAAGTCCATGCCCACCCAGCGCAGGCTCAACACGTCGCGCGAACGGTCCGGATTCACCAGGTCCGTCACCACCGGCCCGAAGCGGCTGACGCGCACATTGATCTTCTCCGGCCGCAGGTGCGTGCCTTCCTTGACCTGCACGGTTTCTTCGCGGACGACGAAATCCTCCCACGTATCCTTATACAAATAACGTTCCGGGTGCAGCGGGTCGACCTTGTGCAGGTACAGGTCCTGTACGTCGGCCTGGCAGTTGGTCACCGCCCAGGCCAGGCCGCGGTTGTGGCCGAGGATGACGAAGGGCACACCCGGGAAGCTCGCGCCGATCGTGTCGTAGCCTGCGCCAGCCAGGTGGATCAGGTGGAAAAACGACGGCGCCAGGTGCGTCAGGTGCGGATCGTTGGCCAGTAGCGGCTTGCCCGACAGAGAGCGCGAACCGTCGACAGTCCAGTTGTTGCTCGCTTCGATCGTGCGGCCGCCGCGGTTATGCAACAGTGCGTATATCGTTTGGTTGCTCAGCTCTTCGCTCGTCAGTCCGGTCAGTGGCGTACGGTTGAACGGCAAAGGGAAGCTTTTGCGCTTCAACTTGTAGTCGGGCAAAATGCGCGTGGATTGCATGGAGAACGGCGGCAGCAGTTTCTCGCCGCTGCCCGCGCCGACGGTGTTGTCGGCCGCCGCGCGCATCAGTTCCAGTGGATAATTGGACGCCAATCCCCACGAAATGAACCGCGCCATGGCGATCGAATCCTTCACCTCCCACGGCGTCGGCTCGTAACCGAGCAAACCGAATTCCACCGGCAGGTCGTCGGCATGCTGGGCGATGAACGCGTTGACACCCTGGGCGTACGCTTCGAACAGCGCCCGCTCCGCCGGCGGCAGCATCTCGGCGAAAATCGCCGCGCTGTGCTCGAAGCCCAGGATGCGCATGCCCATGTCCTGCTCGACGGTCGATTTGCCGCCCAGCGACATCACCGAATCCAACGGTATGTCGCCGAGTACCTCGGCCAGTTTGCCTTCGATAATTCGCCGGAACAGATCCATTTGGAACAGGCGATCCTGTGCGTGAATGTAGCCCATGGCGCGCATCAGGTCGGTTTCTGCGTCGGCGAAAATATGCGGAATCGCCCAGCGGTCGCGGATCACCTCCACCGGTTCGGTCAGGCCGGGCAACTCGAATGTGCCGGCGATTTGCGGGCCTTGCGGATCGTGCCGATAGGCCACCCAGGTCAACACGCCGGCGCAGGAGGTCAGCATGACGGCCAGCAGCGCCGCGACGAAAAAACGCAACAGGTTTTTGCGCATGTCAGGCTCCTTGCGTGGGATGAATCGCCTCATGAAACCACAGCTTCCCCCGCCTGCCAAGCCGTTCATGGCGTTTCGCTTCCGGTGTTGCCGCCGTGGAATGTGCGTGTTAGGATGCGCGCCCTGGACGAAATGCGGAGGAAATCATGATTCCGATGATCATCGATGCGGAAGAAAAACAAGCGCGCGCATACGACATTTTCTCGCTGCTGCTCAAGGATCGCACGATCTTTCTGACCGGCGAGATTGACGATAAAAAGGCCGATCTGGTGGTCGCGCAACTGCTGTTTCTGGAAAACCAGGATAAGCAGGCCGACATCTGGTTGTACATCAACAGTCCCGGCGGCGTGGTCACCGGCGGTCTGGCTATTTACGACACCATCCAGTACATCCAGCCCGAGGTGGTCACCTGCTGCATCGGCCAGGCGGCGAGCATGGGCGCGCTGCTGCTGGCCGCCGGCGCGCCGAAAAAGCGCTACGCGCTGCCCAACGCGCGCATCATGATTCATCAACCGATGGGCGGCGCCTTCGGTCCGGCCAAGGAAGTCGAGATTCAAACGCAGGAAATTCTGCGCCTGAAAAAGCGGCTGAACGAGATTCTCGTCCAGCACACCGGCAAGGACTACGACCAGGTCGCCAAGGATACCGACCGCGACTTTTATTTGAGCGCGCCGGAAGCCAAAAAATATGGTTTAATCGACCGCGTGATTTCCAAGCGGCCCCGCTGACGCCGCCGCAACGGTCGTCGGGCCGCAACGTCGCCTTACCAAACCACAAGAAGGAAGCCGGTCATGCCGCTGTTTGCCGAAGCGCGTCAACGTGTGTTGGCCCTGGACTATCAAGTCGAAACCGAAACGGTGCCGTCCTTCGCCGCCATGGGGCGCGCGCTGGGCGAAGCCGTCGCCGGTCTGCGCGTGGGCGCGCGGCTCAATCCGTCGAAAATGGGCCTGCTCGCCGCCGCGTGGGAAGACGAACATTACGTCGTTTGCCGGCAAACGACCGTCGGGCTGGTGACGATGGAAAGCGAGGATCCGGCCTTCGACGAAAAGCTGGGAAACGATCTACTCGCCGCCCACGGCCTGACCGTGGCGCGCTGCCAGTGCGCCGGGCAACTGCCGCTGGACATGGGCATGGTTCCCAGCGACCAGGAACTGCTGCGTGCCGCCTTCAACCGCGTCTTTACCGAAGCCGACCTGGTTGTAACGCTGGTGCCGCCGATCGAAAAATCCTGGCGCACGGCCAAGGACGTGTTTACCGCAATGGGCGGTGAGATCGTCTTCGATCAGGTGGCGCAGATGCCGGGCGGCGAGCTGTGCTTCGGCCAGTGCGACGACGGCTGGTGGTTCGCCGTTCCCGCCGAGCCGGCCGCTGCGACCGTCTGCCTGGCGCTGTACGTGCTGCCGCTGGCCTGCAAGATGGCCGGCCATGCCGAATACGATCCGCCACTGGTGCACGGCATATTTGCGGAGGATCGTCCGCGGGAATTGAAAGCGGCGCGCTTCGAGTTGGTCAAAGCGGTATGGGAAGGCAACTACTATCGCTGTGAGCCGCTGACCTGGCTCGAAATGGCCGCTGATTCACGCCCCGGCTGGCGCGAGGGCATCGCCTTCCTGCCGCCCGGCGACGAACCGTTGCCTGCCGGCCAATCCACCCTGGTGTTTCTGCTGGAGTAGGCCATGGCGCGCCTGATCATCATTGGTCTGGACGGCGCTGAACCTTCGCTGGCGTTCCCCTGGGCCCGGGCGGGACACCTGCCCAATCTGCAATGGATGATCGAACGCGGTGCGTGGGGCAACCTGCGTTCGACGCTGCATCCGCTGACGCCCCAGGCATGGACGAGCCTGATCACCGCGGTGAACCCGGGGCGGCACGGCATCTTCGATTTCGGCAAACGCACATCCGGCGGCTATGAGGTTGAGCTGACCACTTCGGCCGACCGCGCCGCGCCCGCGTTCTGGCAGTTCGCGCCGGAGGGTGCGCGCTTGGGCGTGGCCAATGTACCGCTGAGTTGGCCGCCCGCGCCGCTGCCGGGCTTTATGGTCACCGGCATGCACACGCCGCGCATCGAGCAGGGCGTCTGGCCGCCGGAAATATTAAGCGACTTGGGCGGCGATTATCCGATCGACGTGATGGCCCATTGGTACGACACGCCGGAGGAATTTCTCGCCCGCGTTTTCGCCATGCACGGCGCGCACCACGGCGCTTTCCTGCGTCTGTTCGACCATCACGCCCCCGACCTTTCGCTGTTCGTGTACGTGCTGGCCGATCGCCTGCAGCATGCGCTGTGGCGCGAAATGACCGCCGCGCATCGCGCGGATCCGACGGCGCACCGCGATCTGGGCGGCGCGATATTCGCGGGCTATCGCGCGTTGGACGAGGCGCTGGGCGCTTGGCGCGAACGGCTAACGCCCGACGATCATCTGTTGGTGGTCAGCGATCACGGCTTCGGCGAACTGCGCCGCGACGTGTACCTCAACCGCGTACTCCTGGACGCCGGGTTGCTGCGCTTCGCTCCGGCGAAGGTGCGCGCGTTCGTGCCGCCCGAGCCGCCGGCGGACGGCGATCCGCGCCATAGCTGGATGCACCGCCGTCTGCCCGCGACGGAGGATCTGCCCGACAACGACGACCTGCTGGCGCGCGGTCTGTGCGATCCGCGCCGGCTGACCTTCGCGACCGTCGATTGGCGCAAGACGATGGCCTATTCGCGCGGCCTGTTCGGCAACATCTGGCTCAATCGCGCCGGCCGCGAGCCGGATGGCATCGTTATCGGCCACCAGGTCGCCGAAGTGACTGCTTGGGTGAAAGAGGCGCTGCTGGCCGTGACCGATCCGGACGACGGGCTGCCGGTGGTCGACGCGGTCGTGCGCAAGGAGGAGATTTACCACGGCGACTGCCTGCCGCAGGCGCCGGATCTGCTGGTGATCATGCGTGACTACGCGTACATCACGCGCGGCGCTACCGAGTTCTGGGGCCGTCAACCGGTCGGGCCGCCCGTCGTCAACCACAGCGGCAACCATCGGCTGCATGGCGTGCTGCTCGCGGCAGGGCCGAAAATCCAACCGGGGGAGATCGTCGGGGCGAACATTATGGACGTCGTGCCGTCAGCGTTTCACCTGCTGAATTGGCCGGCGCCCAACGACCTGGACGGTCATGTGTTGACCGCGATGTGTCTTGCCGAGCACCGCGCCGTGACCTTCGGACCGCCCGCGCCCGCGCTGGTGCGCGATCCGCACGCGTACGCCGACGCCGAGCGGGGCAAGGTGATCGAGCGGCTTAAGGCGTTGGGTTATCTGGGATAGGCGGATAAATTTGCCGCGAGCCGACCGGCGGCGCCGCCTGCGGGTCGGGCTGCAAATTGCGGTTCACCCAATACCATCCGTCGCGGTTGATGCTTTGAATCAGGTTGTACCAGGAACCGTCATGCAACAGTTTCAGTTTGACGAATTGCTCCGGTCGGAGCGGGTAATCCGGCAGATGCAACACCAGCAAGTCGGGCCAGCCGAGCACGGCGTCGGCCTGTTGCAGCGCCTCGTCGCCGTCGACCGTGTAGGTCATCTTCCGCACGGTGATGTCCCAATCGCGTTTGGCCAATTCCGCGGCCAGGCCCTCATCCAGGGGCGTCATGCCTTCCGCTTCGAGAATGAGAACGCGCTGATCCTTGCGGGTTTCGGTTTCAAAACTGCTGGCCAGCATGTTGGCGGTAAACCAACCGCTCACGCCGATGCGGTTGATCTGCATGACGCCGTGCTCCGACAACGACCAGTGGTGCAACGGTTGGAACGGCAGTGTGAGCAGGTTGTCGAGCGTGGACGGTTGGCGGTCGAAATGTGCGGGCGTGAAGCTCAGATAACCATAACTGAACAGGCAGAATCCGGCAATGAGCGCCAACAGACCGTTCGCGGCCCAGCGACCGGTGCGCGAAAGGCTTTCCCGTTCGCCGAACAAGCCAATCGCGGCGACGATCGGAGCGAGCGGCGCCCACGGCAGCGTCAAGCGCAAGATCTGCGGTTCAGCGGAGGAAAAATAGAGATAGGCGAGAAAGAAACAGCCGGCGAACGCGAGCCACATCGTGCCGTACCGTTGGCGCAAGTGGGCGCGGCCGATCGTCCGCAACGCTCCGGCCGCGGCCAGGAGCAAGGGGACGGGACCGATCTGCTCGTGCCACATGATGCGTAGGTAATTGGCGGTCAGGCGCAGGTCGGCGAAGGATTCGGGCAGTTCGTTCGCCTGGCGATTGAGCGCGTAACTGCGGGCGAAAAAGAACAGGTACCACGGCACGGCGAAGACCAACACCGGCAGCGCGGCGACCAGCAGGTTGATCAGCATCCGTTTGTGGGTGCGGTTGCTGCGCCAGGCGACCGCCAGGGCGATCGTCACCGGCGCCGCCATGAAAATCACGAAGATTTGCTTGCTCAACAGACCGAGGGCGCAGGCGAAACCGAAGGCGAGGCTCATGCCGCGCCGCTGGAAATGGTCGGTGTGCACCAGCGCGGCCAACGACAGCCAAACCGCCGCCGTCAACGGCATCTCGTGCATGAAAGCCCGCGCCTGGCCGAACACGCCGGGCAGGGCGGCCGTCATCAGCACGGCCAGCAGCGGCACGATTTCGCTTTCGCCCGGCGCCGTTTTGCGCACGAATTGAAAAACGCCGAACAGCAACAGCACGAAATACACTTGGTGCAAAACGAGGACGATGTCCGGGTCCGGCCAAAGCGGGAACGCCGTAAGGAGCCAACCGGCGAGCATGCGCATCAACGGCGGGCGAAACGAGTGCGAGGGCAGGACGAACGGATAAAACCCATCGTCGGCGAACAACGCGTTGTGATAATCGACGGCGTTGCTGTAATACCCCGCCGCATCCATGACGATCGGCGAGCGATCGACTGCCAGTACCGCGAGGTTGGCTGCGACAAAGCCCGTCGCGATCAGAACGAAAATCGCGACGGCCGATCGGGAAAACGGTTGGTCCTTGCTTTTCATGCTCACATCGTCGGTTGCGAAGTCGACCAATTATGAGCGGTTGCCTGGATAAAAAAAAGGGCGCGAATGAACGCGCCCTTTTCGATCGGCATTGAATAACTTAGTTGCCGCAACCGCCCGAATCGTCATCGTCATCGTCATCGTCGCCGATGCTGTCATCGTCGTCATCGTCGTCGCCGCCGGTGTCGTCATCGTCGCCGGTGTCGTCATCGTCGCCGGTGTCATCGTCGTCGCCGGTGTCGTCATCATCGTCGTCGCCGGCGTTGTCGGTGAAGGTGATTGAGCCGATGAACGGTTTCACGTTGTGGCCCGTCACGGTCAAGCTCAACGTCAAACCTTCGCTGACCGGTTCGATCAGGTCGATGCTGATCTTGCCGTCGGCGCCGGTGTAGCCCGAACCGTACAGCACGCCGTCTTTCGCTAGACCGATCATCATGTATTCCTGGCCCGGAACGGTGACGGTCACCGTTGTGGTCGAGGTCGGCAGTTCGCTTTCGTAGACCGGCGCGATCGTCGCCGCCTGCGCGGTGTAAACGAACGATTCCGGATCGCCGAACAGGTTGTACATTTCGAAATACAGCTTGGTCCGGCCGCCGCCCGCGTAGTGTTCGAACAGCTTGAGCAGACCGAAGTCGGTGATGCCCGACACCCAGGGAATCGCCGGGCGCGTTTCATCGTCGCCGCGGGTCAGGCCGTAGAACTCGCCCTTTTCCAGAATGTCGTCCTCGTCCCAGTAGGTGCTTTCCGAACCGGCCCAAAACGCCAGCGCGCCGTTGGGCACGCGCTGCCAGGTTTCGGCGAAGCATTCGGGCATCGTGTAGGAACCGGTGCTGCAGGCGTGCGAGAGCACCAGCGGATAAGTCGTGTTGGTCAGGGTGCGCACCTGCGCCTGATTGACCGGCGGACCGTCGGCCCAACTGGTGGACGAACCGTGGC
>DAINPV010000186.1:0-7941 GCA_036743315.1 bacterium | reverse complement strand
AGAAGCGCCCGCGCCACATCCTTTGCTTTGGCCGGTTGCGGCAGCCCTTCGAGTTGGTTTATTACCGGGTGCCGCAACCGGCCAAAGCAAAGGATGTGGCGCGGGCGCTTCTGGCGTTGCGCAAGGTCTGGGACGACGGGCGCACGGTCGACTGGCGCTACGCCGTGCGGCGCGGCACGCACGCGACGATGCCGGTGATGACCGATGCGGCGGCGCTGATGGCCGTGCGGCGCGTCGCCGAACCTCAGCGGGGCGTCGCCAACCAAACGGCGCCGTAAGACACGTAAGCGATATTCCAATCGCCGCCGGACGTCAGCAGCATCGACACATGCTCGCCGGTATCGCCGATTTCATCCAGGATGGACGTCGACCAGGAACCGCCCGCTTGGGCGAGACTCAAATTCCAATCGAGGCTTTGATAGGCAATGAAAACCCGGCCGTCGTCGCGCACAACGATATCGGTTTCCATTTCCAAGGCCAGCGAGTCGACCGAGTCGATCGTCCAACTGCCGTCCTTCACCGCGTGACGCAAGCCGGCGCCGACATAGGCGACATGCGGTTTACCGTCGCCGTCGATCGCGAGTGAAACGTCGTTGCCGCCATCGCGGTCGACGGTTTCGATCGTCCAGTCGTCCTCGCCGCCGACCGCGAGGTTGATGTCGTAGTCGCTCAGATCGACATAGGCAATAACGGCGTCGCCGTCGCCGTTGACCGCGATGTTGCTTTCCGAACCGACCAGGCCCTGGTCGTCGACCGTGTAGTGCGCCCACGCACCGCCGACGTCGGTCGCATACATCAGACTGCCGTGCGCGTCGTCGGAGTAGCTGACGTGTAGATCGCCGTTGCCGTCGATGGCCAACGAATTGTCGCGGCCGACGAAATCGGCGTCATCGATGTCGCTGAGCACCCATGAACCCGATACGTTGGTCGCATAGCCCAGGTGCGTGGTCAGGCCGTTGTAAAAGGTGATGTGCGCTTTGTCGTCGCCGTCGAGGACCAGGTCGACGTTCTCGACATTGTTGCCCAACGCTTCCTCGATGACCTCGGTCGTCCACTCACTGCCGCTTTGTCGGGCGTAGGTCAGCGCCTGGAAGGTGCTGTCGAAGTAGACGGCGTGCAGGTTGCCGCTGCCGTCGGCGGCCAACGCGACATCCTCCACGGTAAAGCCGCGATCGAAGTATTGCTGCGACCACCCGCCGCCCGTTTGGCGGAATACGCCCAGACCGCCCAGGGAGATGACCACGTCGTCGACGGCGTTGGCGGCGACGAACACCGGCGTGCCGCTGCCGATGTTGGCGGCCGTCCAGTCTTTCGCGGCGTTGTTGCCGTACATCACGCCGACCAACGAATAATTGTAATAAGTAAAATGAACCACATCGTCGGCGTCGACGGCCATGGCCAGCGTGTCGCCGACGTTGGGCGTGCCGGCAATCGACTCATCAACGAGCGAACCTGGAAGGCCATAGGCGTGACGCAACTTATCGGGAGCGTCGGTCGACAGGTACACGATGTGCAGGTCGCCGTCGCCGTCAAAGGCCAACCCGCTGTCGCGCTGGTTGGCATAGCTGTCGGGCAGCGCCTGGCTCGTCCAGCCCTTATCGTCCAGACAGGCGAGGAAAATCTCGTCGGCGCCGTTGTAGGTCAGGCACGGCGCGCCGTCGTCGTCCAGCGCCAGGGCGGGAAACGAGCCGACGTCTTGCCCGCTGTCGACATTTTCGGCGCTCCAGGCGCCGCCGGCGTCGGTTGCGTAACGCACGCCGATCGAAGCGCGCGAGACTTCCTTGTTGTAGGCGATGTGCACGTGACCGTCGCCGTCGACCGCGATCGCGCTGTAATGGCCGACGTCGCCGTCCTCGTCGACGACTTGGGAGTCCCAACCGCGCTCGGTTTGGACGGCGTACAGCAAGCGATTGCCGTACCAATCGTAATAGGAAAGATGCAACCGGCCGTCATCATCGAGGGCCGCGGCGGGATTGGCCAGAACGTCGAACACGGCGACTTCGTAGTTCCATTCGTCGGCGCTGTACACGCGCATTTCACGCGCCTTGACGCTGACCACCTGGATGTCGCCCGCCGGGCTCAGGGCCAGCGCCGCGCCGGAAAAGCCGCCGCCGTCGACATAAGCGACATCCGCCTGATCGTCGTCATCATCGTCGGTGTCGTCGTCATCGGTGTCATCGTCCGAGTCGTCGTCGGCGGTGTCATCGTCCGAGTCGTCGTCGGCCGCGTCGTCGTCATCGTCGTCGCCGGCGTCGGGCAGAATGCAGAAGGTCGGATCGCCGGGTTCGGACACGTCTTCACACCCGCAACCGCCCACAACGATACCGCAGAAGAAAAGACCAAAGACAAGCGCAAGCAACCGTTTAATAAGCATCGGGCGCCCTCCCCCTCACAGTCGGCCGACTCGCTTGTTATTTTATCTCTCAGACCGAAGGGATGGCAACCGGAAAGATGACTTTTTTATTGCGCCAGATAGTCTTCGCGATCCAGCCGTCCGGCCAGCTTTTCGGCCAAATGCGCGTACACGTAACCCGGCGGATGCTCCAGGCGATACTCCGGTTCGTCATGGTCCGCCGCGACGCACCATTGCGCCAACCCGGCCGGCTCGGTCGCCTGC
This sequence comes from bacterium, assembly GCA_036743315.1. GTDB lineage: Bacteria > Lernaellota > Lernaellaia > Lernaellales > Lernaellaceae > CALBTQ01. The sequence continues at coordinate 5,324 of DAINPV010000186.1, read as the reverse complement.
CGCACCCAGAACGCGGTGTCGTCCTGCTCATAGCACGGGGCGACGAACGCGGCCAGGCGCGCTTTCCCGCCGTAAGCCCGCACGAAATCGCCCAGCGCCGCGCGGTGGTGCGCAAGCGCCGCATCGCGCAGGCGTCGCTCGCGCTCCTCGGCTCCGGCCAAGCGCGTGAAATGCGCCAGGGTCAGCAAAAACAAGCGTGAATGCGCGGCGAACCACGCGGTCGATTTCGCCGGCAGAAACGAGGGAACCAGAAAATATTCGCCGACCATCGCCGGATCGGCGGTGAATTGATGCAGGTCGACATGCCCCAGCAAAAACGCACGCGCGCCGATCAGGCCGATATGAAAAAGCACGACATCCGGCTGCGCGCCGGCCGCCATCGTCCGCTCGGCGAGCACGACCATCTGGCTGGGATTGTACGCGCTGACGCCGCCGTTCCAGACCTCGTAGGTCACCGGATCGCCGCGCTCGTTCAGGATGCGCTCAAGGTGCGCGCTGAGCGTTTGATCGTCGGACACCGCCGCGCCGTACGCCGTCGACGAGCCGAAAATGACGATGCGGAAAATGTTCGCGCCCTTGGCCAACGAACGCTCCGGCCCGCGAAATCCCAGCGAGTTGATCGACACCGTACGCGGCGAATGCTCGGACGTTTCATAAACGCGATGCGCGCCGGGTTTGAGCTTCATCAGCAAACGCGGATCGGCGTCGGCCTCGTGCATTTCGGGGTCCATCGCTTGCACCCAGATCAGCTCGCGCACCGACGCGGGCAGCGGCCGGCGATGCAGCGCGACCTCGGCGACAATCGCCGCGACGACAACGAGCAATGACAAAACGAGCGCTTGACGGCGTAAAAAAAATCGCCAGGCGCGTGGTAAAAAATGGCGGGGCGTCGGCGTCACGGCGTCGTGCATTCCTTCCGACATTGAGATTCTTACGAACTTTAGCTAAATAGAAGTATCAGTTCAACGGGAGTAAAATGACGGATCCGGCAACCACATCGCCAATCGAAACGCGCCAATCGCTGCTGCGCTCGCTGGGCGGCATCGCCGCGGTGATTGTTCTGTTTCTACTCGCCGAAGCGCTGTGCCTGGCGCTGGCGCGCCCCTCGCGTCTCGACCGTATTTTAATGCTGCTGGAACGCGACGCGCAGCTCATGTGGCGGTTGCGCGCCGACCTGTCGACCACCTTCGAAGGCGCGGCGGTGACCACGAGCGCGCATCACCTGCGCGGCCCCGATTTTGCCGTGCCCAAGCCGGCGGGCGTCAGGCGGATCGTCTGCCTGGGCGCGAGTCCGACTTTCGGCTGGGGCGTGGCCGAGGACAAAACCTACCCGGCGGTGCTGGGAACGTTGTTGCGCGAGCGCGGCTTGAACGTGGAGACGATCAACGGCGGCGTGCCGGGCTATACGACGTGGCAGGGCAAGCATTTTCTGGCGCGCGACGTGTTGGGCTGGCAGCCCGATCTGGTGACGGTCGCGTACGATCTGAACGACCTGGACATCTTCCGTTTCTTCAGCAACAACGGTCTGCCCGACGCGCAACAGCAGCCGACCTCGGCGCGCATCGTCGCCGCGCAAAACCTGCTCAACCACAGCGCGGCTTATCGCTTTTTCCGCAACACGCTGATCGGCGCGCTGGTCAAACGCGGCTCGTTCGATCCCGAGCGGATGCCGCGCCGTGTGTCCCTGGCGGATTACCAAGCCAACCTGCATGAGATCGAGCGACAGTGCCGCGAACACAACATCCAAGTCGTGTTCATCAAAATGCCGATCAACCTGCCCTTTTATCGGTTGCAGGTCGTGAACGCCGCGCAGGCCGCGTCCGCCTTCGCGCAGGGGCGGGTCGCTGAAACCGGCGGCGACTGGCCGCAGGCGATCGCGCAGTACCGGCGGTCGATGGAGTTGGATTCCACGCAAAGCAGCACATACATTCACCTGGCCCGCGCGCTGCAACGGGTCGGCCGGCTCGACGAGGCCGACGGTCTGTATGCAATGTTGCCTTTCGTCAGCGCCTTCCGCGAGCGCACGGACGCACAATACAACCAGGCGGTGGTCGCCGCGGCCGCGCAAACGGGTCGGGCGTATGTCGACGCGGTCGGCGCTTTCGCCGCCGACGGTCGCGGCGACGGGCTGTGGAATTCGAAAGAAGATCCGTTCCATCCCAACGCGGCCGGGCACGCGATCGTCGCGGGGTTGCTGGCCGACGTCATTTCGCCTTTGCCGGGAAACGAGGAGCCGACGCCATGAAAATCCGGCGTTTCATTTTTCGCTATTTATGGTTGTGGTTTTTATTGATCGTGCTGGGCGGCATTCTGTTTTTCACCCTGACCGGCAACGATCCGTTGCTGCCCGCAATCTACCGCTAAGCGATGTCTTCGTCCTTCACCAACACGCGGTTGCGTCCCATGTTTTTCGCCAGGTAAAGCGCCTTGTCCGCATCGCTGAGCAGCGTGTCGCGCCCCGACAAATCGGGAAAGGTGCTCACCCCCAGACTGACGGTTTGGCGGATGAGCTTGGGCGTGAGGGTTTTCGTTTCGATGTTGCGGCGCACCTGCTCGGCGATATCGCGCGCCTGCCGCGGCGGTGTGCCGGGCATGAGCACGCACAGTTCCTCGCCGCCGTAACGGCAGGCGATGTCGATGTTGCGCACGCTGGACTTCACCGTTTCCGACACCGATTTAAGCACCTCATCGCCGATCGCGTGGCCGTACATATCGTTCACACGCTTGAAGTGATCCAGGTCGATCATCATGATCGACAACGGGCGTTGCATGCGTTCGGCGCGGATGAATTGTTGCTGCAAACCCTCTTCGAGATAGCGTCGATTCAGCAACCCGGTAAGACTGTCGATGAACGCCAGTCCTTCCAGTATGCGCGAGCTTTGTTTAAGCTCGTCGAACAGCGACTTGGTGCGCACCAGATTGAGCACGCGCGCGTTGAACTCTTCGCGCAGGAACGGTTTGATCAAAAAATCGTTGGCGCCGCGCTGGAGGCAATCGATCATGGCGCCGCGATCGTCGGCTTCGACCATTACCAGAATCGGCGAGGCTTTCAGCTCTTCCGGTTCGCGCAGTTTTTCCAACATGTTGCACGCTTGTTGATCGACACTGGAGAAATCCACCGCAATAATATCGGGCACGATCATCGACAGGTAGCCGGAGAGTTCGTTGAGGTTGGCGCATTGATGGTCCTGCAAACCCAGGTCGGCGAACAGTTTGCCCAACAACGCGGTGAATTTCATGTCGCTCGACAACACAACCGCGATGCCGTCGCGCTGCACATTTTCGCGTCCCATGGCCGTCGCGACCGCTTCGCTGAGTTTAAACGAATCGAACGGTTTGCGCAGAAAGTCCAGCACGCCCGATTTGAATCCCTGCCGGACATCCGCTTCCGTCACCGTCGAGCTGACGACCAATATCGGCAGGCGTTGCGTCTCGGGATTTTCCGCTAGTTTGACGCACAATTCGTACCCGTTCATCACCGGCATTTCCACGTCGGTGAGCAAGATGTCGGGTTTGGTCCGGAGGATCAGTTCGTAGCCGGCCTGACCGTTTACGGCCGTCTGTACATCGAAGCCCAGGGTGTGCATTTGCTTTTCCAGCACTGTTCGTGCGGTTTTGTTGTCATCAACGACGACCGCCAAACGCCGCGAACGCTCGGGACGGCTGTAGCGCCGCTCCAATTGAGCGAGCACCCGTTCGACGCTCTCACGCGTAAACGGCTTGACGAGCACCGCATCGATGGATGACGAGTCCCACTCCTTATACAGGTTCTCGTCGCCCAGGGTCGTGCAAACGACCAGTCCGGCGCCGCCGGTCAGTTTGTGCGATTTGAGCGCCTGCCCCATTTCGAAACCCGTCTGGTGCATGGGCACGCCGGCGCAGAAAATCACCTGGGGCGCATAGTCGCCCACGCGCACCAGTTCTTCGCGATGGGAACTGAAAAAGGCAAATTCATGTCCCATTGGCGCCAGGAAGTTCTGCCAAAAGGAGATAACCAGGGACGAATCCTCAATGACGGCAATTTTCATCTTTGGTCAACCGGATGTTATTTACGGGGTACTCTGCAATCGTTTTCTTTCCGATAGCTCGAGCAAGCCTTGTTGCACTGGTTTTGTTTATCGGCTTATTGCCGGCAAATCTTTAGAGAGATAATGGCCAAACAACGGATCGCTCCCGGATAAGGCATTATCAATGGAATATCAAATAATTATGCACCAACGTCATGGCGCCGCGAAGCGCAGGCGCGCGGATTGCCAGTCCATGCCGGTGAGATAGGTGAACATGTTTTCGCCGTGCCGGAAGCGGTAAACGCGACGCATGACGCAATACACTTCGATGGTGCGCTTGTCGCCGCGCTCGATTTTCTGATGCTTTTCGAAATCCGGATCGAAATCTTGCTCGGCGGCAAACCAATGGTAGGTCAGTTCCTTCAGGTCCAGATCGGGCTCGATCCATAGGGTCGCTTCGTCGCCGCGCAGATTGTACCGCCCATCCTCATCGGATGCGACGATTACGCCACGATCGTCGAGCACGGTCATCTTTTCGATGCGCGGGTTGACATACCGCTTTCGTTCGCGATCGGCGAGAACGAACAATTTGAAAGCCGTCAGCGGCTCGCCTTGCGGATCGCCGCCCTTGAACGCCGCCGCGGCGACGGTCAGCAACGAGCCGTCGCGTTCGAGCGGACCGAATTGCGCGGTCAGCTCGTCCCACGCGGGGACGGTCCAGACGAAGGGATCCTCGGGCCCGGTTTGCAGGTAGGCGACGACGCCCGCGTCGGCCTCGCCCTCTTCGCGCATCTGGTTGCCGGCGACGACGGCCCAGGCGACCGGTCCTTCATAGAGCGAGCCGTCTTTGTCGACGACCAATGCAGTGAAAGTCACCTCGTCGCCCGGCGCGGCTTCGAGCGGCTCGACGCGAATGCCCAGAAAGCGCTGCGTTTTGATCACCGCGGGCGGATCGAACTCGATGTCGCACGCCGGCAGCGCCGCCGTCAGCAGCAACGCGAGCAGGATCGTCCACCTTCGCCGGATCATCGTTAAAACCTCGCCTGCAAACCGAGCGAGGGGAAGAAGGTCGGGAAGACCACCTTCTCGCGCTCGGTGTAATCATGATTGTACCAATAGCCGAATGGATACCGATAGAAATAGGCGTTTTGCACGTCGAGGTACGCGGCGAGCGTCCAGCGGTTGAAGGCCCATGCCTTGTCGATACGCACGTCGAGCTGGTGGAAATCGGGCAGGCGCTCATTGTTGGTTTCGTCGGAATACAGCGGCAGATAGGTATCGGTGTCCGTGTTGTAGGTGCGTCCGACGATCTCGGTG
>DAINPV010000185.1:0-7965 GCA_036743315.1 bacterium | reverse complement strand
GAGGATTTGCCCGAGTAGACATAACCGGTGTCCAGCGTGTCGTTGCGGTCGCCGTCGTCGGAGGTGAGCAGCAGCGCGTCGGTATAGAAGGAAACCACTTTCACCGGTACGAACAGGCTGACTTCCGCCGCGCCGGACATCAGGTCGAGATCCTCGTTGTTGGGCCCGGCCTGTTTGTAGGTGCCCCACTGGAATGCGAGGTCGGTGGCGATCATTGTGCCGCCGTTGATGAAATAGGCCAGGCGCAGGCACGGGTTGAACAGGGTTTTTTCGCGGTTGATTTCGCTGTTGTCGAACAGGGCGTAAAAGCCCGGGAAGAAAAAGGCGTGTTGCCCGGCGATGAATTCGCCGCGCAGGGCAAGCAGGAAGATATCCTGCTCGAAGTTGTTCTGCTGCAATTCGCTGGCGGCCGAATCCGCGCCGGTTGTTTCGTAGACCGCGTCGGGGAACTGGCCGACGGTGAATTCGATTTTATTCTTCTTCCCCAGTTCATAGAACATCGTCGCCGCGCCCATGTAGCGGTCGACGAACATGCGCGTCGGATCGACGACGTGCTGATAGCCGGCGCGCACGCCGAAGGCTTCGTTGAACATCACCTGGCCCCAGATTTCGCGATGCTGCAGCACCTGCACGCTGTCGCCTTCGGGGTCGTTCTGTTCGGCGTCGTTGCGGCTCCAGAGATTTTCGCCGAGGCGCGCGCCGTAGCGCAGCGTCACCTGGTCGATCGGCTGCCAATCCAACGTCGGTTCGAAGATCGTTGCGAAGTAGCCGACCGACTGCCCGTATTCGCCGTACAGCGGCTCGCTGCGGTCGAAGTCGGCGTCGTTCTGGTACAGGAAGAAGGTCTGCAGGCGCAGGTCGATCGACGGCAGGTTTTTCGGTTCTTCCCGCTGTTCCGCCGCGGCGGCCGCGAGGGTCAGGCCCAGGACGACGATCGCCAGGATCGCGATTTTCAAGCTACGCATGTTCATCGGTTGCCCTCCAACATCTGCTCGCCGTTGAAGAAGTAGTTCCACTCGCTGTCGCCGTAGTCCGCCCAGGGCGGCCGGATGCGCATGGTGTGCTGGACGTTGGGATCGTCGTCGGACGGATACCAGTACAGAATCTGACGGACCGGATCGTAGGTGCAGCGGCCGTCGGAAACGTAGACGTAGAAGCCGTCGGGATACTTGCTTGCCGGCACGGTGACTTCGGTGGGCGCGGAGGTCTCCAGGCCCTCCATGGTCATGGTGAATTCCTTGATCGGCGTGGGCACGCCGGGCTTGGGTTCGTAGTAGCCCAGCGGCGAATTGTACTTGTAGGACACCAGGCGGCCGGAGGTGAAGCGCGGCGTGACGCGCACATAGGCGTCGGTGGCGCGTGGTTGCATGTTCGGGCCGAGAATGGAGAAGTCTTCCTTGTTCCAGCCGTCGCCGTAGTCGGGGGTGTTTTCCGGCGAGTAGGTCCAGATCGTGCGGTGGACCAGGTTTTCTTCGAGCACGTCGTAGTAGTTGTCGATGATGTAGGCCGGCACGATGTAGTCGGTGGCTTCGGCTTTTTCGACGCCGCCGAGGTTGAAGTAGGTGCCGAACTCACCGAGGATCACCGGCGGGTTGCCCAGGCTGAACGCCGAGAGGCTGATCGCGTCGAGGATGCCCACGGTGTAATCGCGCAACTGAATTTCATCGATGGTGAAGTCGCGCGGGTCGGGGTTGGGCGCCAGGCCCAGCACCGAGTAGACGTCGGTGTAGAAGTGCGGCGCGAAGGCAAGCTGGTTAATGCCTGCGGGTGCGAGCATCGGGGTGATCAGCGCGCCGAAGAGGCCTTCCTCGTCGCTCATGCCCAACGAGGATTCGACGATGACGATCGCCTCGGGATCCTCCTGCTGAATCGCCGCGCCCACTTTGGCGAAAAACGGTTGCAGGTAGTTGCGGTTGAAATTCGCGTTGAGCGCGAGCGCCGCGAGGATGTCGGGTTTGTGCGGATCGTTGTCGGCCGCGTCCAGGGGCAGGCCCGCTTCCTCGAATTCGGCGGGCGTGCGCGGCAACGCGGCGTCGTTGAGCAGAATCTCGCGCCATTCGTTGACGATGTTCAGCGGCAGGCCGCGGCGCAGCGGTTCGGCCAGCGCGAGGTCGACGCAGTCTTCCACCTGCTGTTGGGTCAGGGTGCCGGCGGGATCGGCCTTCGCCTCGCGGTAGAGCAGGGCGTAGAGCGTAAAGGAAATGTACAGCCCGAGCGGCTCATTAATAATGTCGTAGCCGATGACGTTCGGGTAATCCTTGACGCGCTGAACGATCTGCAGCCAGGCGTTGGCGTAGCTGTCCTGCAGGTAGTCCTGAATGTTCTTGCCGTCCACGTAATAGTTCGGATAGACGTCGGCGCCGGCGAAGAACGTCGCGAAGCTGCGGCCCACGTCGGTGGACAGGAAGGTGTTGATGCCCCAGAACAGCGGCAGCAGATCGCCGGTGTTGCGCGGGTCGGCGACCATGTGTCGCGGCAGGCCCCACTGGTCGGAGTAGACGTTCTTTTCCGGCAGCGTCAGGTCGAGCACCCAGCGGGGCGCGCCGTCGCCGCGCACGATGTCGTTGAGCGGCGGCTGGGTCGAATCGATCGACGCCGGGGCGATGCCGGGCTTGCCCGAACCGTCGTTGTAATACAGGCAATGCCAGCGCGAGAAGAAATCCTGGTGCATGTCGATGAACACGTAGATGCCGTATTCATTGGCCTTGGCGACGATCTGCTCGAAGTAGTCGAGGTAGTCCAGATCGTATTCGCCGCTGGCGTAGGGCTCGACGGCCTCCCAGGTCGTCAGCAGGCGCAGGCCGTTGAAGCCCATGTCGCGTAGGATTTTAAAATTCTTGTCCGCCTCTTCCAGGGGAAAGGGTTTGCCGACATAGGAGATCGGATCGTCGGTGGCGGGGAACTTGGTCGAGCCGCTCACATTGGTGCCGTGCAGGAAGAAATAGCGGCCTTGTTCGTCTTTGAAAAACGAATGGTCGACGTGCAGGGCGGTGATGCTGTCTTGGGCTTGATCGTCGAGGTCGTAGGTCTTTTCGTCACAAGCGGTGAACAGGAGCAACCCGATTAACGCCAGCAGGCAAAGAACGATCGAGTTACGCATGCAGGTACTCCTTCCAGAGCGATAAATTGTCAAAATTCGGAAAGAAACGACTATGCAAAAGTAATAATTTGTGTAGCATAAGGAGGTTTGTAATGGAAGGAGGAAAGCCGGTATGAAAGTTCGAATCCTGCTGCTCATCTTGGGACTGGTTTTATTCTCTGTACTGATCGGTTGTGAGAACGAAGACGACGACGATGACGATAGCGGGGATGACGATACCGGCGCTGCCGACGACGACACCGACGAGGGTTACCAAGAGCCCTGGAACGACGAACCGGAACGTCCGATCGTCACGATCACCTCGCCGCAGCCCGGCGAATTTCTCGAGACGAACACCTTCACCGTCAGCGGCACCGTGACCGGCGCGCCGGCGGAAAAGGTTTATGTGAACGACGAGGAAGTGGCGCTCAACGGCGCGACCTTCCAGACCACGGTGACCCACAACGGCGACCGGATCATGCCGGTGTACGCCAGTGCGTTGACGGCCGACATGCTATCGGGCGGCGACCGCGTGGTGGCGGTGCGCGGCGAGATGGCCGATCCGGCGGAGATCGTCGAAGACGCTCTGCTGGTCGCGCTGGGCGACGAGCTGTTCACCTCGCTGGGCGCGCTGCTGGACGAGCAGTTCACCGAGCTGGATCTGAGTGAGTTGTTCGAGCCGCTCAATCCGGTCATCGACATACTGGGCACGACCGTATCGATCACGCAGTTGGTGATCGGCGGGGCGGCGCTGGACGGCGAATTCGCCGACGACGGCGTGCACGTGTTCGGCGAGCTGCAGGATCTCACGTTGGGCCTGACGATCGAAGGGCTGCTCAGCGACGAGGCGACGATTACGATCGGCGCGATGTCGCTGGACATGAAAATGGATGTGACGTTGGTCGACGGCACGGCGCAGGTGACGGTTTCCTCGATCGACCTGGCGCACAGCGACGTAACCTACGACGGTTCGCTGGGCTTTTTGGGATCGGCGGGCCTCGACCTGCTGCTCAAGGCGGTCGAGGGCGTCATCGAGTTGGCCGCCAAGTCGATCGTGCCGGGCTTGTTGGAAGGCTTGCTGGCCGACCTGACGCTGGACACCACGCTGATCGGTTTCGACCTGTCGCTGGGTTTGACCACGGTGGACATCGCCGCGGGCGCGATGATCGCCGGAGTGGACTTCAACATTTCGCTGACCGATCCGGCCGATCATCCGTGGCCGAACGGTTCGCTGACGACCACCGGCACGGCGCCGGACATGCTGACCGGCCGGCCGGCGGACGCGACGGAGTTCGCGCTGGGCCTGGCGCTGAACGACGACTTCCTCAACCGGTTCCTGTTCGGCGCGGCCGAGGCCGACCTGTTGCAGTTGACGGTGGCCGATCCGTCGATCGACCCCGACGCGCTGCCGCTGCCGCTGACCGCGGGGGTGCTGGGCGCGCTGTTGCCGGGCTTCGCTTCGGTCGATCCGTCGATCCAGGCCAGCGTGGAACTGTATCCGATGACGCCGCCGGTGGCGCTGACCGACGCGAACGGCGCGATGTTCATCTACCTGCCGGACATGCGTATCGACTTTTATCTGCATCCGGCGGGCCACGCGCCGTGGCGGGCGATGACCCTGTCGACGATGATGGTCTTTTCGCTCGACCTGAACGCGGTGGACGGCGAGGCGCTGCTGTTGGCCGTGCCCGAGTTCGTGCTGGACATCAAGATGCTGGACAATCCGCTGGGCGACAGCGGTTTCGTTTTCAACCTGCTTTCCGAGTGGCTGACCGATCTGGTGGCGCCGTTGCTCAATTCGATCCTCGGCGCGCTGCCGATCGATCTGCCGCCGTTGGCCGGGTTGGAAATCGATCCCCTTTGGTTGGGGACGGCCGGAGAGAGTCTGGATTACTGGACGGGGTATTTCGGCTTGACCTACGCGCCTTGAGAAGGGGGCGGCGGCAAAACCGCGACGAATCGAGGCGACAAGAGTGCAAATTCGAGGCTGGAGACGAAAGTGCAAGCCGGGGGAAGTCCTTTGACAAACCCCGTTCGTTTCCATTATAAGTAGCTCCTTACACTCAAAGTACCGCTGTGGGGGCGGTGCGGTTTACGAAACGGCAACGCATGGAAACCACCACCATTCAGCGCCACATTGCGCAGATGCAAAAGAAATATCCGCAGGCCAGCGGCGAGTTGTCGGGCTTGCTGATGTCGATTGCCTTTGCGGGCAAGCTGATTCAGCGCGAAGTACGCAAGGCGGGATTGGTGGACGTCCTGGGTCTGACCGGCCGAATGAACGTGCAAGGCGAAAAGGTGCAGAAGCTGGACATGTTCGCCCACCATGTGATGACGAAGTTGTTGAGCGAATCGGGTTATGTGTGTGTGATGGTCAGCGAAGAGGAGCAGGACGTCATTCATCTGCCGGAAGGGGAGAAGATCGGCAATTACGCGATCGCCTTCGATCCCCTGGACGGTTCTTCCAACATCGACGCCAACGTCACAATCGGCAGCATTTTTTCGATCTACCGGCGGCGCAGCCCGTCGGGACCGGGCAATGCGGACGATCTGTTGCGACCGGGGCGCGAGCAGATCGCGGCAGGGTACATCCTGTACGGCAGTTCGTCGATGATGGTGATGACCACGGGCAACGGCGTGCACGGTTTTACCTACGATCCGTCGGCGGGCGAATTTTTGCTTTCCCATCCATTTATCAAGATTCCGCCGAAGGGGCATATTTACAGTGTGAACGAGGGCAACTACGCGACGTGGGACAGCGGCACGCGGGCCTACATTGATTATTTAAAGCAGACCGACGAGGCGACCAACCGGCCGTACTCGTTGCGGTACATCGGATCGCTGGTCGCGGATTTCCATCGCACGTTGCTGTACGGCGGGATTTTTCTATATCCGGCCGACCGGGCCAAGCCCGAGGGAAAATTGCGTTTGATCTACGAGGCGGCGCCGTTGTCGTTTCTTGTGGAGCAGGCGGGCGGAGCGGCCAGCAATGGAACGCGGCCGATCCGCGATATCGTGCCGGAATCGCTGCACACGCGCACGCCGCTGTACATCGGCTCCGGCGAGGAAGTGGCGCATTTGGAATCGTTGATGTGCGCCGAACAAGGCATTGGTTAAGTAAAACGAAAATAACTTTATATTCGGTTGTCCAAGGAGTGAAAAGATCAGATGGAAATCGAAAATTTGCATCGATTCTTGACACGCCTAGGTAAAGTCAGTAAAAAGGCGCGAATGATCGCCCGCGACACCATCTTGAAAGGAAAGGGTCGATGAAGCTAAGGATTGTGCTTTTATCCTGCCTCGTCGTCTTGATGTTGTCTTTGAGTCTGCCGTCGATGGCGGCAGCCGAGGACGATGATGACGATGATGATGAGGGTGACGACAACCCCTGGGGAGAGGCTGCCATTGATCACACGCTCAATGTCGGGTGGGAATACCCTGCCGACTACGTCGAGCAGCCGTTGGTCTACTCGAAGCGAGTGACGGAATTCGGCTTCTCGTACGACTATCGTTACGCTCACAATTACTGGAACGATAACGAAGAGCTGATCGAAGGAAGCTTCAAAACCAAGAAGCAGACGTTCAACATTTTCCTGGGATTGGGCGTTTCCGACAATTTGTCGGTCTCCTTGAATTGGCCTTTGGTCTACAAAAAGACTAAGGTGTTCCCGGGCAACCAGAACTACCGCACGGGCCGCACCAACACTTACGGTGCGCTGCTCGAGGAATCGTTTCTGGACTTCATGGATCACAGCGATCCATGGAAGATTTGGGAAGCCGATCTGCCGACGTTGGGCGACATCAATATGTGGACGGCTTATCAGTTCTTCCGCCGCACCGATCCGATGACCAGCCTCGCGGTCGAAATGTTGATCAAGTGGCCGACCGGCAACGACAACCCGCGTCGCACCGGCGAGCTGCGCAATTACCTGACGTCGGGCAACACGGACATGTACGCCGGTTTCGCGGCCAAGCAGCAGGCGTGGAAGTTCGCGTTCGAGTTGCATGCGGGCTACAACTACCGCATGCCGGCCGACACCAAGTTCAGCCCCGGCAAGCTGGACCTGGCCGACCAGGCGCGCGGCACCTTCGAGGTTGCGTTCCAGATGCCGCAAGTCGATCCGCTGTGGAACAGCTTTGCGGCGGCGGTGGAAACCGAATACTTCTACCGCGTGATGCCGACCACGATCGAAGACAACCTGGGCAACGAGCATGAGCTGGAAGACGCGCCGGGGTATGAGCTTACGGTAAAGCCGAAACTCATCTACTCCTACAAGCCGGGCTGGGATCTGCACCTGTCGATGGACGTTCCTGTCGCCGGTCAGAATTCGTTCCTGGTCTTCTCGCGTTCGTTGTACCTCCCACCCCTCGAGCTTGAGAGCTACGACGGCGTAGGCATTACCTACTCCATCGGCCTCGTCAAGCGGTGGCAGTAGGAAGGGGGTGGCGATATGAATAAGACCAAACGAATCCAAAGCCAGATGAGGAAAGCAATGGCTAAGCTTTCGCTACCGATCATCATCTCCTTACTGGCCGTGATGGCGATCGCCATGGCGCCCCAGGATGCCGAAGCGACCTTCCTGTTGTGGGATGACGGCGTCAACCACTCGGAGATCGACTGGAAATACACCGAAACCGAACACTTCGTGATCTATTGGTATCCCGAAATCGAGAACACGGCGCGCCAGTTGCTGGCGATCGCCGAGGATATCTACGAGCACGATTCACGGATTTGGAATTACGAGCTCAAGGAAAAGCAAGTCGTCGTCCTGCTGGACACCGAAGACTACGCCAACGGTTTCGCGGCGCACAACTTCAACTGGATCACGATCTGGGCGAGTCACCTGTACGACGTGACCCGCGGCCGCACCGACTGGTTGGCCGAC
>DAINPV010000184.1:0-7976 GCA_036743315.1 bacterium | reverse complement strand
GTCTTCGGCGATGGGCGCCGGATCGCCGAAGACATCGAATTGCTGATTTTCAAGGTCTTTCTCGATCAGCAATTCGATGTCTTCGGCGATCCGGCGCCCATCGCCCCCAAGGCGCAGACGACGCCGGCCGAACACACGCCCAAACCCATGCCGACGCCGCCGCCCTATGATCCCTGGCGCGATCGTCCCAAGGTCGGCAACCCGCGCATGCCCGAGGTGATCGCTCCCTCGTCGGTCGATACGCCGGTTCCGCTGCGGCGCACGCCCACACCGCCGCCGCCGAAAAAAAAGTGAGGCCGCTGCTGATCGTCCCGGGCGGACGAAAACCGGATCGAGTTAATGGGTTGATTCTATCACCAAACAATGGTCCTATTGCCGCTGGATGATCATCCGTATCGATGAATGGGACCGATATGTCGAATAAAAAATCTCATTTTACCAAAGGCGTAAGCCTTCCCCAGATGCTGGTGTATTTGACGCTGGCGTTAATGATGGGTTTTCTTCTTTACAAGCATTTCTATCAAGACCGCTGCGACGACGGAGCCGGCTTGTTGGGAACCCTATTCCAAGGGAAAACCCAAGCCGCGGTCGCCGAGCCAACCCCCGTCGGATACGATCCTTTTCGCGACCGTCCCAAGGTCGGCAAGCCGCAAATGCCCAAAGTGATCCAAACCGCGCCGACGCCTGAAACGGTGCAGAAGATCGATCTTCCGCCGCCCCCGACGCAACCAACGACACAAGCGAAAGTTACCCAGAATCGGGTCGTCCGCAAACGAACCTGACACAAACGCCGTTGATCGCCCCGGGAGGGCGACGGAAAAATCGGCTTTGAGCTAATCTTGCATTGCTTATTGGCAATACGTTCCGTAACACTCCATACCGCAGGCGAGATACTCCGTACACGTCGGATCGGTCAGGAAACAATCGCACGTGCAAGCGACATAACCGTCGGCATCCGTACAACCGGCCATTGCGGCTTCGGACTGCGCCAGGCAATCTTCCACCGAATCATAACCCAAACCGCAATCCACTGAGAACGCGCACATATTTTCGGCCGAGCAGGCATCGTCGTCGTCATCGCCGGCGGCGTCGTCATCGCCGGCGTCGTCGTCATCGTCGGCCGCATCGTCATCATCATCGTCGTCGTCATCGCCGCAGGCAATGATCGAACCGGTCAGCGCTATAACCGACATCATCAGAATGAACCAAAGCCAAATGGAACGCTTCATTTTCATCTCTCCTTTAATTTCGTTATAAATCGCTCATTTTCCAAACAACATTCGTTGTCACGGACTCGCTTTCACTCAAGGCAAGCGGACCTTCGGCCGGATCTACCGTTCGTCACCTTCCATCTTCCTGTAAAAGATCGGCGCATTCTACTATCGGCCTGAACCGAAAGCAACGAAATTATATAGCAATAACAATTCATCGTCATCGCCGGCCATGCCGCAGCATTACCAATTCATCATTTATTACAAATAGTTACAAGATGATCAGGCACATATGAAGTGTCATCCGACGAACTGCTTCGTTTGTGTTTCCGTCGCATTGAACGGCCGTAAAATCCTTGGCAAGGGAAGGAAAGTGCACTAAAATGTGGTAACCATAAGTGCGGCGCATGCCGATAAATTAAAACGGATGAAAAACGAAAATCGCCGGTCTTCACGCGGATTCACTGTCTTGGTGGGATTGGTCTACCTGCTGCTGATCGTCGCGCTCGGTTTGATCCTGCTCAAGCTGTACAACACCCCATCCGCCGAGGAACTGCTCGCCGTAACGATCCCGACCGAACCGAAGCAGGGGCAGATTTTCGAACTGGTCGAGACGCAACCGATGACCGTGGGCAACGAACACGAACTTGAAGCCCAGCCCTACGATCCGTGGACCAACCGCCCGGTGGTCAATTCGCCGCGCATGCCCGCCGGCGCCGAGCCGCCCGAGCCCGATCCGATCTACAACCTACCGCCGGCGCTCAGGCCGCCCTTCGAGTTCTCGACCATGCCTCCGGTCGATCAGCCGTCTTCCGGCCGTAGCGGTCGCTGCTGCCGTTGCGTGCGCATCAACGCCGTGCGCATCGAGGGCACGCCGGCCGCTTTTCCGCAAAGCAAGGGGCTGCAGGAAACAACCCTCCCGATCACCAATCAGCCGTAATCGCCTAACTTTTCCCGTACAAACCGTTGCGCCGTTCGTGTACAATGAGCTTCGTTTCATCCGAGGGAGGAATTTGCCGCTGTGCATGTCGTGGTGATCGGCGCCGGAGCCATGGGGTCGCTGTTGGCCGGCTACCTGCGGGAGGGCGGCCTGCACGTGACCATCGTGGCGCATCACGCTCGCCAGGCCGCGGCGATCAACGAGTGCGGCTTGAGCATCGAGGGCGTGCGCGGCAGCATGCGCGTGTTCGTGCCCGCCGTGCTCGACGCCCGCGAGTGCTCTCCGGCCGATCTGATTCTCGTGTGCGTCAAAGCCTACGATACCGGCGCGGCACTGGCGCAACACGAAAGCGTTTTTGCCCAAGGCCAGGTGCTCACGCTGCAAAACGGCATCGGCAACGTCGAGGTCCTTGCCCGCCGCGTGCCGTCCATGCGCATCCTCGCCGGCACGACCACCTTGGGCGTAAACCTTGTCGAACCGGGCGTGGTGATTCACGCCGGCGAAGGTCAGACCTTGATCGGTCCGGCCGCCGACATCGACGAGGAACCGGCGCTGGAGATCGCCGAGGCGCTCAGCAAGGCCGGCATCGTCACGACCGTCGCGGCGAACATCAACGAGTTGCTGTGGCAAAAGCTGTGCGTCAACGCCGCGATCAACGCCCAGACCGCTCTGCTGCGCGTGCGCAACGGCGCGCTGGCCGACCTGGTCCCATCCCGCGAGCTGATGTGCGCGGCCGTGCTGGAAACCGTGGCCGTCGCGGCGGTTCAGGGCATCACGCTCGACGCGGACGAGATGATCGAACGCGCCGTGCGCACCGCCGAGTTGACCGGCGAGAATCGTTCCAGCATGCTGATGGATATTTTGCGTGAAAGACGCACCGAAATAGAATATATTAACGGGGCGGTCGTTCGTTTGGGCGCGCAGGTGGGTGTGGACACGCCGGTCAATCGCGTGTTGACCCACTTGGTGACGACGCTGGAATTGACGTATGATCGACGCGTAAAAACCGACTAGTGCAACCGAAATGAACATGATGAATAAACGGTTATCCGACATGACGGATTGGCGGCGGAGTCTGGCGCCCTGGGAGCATAAAATCGCCGAGCCGGCCGCGGCCTTCGCGCACATTCGCAAAGGCCACCGCGTTTTTGTCGCCTCGGCCTGCGCCGAACCGCAATTTCTGATGCGCGCGCTGTACGACTATGCGTTCAACCTTTCCGACGTCGAGATCATCCACCTGTTGTCCACCGGCAACATCACCTTCGACAACCCGCGCTTCGTCGATCACGTGCGCTTCAATGCCTTTTTCATCGGCGCCGACACGCGCACCATGGTCGCCGAAGGGCTGGCCGACTACACGCCGATCTACCTCAGCGAAGCCCCGCGCATCTTTCGCGGCGGCGAGGTGAAAATCGACATCGCGCTGCTGCAGATCTCCCCGCCCGACGAACGCGGCATCTGCAGCCTGGGCATTTCGGTCGAGGCGGTCATGGCCGCTGCGCGCCAGGCCGATTACCTGATCGCCCAGGTCAATCCCTATATGCCCTGGGTGCACGGCCAGAGCGAAATCGACATCGAGACGATCGATGCGCTCGTCCCTTACGCGGAGGAATTGATCCAATGGCAAAGCCCCGAGCCCGATGAAACCGCCCGGCAGATCGCTTACCACGTGTCGCGCCTGATCGAGGACGGCGCCACGCTGCAGATCGGCATCGGCAAAACGCCCAACGCGATCCTGCCCTATCTGTTGGACAAGCGCGGTCTGGGCATTCACACCGAAATGTTCAGTGACAACCTAATCGACCTGATCGAATCGGGCGCGGTGACCAACGAAAACAAGGGATTGCATCAGGACGCCTGCATCGCCTCGTTCGTCATGGGCACGCGGCGCATCTACGATTACCTGCACCGCAATCCGCAGATCCAACTGTATCCCGCCGATTACGTCAGCGACCCGGCCGTCGTCGCGCGCAACGCCAAGATGACCGCGATCAACAGCGCGCTGCAGGTCGACCTGACCGGCCAGGTGTGCGCCGACTCGATCGGCACGCGCTTTTACAGCGGCTTCGGCTCGCAGGTCGATTTCATCCGCGGCGCCGCCCGTTCGCCGGGCGGCAAGCCGATCATCGCCATTCCTTCCACGGCCAAGGGCGGCGCCGTCTCGCGCATCGTCGCCACCCTCGAACCCGGCTCCGGCGTCGCTCTCACGCGCGGCGACGTACATTTCGTCGTCACCGAGTACGGCATCGCCTACCTGTACGGCAAGACGATCCGCGAACGAGCCATGGCCCTGATCGAGATCGCCAGTCCGCAATTTCGTCCCGCGCTGTTGCAAGAAGCCAAGCGCCTCAAGTACGTCTATCCCGATCAGAACCTGCCCAGCATCGAGGTGATCGATCCCGAACAATGGAAGGTCGACGTGCGCCTCGGCGACGAGAAAATCACCTTGCGCCCGATACGCCCCAGCGACGAAAACCGTCTGCAGGAACTGTTTTACTCGCTGTCGGAGGAAGATCAATTTTCGCGCTTCATGGGCCACAACCAGCGCTTCCCGCACCGCCGGGTGCACCGCCTCACGCTGGTCGATTACTGCAACCGGCTTTCGCTGGTGGCCACCGCCGGGCCCGAAGGCCGCAAGATAATCATCGGCATCGGCACCTACGAACGCAGCCCTTACGACAATTACGCCGAGGTCGCCTTCACCGTGCGTGAGGATTACCGCGGCCAGGGAGTGGCGCGTTCGTTGATCTTCCACCTGACCGAAATCGCGCGGCGCAACGGCATCGTCGGCTTCCGCGCCGACGTGCTCAAGGGCAACAAAGCGATGTTGAATCTGTTCCACCGCGGCCATCAGGAATACGGCCACGGCGACCTGCAAACGCGCATCGAAAGCGACGGCATGCTCAGCCTATGGTACGAATTCAACCTGCCGGTCGAAAACGACGACTGCAACGTCAACGCAAAAACGTGATCATTCTTCTCGAAACTGCACCTGCAACACGTGAGTGCGCCCTTTGATCGCCGCGGCCAGTTCCTCGCGGTCCGGTGGTGCGATCGGCTCGACCAGCACGGCGTTTTCCGAACGCAGATCCTCGACGACGTACCCCTGCGCCTGCGCATAACCGCAGCCGCCCACGCCGCAACAACTCGTGTCGAAACGCGCCGCGCCGATCACCACCAGCACCTCGCGTCCGCGCCAGGGAAACCGTTCCTCGCGCAGCATCGTGTAAGCGCCGCCGATGGCGCGGACTTCCTCGCCGATCTTCGCGTGAATGTAGCGCCTCATCTCATCCCTCATAGCGGCCGGTGATCGTCACCGCCGCCACGTTCATGAACGGAAAACCGCCCAGGTTGTGCGTCAGCCCCAAACGCGGCGCGCCCAGTTGCCGGTCGCCTGCGCGTCCGAGCAATTGCAGGTACATCTCGTAAATCATCCGCAGGCCCGATGCGCCGATCGGGTGCCCGAAAGTCTTGAGCCCGCCGTCGACTTGCGCCGGCACGCCCGCGCCCGTGCGCGTGAAAAAGCCTTCCAACACGTCCTTGACCGCGCCGCCGCGCGGCGAAATGTGCAGATCCTCGTAGGTGATCAACTCGGTGATCGAGAAGCAATCGTGCAGTTCCATCATGCTGATTTCGTGCCGCGGATCGTCGATGCCCGCTTCCTTGTAGGCTGCGAGCGCGGCGCGCTCGGTCGTGGGAAAATGATCGTAGTCCCAGTTGTCGAAGCTCAGTTCCTCGCCGTTGGACAACGAAAGCTGCAGCGCCTTGACGCTGATCAGATCATGTTTGCCGCGCGCCTTGGCGATCTCCGGCGTCGTCACGATTGCGCAGGCCGCGCCGTCGGACACCCCGCAGCAATCGAACAGCCCCAGCGGATGCGCGACCATCGGTGCGTTGAGCACCTGGTCGACCGTCACCGGTTTACGCAGGTGCGCCTTCGGGTTGAGTGCGCCGTTGGCATGGCTGTTCACCGATATGTGCGCCAGCGCTTCCTTGACGGTCTTGCCCTCGAGGCCGTGCTTGGCGCTGTAGGCCGGCGCGAGCATGGCGAACACGCCGGGCGCGGTGATGTTGGGCAGCCACAGCCAATTGAGGCTGCCCGCGTTCGAACCGCTGTTGGGCAAGCCGCCATAGCCGGTGTCCTTGAGTTTTTCCACGCCCAGCGCCAGGCAGATGTCGTAAGCGCCCGAGGCCACCGCGTAGCACGCGCCGCGAAACGCTTCGGTCCCCGTGGCGCAGAAATTCTCCACCCGCGTCACCGGAATGCGCGGCAGGCGCAGCGTCATCGACAGCGGCAGCGCGCCCTTGCCGACGTGGATCTCCTCGAAGAACGTGCCCAGCCACGCGGCCTGAATCTCGTTTTTCTCGACGCCCGCATCGGTCAGGCATTCCTCGAACGCCTCGACCATCAACTCCTCGGCTCCCGCTTCCCAGCGTTCGCCGAAGCGCGTGCAACCCATGCCCAGAATCGCGACCCGATCGCGAATACCCGTCGCCATCACGCACCTCCCTTCGCCGCTTCGCCAGTCGGCGTGGCTTTCCAGAAGTACCCGGTAAAGCCGCGCTCGGCGTCGTGATATCGCTTGCGAAAGACCATCCGCATCGGCTGCCCGACCTTGAGCTTGTGCATTTCGCAGTCCGTGAAATCGGCGACCATCCGCCCGCCGCCGACGAATTGCACCATGCCGTACACCGCCGGCGGCTCGATCGTCACCGCCAGCAGATCGCCGGTGAACGCTTTGATCGCCGCCGGGCGCTCGGCGAACTCGTAATCCTCCAGTCGATGAAACGCGTTGCAGGCCGGATTGACGCAGATGTCCTGTGCCGGGTACTGCGGCGTGCCGCACGCTTGGCATTTGCCGCCGACCAGGCCCAGCAGCATCTTGCGCTTGCGCCACAACACGGTCGGCGCCGTTTGCGTCGGCGCCTCGGCGCGGATGCCGCTCTCGACCTCGATGCGCGCGGTGAAGGCCAGCGCCTTTTGATAATTTTCCTCGACCACCCGGTGCGCCAACGCCGCGCTCAAGCCGGGGCGCGCCTGCGCTGCCGCAATGCGTTCGGTGACGGTGAACGCCGCCGCGTCGCACCCCTGCCCGAAGCCGGCGACGACCAACTTGTCGCCCGGCTTGGCCTTTTCCAGCGCGGCGATCAGTTGCAGCAGCGGATGCGCGCAGCCGGTTTCGCCCAGGTTGTTGTGGAAATTGTCGATCGCCTGTCCCGGCTGCAGGCCGAGCCGCTTGGCGATCGCCTTATGCGCGCCCGTGAAATAACATGGATACGCGAAGGCCGCGACCTCGCCGGCCGTCCAGTTCAGCTTCTTGAGCAGCCCCGCGATCGCCTGGGGGATGATCTTCCCGTAGCCCTCGTCGCGCACCCACCGTTCTTCCCAGCCGTAGTCGTAGCGCGCACCCGCGCCGCGATAGTGGTCGACGAAATCGGCCGCCAGCGCGTACGAGCCGGCGTACTCGGCGATGGGGTCCGTACCCAGCAGCAGCGCCCCGGCTCCGTCGCCGAAGTACAACTCCGAAAAGCTGCCCGCCCGCGCCGGTCGCCGGTCGCCCGCCGCGACCAACACGCTCTGCCGCTCGCCGGAGCCCACCGCCTGTAGGCCGGCGATCAACGCGGAAACGCCCGCCTTCTGCGAGCCGGTGAAATCGACCGCGGCCAGTTCGCTCGCCAGATTGAGCGCCGCCGCGACGATCCCCGCGTTTTGCCGATCGGCGAAGGGCAAGGTCGTGCCGGCCAGATACACTATTGACGCTGGGCTTACTTCCAACTGCGTTACGGGACGCGGGCATCCAGTAAGCGTCAGACAGACACATCCC
>DAINPV010000183.1:0-7988 GCA_036743315.1 bacterium | reverse complement strand
GACGCGCTGCCGATCACCGTGGACATTACCAAGCTGGTGATTCGCAGCATCCGCGAGTCGATCGCCGCCGATCGCATCGAAATGGAATTGCGCAAGTATCGCTCGTTCCCGCTGATGCGCGCGCGGGCCGGCGTCGACCTGACCGGCATGTTCGGCGATCCGCGCGAGAGCGCGTTGGTGGCGATGATCGACGGTCGCAAGACGCTGGGCGAGATTCTCGACCGCACGCTTTTGGATTCGTCGCACGCCATGCAGATGATCTACAGCCTGCTGCAATTGGGGCTGATTAAATTCAAAGAAGATTAAAATCCCGTTCAACCTATTGGCGAGCGGGGCGAAGATGATTACGATGCAGTCATCTCCAATGCAACTATGCCGACATGGCTGTGAGGTTGATCATGGCAAATAAGCTTAGGATTCTATTTGTTTGCAGCGAAGTGACTCCCTTGGCCAAAACCGGCGGACTCGCCGACGTCTGCGGCGCGCTGCCCACCTACCTGGCCGGTATGGGTCATCAGGTCGACGTGGCGCTGCCCTGGTACAAATCGATCGATCTGACCGGCGCCAACCAGTCGGTTTTACTGGAAAATCTCGCCATCAAACACGGCGACGCCACCGTGAGCGGCAAGGTTGTCGCCGCCGATGTCGGCAAGCCCTGGCGCGCGCTGCTGATCGACCAGCCGGACTATTTCCACCGCGACGGCCTGTACACCGATCCGCTGTCGGGCAAGGACTATCCGGACAACGCCGAGCGTTTTTCGTTCTTCGCCAAGGCCGTCGTCGCGACGATCCGCGAGGCGAAGCTCAAATACGACATCGTGCACGCGCACGACTGGCAGACCGCGCTGGTCGTCTCCTACCTGCGCAAGCAAGCCGGCGACGATCCGTTGTTGGGCAAACCCGGCACGCTGTTCACCATTCACAACCTCGGCTACCAGGGGCTGTTCCCGGCCGAGGCGGGCAAATGGTTCGACCTGCCCGACGCGTTCAACATTCACGAACTGGAATATTACGGTCAGTGGAGCCTGCTCAAGGGCGCGCTCAAACACGCCGATTTCATCTCGACCGTCTCGGTGCGTTACGCCAAGGAAATTCAGACCACCGAACTGGGCTTCGGCCTCGACGACGTGCTCGTGGCGCGCGCCGACCGGCTGCTGGGCATCACCCACGGCGTAGACGGCGGCGAGTGGAACCCGGCGACCGACAAGCATCTGGCGGCCAATTACAGCGCCGACAAGCCCAAAGGCAAGGCCGCGTGCAAAGCCGACCTGCTCAAGCGCTTCAACCTGCCCGCCCACTGGGAGAAACGGCCGTTGCTGGGGTTCGTCGGCCGGTTGATCGAGCAAAAGGGTCTCGATTTGATCATGGCCGTGGCGGACGATCTGGTCGCGCACGGATTCATCTTGGTCTTCCTGGGTGCGGGCGAAAAGAAGTACGAGGGCGCGCTGCGCGATCTGGCCGCGCGTTTCCCCGAGCAGGTGGGCGTGCGCATCGGCTTCGACGAGGCGCTGGCGCATAAAATCACCGCCGGGGCCGATCTGCTGCTGCTGCCGTCGATCTACGAACCGTGCGGGCTGTCGCAGATGTACGCGCACAAGTACGGGACGATTCCGGTCGTGCGCGCCACCGGCGGGCTGGACGACACGGTCAGCGGTTGGGCCAAGGGCAAGCGCAACGCGGACGGCTTCAAGTTCATCGATCCCCATCCCGAGGCGCTGCTCAAGGTGCTGGCCGACGCCGCCGATCTCTTCGAGGACGCCAAGCGCTGGAAAAAGCTGGTCGCCAACGCCTTTGCGATGGATCACTCGTGGGAAGCCGCCGCCGGCAAGTACGATCGGCTGTACCGTAAAATCATTCGCTTGAAGAAGGAAGCGGCGCAGTAAGTCGCCTCCACCGGACCGGCCTCTTGCCCTTCTTGTGAATGTGATTAACTTTTCAACGATAAAAATGAGGAGGGCGAGATGCCGGAAACCGTCCGCTGCCCGCAGTGCGGGGCGCCCAACCGCGCGCCGCTGGAGAAAATCAACCAGGGTCAGGCCCGTTGCGGCAAATGCCACGCCGAGTTGGTCGCGCCGCAACGGCCGATCGACACCACCGACAAACTGTTCACCGCCGATGTGCTGCAGGCCGAGCTGCCGGTGCTCGTCGATTTCTGGGCCGACTGGTGCGGGCCGTGCAAGGCGATGGCCCCGGTGCTCGAACAATTCGCCGCCCGGCACGCCGGGCGCATCAAGGTCGTCAAACTCAACACCGAGCAGTTTCCGCAGACCGCCGCGCCGTACAACGTGCGTTCGATTCCCTTCCTGGCGCTGTTCAAAAACGGGCGCATCGCCGCGTCGGTCGTCGGCGCGATGCCCCTGGCGCAACTGGAGGCCCGCCTCGCCGGCGCGTTTTAGCCGCCGCCGTTGGACAAACAACTTATTCATCGGTTAGGATATCCGCTCCATGGACGATCGCTTTTCCGGGAGACGGATGAACCGCGCGCTTTTATTGTTTTGCCTGATCGCGTTTGCCGCGGCCTGCGCCGGCGACCCCGCGCCGCTGGAACTGACCGCCGCGGCCGAGGCCGGGCCCGCCGGCTCGCTGATCGTCGCCGGACGCTGCAACGCGCCGGACGGCACGCATTTGTTGGTGCACGCGCGCGGCGGTGCGGTGTTGGGCGCGCAGGTCGAACAGGCCGCGCCGGCCGAGGTGCGCGACGGCGCCTATCGCCTCGACCTGGGCCTGTACGAAACGCTGCCCTACGACATCGACGTGATTTTCTCTCCGCGCTTCAACGCCCCCGGCGCGCTGAGCGCGACGGCCCCGGAGGTGCGCGATCCGGCGGTGCAAGTCACCACGCGGGAAAACAGTTGGGAGGCGCAGGTGACGATCGCGGCGCGCCTGGGCTCGCCGGAGCAGGCCGACAAGCTGCTGGCCGAGCATCGTCAGGCGCTGGCCGAGGCGCGGCACGCGTTGCGTCTGGCCGAGGAACACCTGCGCGCCATGGAAAAAAAAAGCGACGCCAAACAGGCCGCGCGCTGGCTGCGTTTGTACCTCGAACGCAAGCACGGCACGGTGCTGGACGGTCCGGGCGTCGATCCGCTCCTTCCCGCCGCGCACGGGCTGCTGCGGCAACTCGACAAGGCGCTGCTTAAACGCTACCACGCGGTGTTGTCCCACCTGACCGGCGCGTCCGAAGAAACCGAAAAGATGAGCGCATCCTGGACCTCCGTCGAGCGGCTCAACGCCAAGCTCGACGCCGCGTTGGCCGTGCCGCCGGTCGCGTCAAAATAATCTATTTCCTTTTATTCCCTTAGCCGGCGATGGTCGTGCCGCCCTTGCCGTCGAGCGCGTCGTCGAGGTGGTCGGCGCTGGTGATGATCGCCCGCCGGCCGCCGCGCTGCACGAACTGAATCGCCGCTTCGACCTTCGGCCCGATCGACCCCGGCGGGAAATGACCCTCGGCGAGGTGATCGGTGATCTGCGAGAGCGTCACCTTTTCCAGCGGCCGCTGGTTGGGCTTGCCGAAATTGACGAACACCTGCGGTTGTTCCATCAGGATGATCAACGTGTCGGCGCGGATTTCCGCCGCCAGCATCGAACTGGTCAGGTCCTTGTCGATCACCGCTTCCACGCCCTCGTAGCGCCCGTTTTCGTCGACCTTGATCGGCACGCCGCCCCCGCCGCCGGCGATGACGATGTTGCCCTCCTGCGCGCTGTGGCGGATCATGTGCCGCTGCACGATCTTCAGCGGGCGCGGGCTGGGCACCAGGCGCCGGAAACCGCGATCGCCGTCCTGCTTCATTTCCCAGTTGTAGTCGCGGCGCAGCTCCTCGGCCTGCTCGGCCTGGTAGTACATGCCGATCGGCTTGGACGGGCGCGCGAAGGCCGGGTCGTTCGGATCGACCAGCACCTGGGTGATGACCGTCACCACGTAGCGGTTCAACTGTTCCTGGCGCAGCCGGTTGAGAAACGCCTGCTGCAGCAGGTAGCCCATCGAGCCTTCGGTTTCGGCGACGAGCAGATCCAGCGGCATGCGCGGCAGGAATTTGATCGAGCATTCGTTGCGCAGCAGTTGGTTGCCGACCTGCGGACCGTTGCCGTGGGTGACGACCAGGTTGAAATCGCGTTTGACCAGCGTGATGAGTTTGGCGACGATCCACTCGGCGTTCTTCTCCTGCGTTTCGATGTCCGGCGAATCGCCGGCGCGCACCAACGCGTTGCCGCCCAGAGCCACCAACACCATTTCGCGATCGCTGCGATAAATATCCATCGCCGAACTCCTTATCTCGTCGCTTTTTTCCGCAGCAGCAGGAACGCCGCCGTCAGGGTCAACAACAGCCCGGCGACCGCCGCGTCGCCGCGGTCGCCGCCGACGGCGCAGCCGCAGCCGTCGTCGTCATCGTCGTCGTCGCCGGTCGTTTCGTCGTCGTCGGTCAATTCGCCCTCGTCGCCCGGCGCGACCTGCTCGATGGTCAGATGGTATCGTTCCGGCTGCACCGCGTGCTCGTCGAATTCGCCGGTCACGCGCAGGCTGACGATGCGCTCGTCGCCCGCCTCGCCCAACGCCTGTGCGCAATCGCCGTCGCAGCGTTCGGCGCCCAACCGATGGCCGTCCGCATCGTACAGCTCCAACCGCTTGAAGCGCTCGGGGTGGTCGTCGGCGACCGTCGCCTTGACGCGCATGCCCGCGGCCAGCGTGAACTGCCACCAGTCGTCGTCGTACAGGCGCAAGTCGGTCAACTCGAAACGATTGTCCAACACGCGCGCCAGTTGCGCCGAGTCGTTTTGCTCCTCGGCGTCGTCGGCCGGCGGCATCCCGTCGCAGAAGCGCTGCGCGGCGGCGCGGATGTCGTCCTCGTCCAGATCGTCGGCGGCGATCTGCGGTTTGTAATACGTATACATCGTCGCCGCCGAATTGGCGGAATGATCCAGGCCCCAGAAGTGGCCGACCTCGTGGGTCAGCGTTTCGCGCAGGCTGAACGAGCCGCCCGCGCCGTCGACCGTCCAGGCGAAGTTGACCGCGTTGATCGCGATGTCGCAATCGACGAAGGTGCCGCTCTGGTCGTACCAGCAACTGGTCACCGCCAGCGCCTGCGCGCCGTAGGGCCAGTAGTCGGTTTCGAAAAAGACGATGTTGCGCCCGTCGTTGGCCGCGCGCTGCCCCGTGCCGATCCGTCCGTTGTACGTGAAGCCCAGCGGTTTGCAGAAGGTCTGACGATCGTGCGCCCAACGGTCGAAGGACGCCCGGATTTCGGCGAGGAGCGCTTCCTCGTCGCCGTCGACGCCCAGCGGCTCCCAGATGGAATAGGATACCGGCAGGCTCGCCCAATCGCAGGCCACTCCGTTGCAATCGGTGAAGGCGAAAGCGCCGGCGTTCGTCGCGGCGGCCAGCGTCAGAACGAGCGCCGCGCCCAGGCGGATCACTGCGCTTGCAAGGAGGCGATGCCGGTTTTGACTTGGGCGATGAATTCGTTCCATTCCAATCCCCAGACCGTCCCGGTGCGCAGGCAATCGTCGCCGGGCATGTCGCAATCGGCGAAATGTCGCGGCGCGTTGTCCAGGTGCGGGATCGCGTATTGTTTCTCGCCCTTTTGCATGCGCAGAAACAGGCCCTGGCCCAGGCCCAGCGGCTGCCAGGCGGCGACAGTGGCCTGCGGATTTTCATCCTTGCTCACAAAAGCGACCATCTCGTCGTTATCGCGCACCTGCAACGTGGGCGAGCCCGGCGCGATCATCGTGAACGCGCCGACCTTGCCGCCGGGCAGTCGCAAGGTGAGCCGCGATTCGTGTTTGCCTTTGAAGGTCGCCAGGATCGTGCATTGGGCCAGCGTGAAGGCGCGGCCGTCGATGATTTCGGTCTGCTGCGAGGTCACCTTGAGCTGCACGATGCGCTCGGCCTGCTGAATCAGCGCCTGAAACGGCAGTTGCTGCACGGTGACCGCCTGCGCCGTCAGGGCCAGGCCGAGCATCGCCGCGAGCAACCAGGCCGTTTTTCGCATCAAATGAACCCCTTGTCGCGCAGCACGTCGGCCAGGTCGGGCTTGCCGATTTCCTGCAGTTCGTAGGTGACGCGCACCGTCGGTTTGTCTTTGAAGTCCACCAGCCGCCGCAAGTCGATCGGCGTGCCGATGATCACCGCGTCGCACTCGACCGCGTCGACGGTCGCCTGCAAATCGCGAATCTGCCGCTCGCCGTAGCCCATCGCCGGCAGCAGGTCTTCAATGTGCTGGTATTTTTCGAAAACGTCAACATACTCGCCCCGTAGATAGGGGCGCGGATCGACCGGTTCGGCGCCGAAACGCTGCGCCGCGAGCATCGCCACGCCGAACAGCATGCCGCCGTGGGTCAGCGTCGGGCCGTCCTCGATGCACAGCACTTTCTTGCCGCGCAGGTCGATGCCGTTTTCGATGAACAGCGGGCTGGCCGCCTCGATGATCGTCGCCCGCGGATTGAAATGCTGCACGTTCTCGCGCACCAGTTCGATCGCCTCGCCGTCGGCGGAGACAACCTTGTTGATGACCACCGCGTCGGCGCGCAGGATGTTGGTCAGGCCCGGGTAATAGGTCCGCTCGTGATCCGGCCGTAGCGGATCGGCCACGACGATCTCCAGATCGGGCGCGTAAAACGGCGTGTCGTTGTTGCCGCCGTCCCAGATGATCACGTCGGCTTCCCGCTCGGCCTGCTCCAGAATGGCGCCGTAATCGACGCCGGCGTACACGACGATGTCGTTGACGATGTGCGGCTCGTATTCCTCGCGCTCCTCGATCGTGCACTCGTGCTTGTCCAGATCGGCCAACTCGGCGAAGCGTTGCACCTTCTGCTTGACCAGGTTGCCGTAGGGCATCGGATGGCGGATCGCCACGACCTTCTTGCCCGCGGCCTGCAGCAGCTTGACCACCCGGCGCGTGGTCTGGCTTTTCCCGCAACCGGTGCGCACCGCGCAGATCGACACGACCGGCTTGGACGATTTAAGCATCGTGTGCTTGGTGCCCATCAGCGTGAAGTCGGCGCCCAGCGCGTTGACCGCGGCGGCCAGCTCCATCACGTACTGGTGGCTCAGGTCGCTGTAGGCGAGAATGACTTCCGCGGCGCCTTCTTGCTCGATCAGGCGCGGCATGTCGTCTTCCGGTACGATCGGAATGCCGTCGGGATACAGCGGGCCGGCCAACTCCGGCGGGTAGCGGCGGTCGTCGATGTGCGGGATCTGCGTGGCCGTGAAGGCGATCACGCGCACCTCTTTGTTGTCGCGGAAATTGAGATTGAAATTGTGGAAATCGCGGCCCCCGGCTCCGGCGATGACGACCTTTCTGACTGACATGGGTTCGCTCCTTTTGCGCTGAAGTTTCCTTCGGTGTCGTACCGTTGTTCTTCCACTTGCTCGACGCATGCCGGTGCGCCGAAGCAGCAGAATTCTATCCGCTTAGGGTTTGGTGTCAAGCAGAGTATGCATTTCGGTCAAGTCTTTTTTCGCCCGCATAATCTAACGCCTTTCGCGCATATAATCCGCATTTTATGCAGGCGTATGCAGGGGCTCCTTGTCATCTCGACCGGAGTGGAGCGAAGTGGAGAGATCTCTTTGTTGTTTGGGCCTTGGGCAACCACAGGGGGTTGCCCCTACCGGTAGGGGCAGGCCCCCGTGCCTGCCCAGAATCGGCCAACCAGGGCCGCGCCCGCCGAAGGCTATTCCTCGTCATTCTCATCCGGCGCTAGGGCGGCGGCCTCTTCGTCAGCCGGTTCAGTGTCGGGCGCTGCGGGTTCGGATGTTTCGGGCATAGGAAATCCCATACTATCTGTTAAAATCATTCCGCGTTCTTTGAAATTAAAACTATCCCTTGGGGGAATTGTTTTTTCTGAATATTTCGCTCCTTGCAGGTTGGTTTCCCTTAGAAAAGCCCCTTTGAGGTTGGCTTTCCTTAGATTCGCCCCTTGGAGGTTTGCTTTCCTTAGAATCGCCCTTTGGAGGTTGGTTTGCGCTAGAATCGCCCCTTGCAGGTTGGCTTGCA
>DAINPV010000182.1:0-7991 GCA_036743315.1 bacterium | reverse complement strand
GTTTGTTGTCACGGCAACGAAATCTTGCGTGAGGTCGATAAAGGCGGCGCGCGTTTGTTGCTGGTGCGGCTGATCCTGCGGCTGGCCGTGCGCGTGGTCGTCAACAGCACGTTCATGCGCGACGAAATCGCGCGTTTGATCGATCCGCGCCGTATCGTCATCGCGCCGCTGGGCGCCGATTCGGGGACGCTGGATCCCGCCGCCGAACCGCTGCAGCGCCTGGGCGGATTCGATTTTTTCGGTCGCGAAGTACTCGTGACGCTGGGGCGCATCGATCCGCGCAAGGGCCACGATATGATTGTCCGTGCGCTGCCGACAATCGTGAGCAAATGTCCTCAAGCGCTGTGGGTGATCGTCGGCGAAGGCGAGCACCGCTTGCGCATCGAAAAGATGGTCAACGAGGCGGGTCTGGGCGAACATGTGTTGTTTGCCGGTAAAGTGCCGGACGAACAACTGTCGGGCATTCTTGCGCGTGCCGATTTGTTTCTGTTGCCCAATCGCCGCATCGGCAACAACATCGAGGGCTTCGGCATCGTCTTTCTGGAGGCCGGGATGTTCGGCGTGCCGGCGGTCGGCGGGCGTAGCGGCGGAGCGGTGGACGCGATCGACGACGGCGTGACCGGCTTGTTGTGCGACGGAGAAAATCCGGACGATGTCGCCGCCAAAGCGTTAGCCATCCTGACCGACCCGGAACTGGCCGAATCCATGCGGCGCAAGGCGAAGGAGCGCGCCGCGCAACGGACATGGGCTCGTTGTTGTACGGTCGTCGAAGAAGCGATTCGACCGTTGCTGAATTGACCGCTCTGCATTGCGTCTCCCATTCTTCCTGGGTATTCTGTGGCCAAAACGAAGGAGTAAATGTGCCGTTAATCGGACGCGATATTGTCTGTCTGGCCAGTTCCAGTTGGGACGCGATGTGGGTCAACGCCCAGCATCTGATGTCCCGCCTGGCCATCGACAATCGCGTGCTGTATGTAAACAACCTCGGCCTGCGCGCACCCGGAAAAAACAAGGGCGATTGGGCGAAGGTCAGGCGGCGCCTTGGCGAATGGTTCAGCGACGCGGAAAAAAAAATGGACAACCTCTGGGTGCTTTCGCCGGTCAACGTGCCGTTGCATCAGAGCGCGGCCGTGCGTTCCTTCAACCGTTGGAGCCTGATTCGCAGTTTGCGTGGACATGCGCGCCGGTTGGGTTTTCGGCGGCCGATCATCTGGACGTTCCTGCCGTTGGGGGTTGAGTTGATCGGTCAGCTGGATGAAGCGTTGATTGTCTATCATTGCGTCGACGAATACGCGGCCAATCCCGGCGTCGCCGTCGATGAATTGCGCTCGATGGAAGATGCCTTGCTGCGCCGCGCCGATCTGGTGTTCACAACCAATCCTGTTTTGTACGAGGAGCGCAAAGATCGCACCAAGCGGGCTGTTTATGTGGGCAACGTGGCTCATACGCCGCACTTCGAGCCGCAAGCGCAGCGTGAAGTCCCCGCAAAAATGCGTCATCTACCGCGGCCGATTCTCGGTTACACCGGCAACATTTCCGGGTATAAAACCGACCTCGATTTGCTGGCGAAAACAGCCAAAGCGATGAAGGAAGGCTCGCTGGTGTTGGTCGGGCCGGTCGGGTGGGGTGATCCGTCGACGGACGTCAGCGTTTTGCAGGAACTGTCCAACGTGCATTTCATCGGCCGGGTCGATTATAACGAACTGCCCGCGTACGTCGCCGCGTTCGACATTTGTCTGATGCCCTTGCGCGTCAACGAAAGCACGCGCCGCAGCTTTCCGATGAAGTTCTACGAATACATGGCGGCGGGCAAGCCGATCGTTTCAGTCGATTTGCCCGCCTTCGCTCGCTACCGTACGCGGCCGGAGTTGTGCCGAGTGGCGGTCGATCACGACGATTTCATCGACGCGATCGGTCGCACGATCGCCGACAGGGACGATCATACACAGGCACGACTTATCGAGGCGCGCGCCAACAGTTGGGACGTACGCGTGGATGAAATCGGCGAGACGGTCGCCGCGGCGCT
Organism: bacterium; assembly: GCA_036743315.1. Taxonomy (GTDB): domain Bacteria; phylum Lernaellota; class Lernaellaia; order Lernaellales; family Lernaellaceae; genus CALBTQ01. The sequence continues at coordinate 5,965 of DAINPV010000182.1, read as the reverse complement.
GGCCGAAAAGGAGGCGCGGGGGTGAAAGTCGCCCTGGTGCACGATTGGTTGACCGGCATGCGCGGAGGCGAGCGTTGTCTAGAAGAGTTTTGCGAACTGTTCCCCGCAGCGCATGTGTATACCCTGCTGCACAACAAGGGCGCGGTTTCGCCGCGCATCGAAGCCATGCCGATTCACGCCAGTTTCATCCAAGAGCTACCGTTCGCGGCGCGGGGCTATCGCTATTACCTGCCGCTTTTTCCCACGGCGATCGAGATGTTCGATTTGCGCGAATACGATCTGATTCTGTCGTCGAGCCATTGCGCAGCCAAAGGCGTACGCTGTCACCCGCATCAGGTGCACATCAGTTATTGTTACACTCCGATGCGCTATGTGTGGGACATGGCGCACCTGTATTTTTCCCGCGAGGTGTTCAGTCCGCTCAGCCGCCGGTTGATTCCACCGTTCCTCAACGGACTGCGCATGTGGGACGCGCTCAGCAGTCGGCGCGTCGACCATTTCATCGCCATCAGCCGCCATATCGCGCGGCGTATCGCCAAGCATTATCGGCGCGATGCGGCGGTGATTTATCCGCCGGTCGACGTCGCCCGTTTTAAGCACGAAAAGGCCGAGGACTACTACCTGCTGGTTTCCTCCTTCGCACCCTACAAACGAATCGACCTTATTATGCAGGCCTTTCGCGAATTGCGCTTGCCGTTGCGGATCGTCGGCGAGGGGCAGGAATATCGCCGGTTGAAAAAGTATGCCGGGCCGAATATCCGTTTCATGGGGCGTTTGTCCGACGAAGCGGTCGTCGAGCAGATGGCGCGCTGTAAAGCATTTGTTTTCGCGGCCGAAGAGGATTTCGGCATCGCGCCGTTGGAAGCGCAGGCGGCCGGCAAACCGGTGATCGCCTACGGCCGCGGCGGCGTAGGCGAAACCATCGACGGATATCCGATGAGCGGCGATGCCGACCGTGATCGCGCGGCTTTGGCCGGCGGCGAGTACGGCGGAGTGTTTTTCCCGCGCCAGGACGTGGCTTCGCTGGTTGCCGCAGTGCGTCTGTTCGAAACTACGACCGATTGCTTCGAACCGGCGAAATTGCGCGCACACGTCGCGCTGTTCGCGCCGGAGCGTTTTAAACGAGAAATCAAGGAAACCATCGATCGTCTATTGACCGCCGGATCGGGCGGAGGGAACTGATGAAGATTGCGTTGATCCACGATTGGTTGACCGGGATGCGCGGTGGCGAAAAGGTGCTGGAGGTCATGTGCGAACTATGGCCCGAGGCCGATTTATATACGCTGTTGCACGTGCCCGGCAAGTTGTCGCCGGCCATCGAAAATCGTAAAATAATCACCAGCGGCATTCAAAAGCTGCCCAAGGCGGTCGAATGGTACCGCTATTACCTGCCGCTGATGCCCACGGCCATCGAACAGTTCGATCTGCGCGGCTACGACCTGGTGCTTTCCACCAGTCATTGTGTGGCCAAAGGCGTCATTACGCAGCCGGCGACTTGCCATATCAGCTACATTCACACGCCGATGCGCTATGTGTGGGAGCTGTTCGAAGAATATTTCGGCGCACAGCGGACCGGCCGGTTTAAGCGATTGATCATCTCGTTCTTCGCCAACTACTTGCGCCTGTGGGACGTGGCGTCGGCCAATCGCGTCGACGACTTCATCGCCAACAGCGGACACGTGGCCAAGCGCATCGCCAAGCACTACCGTCGCGCGTCGACCGTGATTCATCCGCCGGTCGACACGACGCGGTTTTCCATCGGTCAGCCGGAAGATTTCTACCTCGTCGTTTCGGCCTTGGCGCCCTACAAGCGCATCGATCTGGCCGTGCAGGCTTGCGCGCGGATGAGACGTAAAATCAAGGTCGTCGGCACGGGACAGGATGAGGACCTGCTGCGGCGCATCGGCGGCGAGTATATCGACTTCCTCGGCTGGCAGGACGATGCAACGATTGTCCAGCTCTATCAAAAGTGTCGCGCTTTCCTTTTCCCCGGCGAAGAGGATTTCGGCATTACGCCGTTGGAGGCGCAGGCGTCCGGGCGGCCGGTGATCGCCTTCGGTAAAGGCGGCGCGCGGGAAACGGTGCGCGGCATGCACGAGGAAAACCCGACCGGCGTGTTTTTTTCCGAACAAACCGTCGACGGTTTGATGCAAGCGATCGCGACTTTTGAACAAAATGAAAGTCGTTTCGATCCGGTGCAAACGCGAGCGCACGCGCTGACCTTCGACCGTGAAGTATTTCGGCGGCGCATCAAGGAGCACGTGGAAGGTTATTACGCTACGTATCGCGCGCAGCAGGGATGACGATTGTGAGGCCGCGACTCCAACCCGCCGTCGCCGCGTTGTTGGGATTGACCTACTCGTTCGCTTTTCTGGAATTGCCGCTGGGAACCGTCGGCGGCATCAATCTGACCACCACCGAATTGTGTCTGGCTTTGTTGCTCGTCGGGGCGGTGCTGTACTTAGGTCGGGAATTCATTGTGCTGGATCGCATCGCCGTTGGCTTGGGCGCGATCGTCATCTCGATGATCCTGACGACCCTTATAATCGGTGACGATCGCAGCGCTGCGGTGAAATTCATACTACGTTTTTTCGCCGGAATCATGCTGTATCAGGCGGTGCGGGGATTGTTCGTGGATCGGCGAATGGCGCTGACCGCGCTGCGGGCGATAACGGCGGCAGCAATTTGCTTTTCCGCGATCGGCCTGGTGCAAAGCTTCTGGCCTGAGTCGCTCGATCCGCTGTTGAAGATGTGGATCCCCAACAAATTCGCAGTATACGATCCGGCCGCGCCGCTGTCGTTCACCACGGGGAATTTTCTGACGGCCGACGGGTACGTTATACGCGCCTCGTCGATATTCGGCTACTGCAACACATTTTCTTATTTTTTGGTGATGGCGGTCGGCGCGGCGCTGTTGTTGTTGACGCTGGACGAGGACCGTTATTGGCAACAGGCCGCCGCGTTTGCACTGCCGCTGCATCTGTGTGCGTTGGCGCTGACTTTCAGCCGCGGCGCGTGGCTGGCCTTGGCGAGCGGTCTTTTCGCCGGGATGGCGGTCTTCGTGTGGCGGTGGAAAAGCAACCATAAGTTGCGTATTGGTTTGTGCGGCGGTTTGATCGTCATGCTTATCGCCGCCTCGCTTTTGTTTATGCGGCAGCCGAACAGTGTGCCGGGCAAAATGCAAAACGAGGAAGAATGTCGCCCGTTGATCATGACCGACGTGGCGCACAGCCGCGACGAGTCTGTTGAGACGCGCCTGCTGCTGTGGCGCGCCGCATGGCGGTTGTTCAAGACGTCGCCGCTGGTGGGCGTCGGCGTCGATCGCTTCCGCTACCGGTATCATGGGGCGTTGCCGGCGAGCAATTTTGATCTGTACCTCGGCCAAGGGCTCTATCAACCGCACAACCTGGTGTTGACGGCGCTGGCCAATCAGGGAGTTTTCGGCCTGCTGGCTTTGGCGGGGCTGGTGGCATTCATCGGTCAACTGTGGTGGGCGAAAGCGCGTGCAGGCGTCGATCCGCCGCTGACTGTGGTGACCGGCATGGTGGCGGCAATCGGGGCGGCGAACGTCTACGATGCGATGATGTTCGATGCCTACGCGCACATGCTGACGATCGTGTTGGCCTTGGCGTTGTTGGCGACGCAAGGGTGGCGGCATGGGTAAAATCTGGCTGAACACCGCCTGGAAATTAGGGGCGTTGACCGGCTCGAAGCTGCTGGTCTTCGCACTGATGCTGGTGGCCGCGCGCTGGCTGACCTTGCCCGAATTCGGGTATCTCGTGTTCATTCTTGCCTATTCGCAACTGGCCTTCGTCGTGCTGGACGCCGGTGTTTCGACCGCGTTGTGGCGCGAAGCGTCCACCGCGAACGATCGCGGCTTGCGCGGCTACATCGCGGCGCATGCGTTGCGGCCCTGGTCGTTGCCGGTCGGCTTGGCGGTCGCGCTGTTGCTGTTGGGTTTGTTCGATCTGCCGCCTGATGTCGCGATGTTTGCGACACTGGTGCTGCTCGGCGTGGCGATCGAATCGCTGACCCAGCTCGATCTGGCGTTGTTCAAAGCCCAGGAAAATTTGCGCCACGAAGCGCTGGTGTCGTTGTTGCAGCGCCTGGTGTTCGTCGGCCTGGCGTTGGCCGCGTTGGCGGCGGGATTGTCTTTGCTGGGCGTGGGAGCGGCCTATCTCGCCGGGCAGACGGCGGCGTTATGGTATTCGCGCCGCTTGCATCAGCGTCCCCTGTCGCCGTTTTATGATCAACAGCCGCACGCCATATCCTTGGCCAGGCTGGCCCTGCCGCTGGCGGCGGTAAACATCTTTACGGTCGTGTATTTCCGTATCGATCTGGTGATGCTGCAAAAAATCGCCGGCGCCGAACAGGCGGGATTGTATGGGGCGGCCTATCGGCTGATCGAAGCGGCGATGATGCTGCCGGCGGCGTTTTTGACGGCCTATTTCCCGCGCCTGGCGCGCCATGCGGAAGGAGGCGAAGAGAAACTCGTCGCCGCCGCGCCGCTGCGAATGCTGGTGAGTGTGGTCACCGCCGGGACGGCTTTCGGTTTGGTTTTTGCCTCGGAGGCGCTGCGTCTGCTTTTCGGTGCGCCGTTTATGGAAGCAACATGGGCGTTGCGCATTTTATTGTTGGCGATGTGGTTGATTTTCCCCAATTACCTATTGACCAACATGTTGGTCGCTCGGCGCGAGCAAAAAGCCTTTGCTCGGTTTGTCGGGATTTGCGCCTTGATGAATGTGGCGCTCAATGCCGTGTTCATTCCATGGTGCGGCATGGTAGGCGCGGCAGCGGCCACCGTGGCGACCGAAGGATTGTTGATGCTGTTTTCTTGGCGGCATCTGGCAAAAAGCGAACCGTCGCTCGTCTTGCGCGACTTGGCATTTCCATTACACTACGGCGCGGGTTTCGCAATTGCGCTTTTCATCGCCGCGCGCTTCACCACGACAGGCGCGCTGGTTGGAGGATTTGCGGTTTTGTCGCTTTGGTGCGCCATTGCCCTCTGGAAATTCCATCGACGCGAGGCACGATGAAAATCGCCGTCGACGCCCGCGCTTTGTCCGGCGAACCGTCGGGTGTGGGCATTTACACGCGCACGTTGATCGCCGGTCTGGGACGGCAACAAACAAATGACGAATACCTGCTGCTGTCCAATCGTGCCATCGAAATCGACGATCCGTTGCCGGCCAATATTTTTCGACACGAGCGCAGCTATCCGATCGGCAACATCTGGCTGCAGCAGCGTTGTCCGCGTCTGCTGAAACAGGAACGGGTCGACCTATTCCACGGCACGAATTTTCTGGCGCCGTTGCTCAGCCCGTGTCCGACCGTGCTGACGGTCCACGATCTATCGAGTTTCCTCTTTCCGAAATTGCATACTCGCCGCAACAACTTTATTCAAAGGTTGCTGCCGGCGTGCATCCGCCGCGCCGCCGCGGTGATCGCCATCAGCGAAAACACGCGCCGCGATTTGATCGAACACCTCCATGTGCCGGCCGAGAAAATCCAACTGATTCACAACGCGCCGATGCCGTATTTCAGCGAGGAGTCCACTGCCGCGTCGGATATCGATCTGCCGCTCGAATATTTTCTGTTCGTCGGCACGCTTGAACCGCGCAAAAATCTGACGCGCTTGCTGGCGGCACTGGCCCGGACAAAAACGCAAACGCCGCTATTGATCGTCGGCGCGGACGGTTGGGGCGGCGACGAGGTGCGCCGCGAGTATCAGCGCTTGGGGCTGGGCGATCGCGTACGGTTTTTAGGCTACCTGGCACATCATCGCCTGCCGGCGGTCATGCGGCGAGCGCAAGCGCTGCTGATGCCCAGCATCTACGAGGGATTCGGCTTGCCGGTGCTCGAAGCGATGTCCTGCGGCACCCCGGTGCTCGCGGCGGCCAATTCGAGTCTGGCCGAGGTAACCGGGGAGGCCGCGTTGCTGGTCGACCACCGCGACGTGAGCGGG
>DAINPV010000181.1:0-8020 GCA_036743315.1 bacterium | reverse complement strand
AAATTGGCGATTGCGAACAGGCTGATTACGAAACTCGCTGCTTTTCACAAAACTTGCATCATCTCCGGCATTGTGATTTAGTCTTACCAACCAAACATCGAACTGTAGAAATCATGGGCAAGTTGCCGAAAATTTCCATTCAATTGCTTCTCACGACATTGGCGATCCTTGCCGTAAGCGGTTGCCAAGGCAATTTCTCGTGCGGGCAATCATCTCCCGATTCGGTATCGCCGGAAACGGTCACCATTCGCGTGTTCAATTGGGAGGACTACCTGGCGCCGGACACACTCAGCAATTTCACAGCCAAAACCGGCATTCAAGTGGAATTGGCGACCTTTCCCGATCAGGAGTACATGCTGGCGCATCTGCAAAGCGAACCGGCCAAATACGACGTGGTGTTTCCCAGTCGCGACATGCTGTGCCGTCTGATCGATCTCAAGCTATTGGCCCAGTTGGATTTCCGCAGACTACCCACCTTTAAAACAACGACTTTCGATCATCAACAAATCGATTGCGATCCAGAGCACAACTATTACATACCTTATCTAATGGGCACGACGGGGCTGGCTTACAACAAAAAGTATATTAAAAAGACGATCACCAGTTGGCGCGATTTGCTCGATCCGCAGTATGGGCAGAAAGCGGCGTTGCTCAACAATATCGACGAAGTGCTGGCCGTTGCTCTCAAACTGCACCGACAAAGCGTCAACGCGGACGATCCGCAGACGATGCAAGCCGCCGGCAAAACAATCGCTCAAGCACTACCGCACATGCGCGGTTTTCTCGATCCGATCCGCATCCGCGACATGCTGATCGCCGAAGAACTGGTTATTGCCCATGTCTACAGCGGCGAAGGGCGCAGCGCCGAGCAGGAAAATACAAATGTGGTCTACATCATTCCCCGCGAAGGCTGCGTGCAGTGGATGGATTTATTGGCGATGTCCGCCGCATCGACGCATCCTGAAGCGGCTCTGCGCTTCATCGACTATATGACCGAACCGGCGGTCAACGCCGCCTGCGCCAAGTATTTACGCTATGACACGCCGAATCGGAAAGCGCGGGCGATCTTATGGCCGGAAGGCGAAGTCGAACGAACTGCGTCGACCGTAGCGGACGGAAACGATGCCTGCGAATATTTCAATGGATTGGAAAAGAGCCGCAACGAACGCAATCGAATTTGGGCGACGTTGAACAAACGACGGTGAGGAAGACAGTGCAGCGCATATCGCTACGGGTCATGTTGTTTCTGTTGATAGCCGCGGTTATTCCTCTGGTGACATTGCTCTTCACCGGTCTCAACGAGATGCGCGACACCTTGGCTCAAGCCATCGAAAACGAATTGCAAAACCGCAGCCGTCTGCTGGCCGGGCGTATTTCCAACAGCATCGTCTCCGCCTACGACAACATTCAGATCATGGTGGAAAATTCGATCATTACCCACTTCGACCGAAATCCGGCCAAGGAAGTAGAAGCCGAATTGCGGCGCATTCAGCAATACACGACCACCTTCGACGATCTGACGCTGATCGACGCCAAGGGCGTTGTGCGAGCGAGCACCACATATTCCTATGAGGGCGCCTGGGCGGCCAAAAGCTGGTTCCAACAAGCGCTGGAAGGCAAACCAGTGCTCAGCCGGGCGCATTTGATTTCCAATCCACATTGCTCCGTCTCCGTTATGTGCTTACCGCTCGGCGGACCGGGGAAAACGATTACGGGCGTTCTCTGCGGACGCATTCCTCTGCAAACCGAAATCAAAACCGAACATCCAGCGATTTTAACCATCGGCGACATTCTATTGAACTCTCTTTTGGGCGATGCGACCAAGGCGTTTCTGGTCAATGAAAACGCACAACTGCTGATGTACGAAGACGCCAATCGGATTTTCGAATCGCTGCCCGCCGATGATCCGATCCGCGTTTTGCTGGCCGCGAAGGAAAGCAGTTCCTGGTTGAAAAAGCAGGGGGGCTTCGCCTCCGTCGCGTTGGTGCAGGATCCGTTTCAGATCATGAGCGAACGATGGTCGGTTGTGGTTACCCGGACAGAAGACGACGCGATGGCTCCCTTACTCGGTTTGTTGCGCGGCATGGTCTACTCGATGTTGACGGCCCTGACGATCGCCCTGTTGTTGTCGATCTTTCTCAGCCGTCGCATCACCATTCCCATTCATAAACTCGCCGCCGCCACCGACCGCGTCGCCGCAGGCGATTTAATCACGCGGGTGAACTTGAAGGGCAAGGACGAACTAGCCCAACTGGCACGGCATTTCAACGAAATGGCCGATGATTTGGCCATGGCGATGAATCGCATCCGCGAGTCGGAGCAACGCTACCGCGCCCTGGTCGAAACGGCGGGTGAAGGCATCTGGGCCTTGGATCAGGACGGCTACATTCTGCACGCCAATCCCGCGTTGGAAGCGATCCTGGGCAACAAGAACCTTGTCGGTCATCAATTCAACGAACTATTCGACGTCATCGATCCCGAGCAGGCCGGCGCGCGCACGCTGATCCATCCGCCGACGTTGGTGCAGGAAATGATGTGGCGGACGAAAGCGGGCATGGAAATCTGGGTGCTCTATGCCGCACGGCGACTCGAACAGATCGACCAACCTGATGCCAAGACCTTCGCCGTCATCACCGACATCACCGAACGCAAAAATATGGAAAAGCAATTGGCGGTGTACAGCCAGAACCTCGAGCGCATGGTCGACGAGCGGACGCGGCAGTTGACCGACCAATCGCGCCGTTTGGCCGACGCACTGGCCATGGCCGAAAAAACCGATAAATCAAAAGGCGAGTTCATCAGTCGGCTGAGCCACGAGATCCGCACACCGCTCAACAGCGTGATCGGCTTCGCCAAGATCATTCAAAAGGAAAAAGCCAAATACAATTTGCCGAACCAGGTAACCAGCGACATTCGCATCATTCAGGAAAACGGCGAACACCTGTTGCGTCTGATCAACGATGTGCTCGACGTTTCGAAAATCCAGGCCGGCATGCTGGATTTGGAAATCGAGGAAATCGACGCCTGTACCGTCGCCGGACACGTGATTGACCAGGCACAGGGATTGTTGGTCGAAAACGAGAACATTAAAATCTTCAACCATCTGCCTTCCCTGGGCGTATGGGTGCGCGCCGACAAGATGCGTTTGCAGCAGATTATGTCCAACCTGTTGAGCAACGCCATCAAATATACCGATCAGGGTGAGGTGCACCTGAACGCACAGTTGAAAAGCGGCTTCTGGAATTTCACCGTATCCGACACGGGCATCGGCATTTCGCCAGACGACCTACCCTACATCTTCGAGGAGTTTCGTCAGGTGCGGGCGACGCACAAACAGGGTAGCGGTCTGGGCTTGGCGCTGGTGCGGTTGTTGGTGAATAAAATGGGCGGTCAGGTGTGGGCGGAAAGTGAGATCGGTGTCGGCTCGAAATTCACTTTCACCATTCCGGCCGGCCTGGGTCCCCTGTTGTTCACCACTCCCATGCAAACAACGACCGGCGAGACGCCGATGCAGCGCGTATTGGTCATCAATCCGGACCACACCGCCGGCAACTATCTCGCCGATCTGCTGCGCGCCGAGGGCGTCGCCGAAGTGCATGTCGTGGAGCCGGACGAGGCGGTCAAGGCTGCCAGCACGATGAATCCCGACGCGTTGTTCATCAATCTGTTCACGACGCAAGCCGATATGTTCCATGTGCTGCGCGATTTGCAGACCGAGCCGGCTATGGCGCACACACGTTTGGTAATCGCTACGGTCAATCCGCAAGACGGCAACGGCTATGCGATCGAGGCGGTCAGCGCCTTCACGCCGGAAATCGGCCGCGAGTGCCTGCTGAGCACCGCCGCGCGCATCGGCAAACCGGTTAAGCGTCTGCTGCTGTACAGTGACAGCATCGAGGAAGCGTTGCGCATCGGATCGTTTCTGCAGGAAGAACACGTCGAAGTGATCAAGGCTTTTACTTCCAGCGATGCGCTGGAGTTGCTGGACAATGTGATGTTCGACTCGGCGATGATCGACATTCTTAACGAAAACGGCGACGGCATCTGGTTGTTGTACGAAATGCGCCGGCGCAATCTGGCCGTGCCGTGCACGATTCTGATTCCGGAAAAGGCCGACTTCGAAATTCGCGACGAGTTGGCCGCCAATGCCAAATCGCTGCTCGGCCAGCGCGCGTTGACCAGCGAAGTCATCCGTCGGGTCATTACGCCCGAACCGCGAAAGGGGCACTGAGCATGGCCGCGCTCGACCGTCGTATCATCTTTACACGCCGGGCGATCATGATTGCGGTGTTATGTCTCGCCGCGTTTGCGCTGGCCGGCGACGATACGGGCGAAGTGCGCGTGTTGCTGGTTTTCACGCAAAACACCGGGCCGACGATGCTCAATAAAATTCAGGCCGACATCGGCGTGAGCAAACCGGAGAACGTCGTCTGGGTGCGCGGCGCTTCGTTGGTCAAGGAACTGCCGCCGGAAAGCTACACCTTCTTCGCCAAAAATGCGGAAGTATGCGCCTTGCAGGATTGCACGCCCTGCCCCGACCGTGAGAAGGACCTGATCGTCACCGAGGGCGGAAAGTTCCAGGTGGTTTTCCGCTGGAAGGCGCATTACGAGCGCGTCGAAAAAAAATGGACGTGCCAATAAGCACGCCCATCTTTTCCGTCAATCGTTCAACCGTTAATTTTCAACCTTGATCGCGGTGCACGGCCCGTCTGCCAGCAGATAGCCGACCGGGAACGCGGCAAAGTGATGCGGTGCGAAGGCCGTGCCGCGCGATAAACGATTATCGCAACGCACGGTCACGTTCAATTCAGTGTTTTGCGCACGCACCTTGACGTTCATGCCGGCGCTCAATCCGCGCTCCCGCACATCTTCCGGATGCAGCGCCAGCCAGGGTTCGGGGCAGATCGTCATCGGTCCGCCGCCGTGTTGGCTGAGCGTACCATTGTGGGCAAAGACCGGACCGGTCACCAGCAGCAAATCGCCTTCGAGGCGGGACGGTAGCTGCGGAATCGCGCCGAAAGTGACTTTCGCATTCTCGCCCAGCGCAAAACGCGGGATGAGTTGACCGCTGCGCGGCAGCGAATCGTAATCGACGGTTGCGAAATCGGGAACGTTCGCCGCGAGTTCCCGTCGAATATCGTGCAAGGTTTCACCGCCGTACGGTTTGCCCAGGCGCTTGGCCAGTTCGAGCAATATCTGCCATTCGGTCATGGCGCCTTCCACCGGCTCAATGGCGCGCCGCATGGGCAGCAGGCGGCCCTCAACCGAAAGCATCAGGCCCTCGCGCTCGGCGAAGGTCTGCGTCGGCAGGTAGATATGCGCTCGTTCGCAGGTGGCGTTGATAAACGGGTCGGAAGAAACCACAAAGCCGGTCACATCCATCGCCTTGCGCAGCGGTTCAGCCATCGGCGTTCCGACCAGCGGATTCGCACCCAGCACGATCAGGGCCGACAGGTGGCCGACCATGCCCGCTTCCAACACGCCGCGATAACCAAAGCCCGGCGCTTCGGGCATTCGCGTCCAGCCGACCGGCAGATTGTCACGCGCTTTGAGTCCCGGACCGCGTCCAGGCATCAGGCCGGCGAGCATCGCGCCGAATACGTCGCTGCGCTCCGATGAAAGCAACAGGCCATGCTCAACACGCCCCAGGGCCATAAGCAGGTCGATCGTCAGACTGGTGATGGGTCCGGCCATCGGCGAACCGAGCGACTGATTGCCCAATACGACCACCGGCGCTTTCGCCCGCGCCAGATCGGCCGCGGCCTGCATTGCCGCCTCGATCGACACGCCGCTGCGCCAAGCAAGGTCCGCGAGATTGAGCCGGTCGAGCCCGGCCTTGAACGCAGCAAAACCTTCAGTGCGCCGCATGATGAAATCGACGTTTTGTCTCTTCTGCTCGACCAGACAGCGCAGCAACATGAGCTGCACGGAAGTTTCCTCGCCCGGGTGATACCGCAAGCGTGAGGTGGCAAAGTCGTCGAACTTGGTCGGCGTCGGATAGGCGTTGATCAAGCGCGCATCGTTTTCGCGAACCGCCCGCAGCGCCGCCAAATGGGGCACCGGCATTTCGGCGGCCAGGTCCGAACCCAGCAGCAGAATCGCGTCGGCTTGATCCAGATCGTTGAAATCGGCGGTCGAATCGGCGCGGCCCAAACGCAAGTAGGTCGTCTTCAACGCTTCGCTGTAGCCGTCCTGCCCCGACACGGCCACCAGGCGCGTGCCGACGACATCGCCGAATACATAAGCGGTGAGGTAGGCGTCTTCGAGCGGCAAGCGCGGACTGACCAGCACCCCGACCGCTTCCGGACCGCCGGTGGCCAGGGCATGTTTAATGCCCTCGGCGACGCTGTCGAGCGCTTCGGGCCACCCGCTCTCCACCCACTGGCCGTCGCGTTTGACCAGTGGCGAGTGCCGGCGCTTTTCGTGCATGACATAATCGTTGCCGTAGACCCCGCGCACGCACAGCAAACCATTGTTCGAGGTGGTCTTGCGGTCGGAAGTGACGCGGTACACGCGATTGCGCCGCACGTTCAATTCGAGCTGGCAACCGGCGCCGCAATAGCCGCAAACCGTTTCCTGCTTGACCAGATCCCAGACACGGGCGCGATGCTTGAAACCCTTGGCCAGCAACGCGCCGACCGGGCAGATAGCCACACACTGGCCGCAAAATTCGCAATCGAGCGGGCCGCCATCATGCGTGTTGATCTTCATCGCGTAGCCGCGCCCGTCATATTTATAGGCGCCGACGCCCATCACCTCTTCGCAGACGGCGACGCAACGGCCGCAACGCACGCAACGCGAGTCGGTGCGTTCGATCAACCAACTGCTTGTGTCGACCGTCTGCTTTTCCATCGTCGCGTGGAACGGTTGTTCGCTGACGTTGAAGGCATAGGTCAGATCCTGCAGGCGGCATTCGCCGGCCTTATCGCAAATCGGGCAATCCAGCGGATGGTTGAGCAAAATCAATTCGAGCTGCTGTTGGCGCAGGCGGTGCAATTCGTCGTCGTGGGTGGTTACGATCAGGCCGTCGGCCGCGGGCGTGTTGCATGAGGCAACGATGCCGTAGCCGTCGACTTTGACCACGCACATGCGGCATGAGCCGATCGGGCTGACCCACTCATGGTAACACAGCGTCGGAATTTCAATGCCGATAGTGCGCGCCGCTTCGAGGATAGTCACGCCCTGCGCCACTTCCGCCGGGCGGCCGTCGATCGTCAGCTTGAGCATCTTGATGCTTTTCATAGCGCCACCCCCGCCAACCGATAGCAGCGCAGGCAGCGGGACGCCTCGGTGGTCGCCGCTTGCGCGGTCATGACGTGCTCCACTTCCTCGAAATTTTTAATGCGGTAATCGACCGGCAAATGCGTGAAGCCTTGTCGCGGCAGGCCCGGCGGCAACTTCACCTTCTCCTTGGCATCGTAGGTCTTGATCGTCGAAAGCAACCGTTCCATGCGCTGGTAGCTGTCCAGGTGCACCGGTTCGCCGCGCAGGAAACGATCAATGGTGATCGCCGCGCGATTGCCCGCCGCCACGGCTTGAATCAGCGTCGCCGCACCGGTCACGCAGTCGCCGCCGGCGAACACGCCTTCCACCGGCGTCGCACCGGTGTACTCGTCGGCGACGATCGTATTCCAGCGCGTGATTTCGAATCCTTCCTCCACTTCGAGCCAGCCGAAATTCGGTTGCTGTCCGATGGCCGGCACGACCACGTCGGTTTCGATCACGAACTCGCTGCCCGCCCTCGGCACCGGCCGACGGCGGCCGGAAGCGTCAGGTTCGCCCAATTCCATACGGATGCATTCCACGCCGACCAGCTTGCCCTCGGCGTCAGCGATCAGGCGTGTCGGGTTGCACAGATAATTGAACTTGATGCGCTCGTCCTGCGCGTCTTTGATTTCCACTTCGTCGGCCGGCATTTCCTTGATCGTGCGCCGGTAAACGATGTGCACATCTTCGTAGCCGATGCGCAACGCGGTGCGCACGCAGTCGATGGCGACGTTGCCGCCGCCGACCACAACCA
>DAINPV010000180.1:0-8059 GCA_036743315.1 bacterium | reverse complement strand
CGACAAAGAGCGCATGTTGCGGCGAATCAACGACTTGATTTGCGGGGAGGCGCGCCAATGAGCGAAAAGCAATTCTCCACCTTCTATTTGGACGACGCCCTGTTCGGCATCGACATCCTGGTCATTCGCGAAATCAACCGTCACCTGGATATGACCAAAGTGCACCAGGTCGCCGAGCACGTACGCGGTTTGCTCAACCTGCGCGGACAGATCATCACCATGCTCGATCTGGGCGTGAAGCTGGGGTTGGAGCCTCGTTCCATTACGCCTGAATCGCGCGGCATTATTTTAAAAACACATGACGAAATTCTCGCCCAAGGCATCGGCCACATGGTCAATGAACAAACCGGCACCGACCAGGTTGGACTTCTGGTCGATCGTGTCGGCGATGTGGTTTCCGTCAAAGAAACAGAAATTGACTCCCCCCCGGCCAATATTGGAGAAATCAACGGCAAGTATTTCAGCGGCGTCGTCAAGCTCGACGGCGAACTTCTATCAATACTGAAAATATCCGAGATTATCAGCTAGATCCGACTCGACCGGATAGTAGGCCAATATTCAGGGAAAAGAGGGAGGATCAGGCAATGTTCGGGAACATGAAAATCTCAACCAAAATCATATTGACTTGTTTGACAATTGTCGCGTTGTTTACGCTCATGACCTTTGCGTGGCTCGTTCCCACCGTGAAATCCGCGTTGATGGCGAAAAAGTATGAAAAGCTGAAGGAACAAACGGAAATCGCCTGGAGCATCATTTCCCACTACGCAGAACTGGCCGACAAGGGCGAGATGACCGAAGAGGCGGCGAAAACCGCCGCCCTCAAAACGGTCGAGGGGCTGCGTTACGGTCCGGAAATGAAAGATTATTTCTGGATCAACGACAGCAAGCCGGTCATGATCATGCACCCCTACAGCAAGGATCTGGTCGGCAAGGATCTGAGCGACTACAAGGATCGCAGCGGCAACTTGATGTTTGTCGAAATGGTCAATGTCTGCAAACAGCAGAACGCCGGCTTCACCGAGTACATGTGGCAGTACAAGGACCAGGCCAACAAAATCGTGCCCAAGATTTCCTATGTGCGCATCGAGTCCCAGTGGGATTGGATCGTCGGCACCGGCATGTACGTCGAGGACGTAAACGCCGAAATGTGGGCGTTGATCACCAAAATCATCATCATGTTCGTGATCATCACCCTGCTGGCCGTCGCCTTGTCATATTTCATCAGCCGCGCCATTTCGCGCCGCATCCGCCGCACATCCGACCTGTTGCGCGACATCGCCGAGGGTGAAGGCGACCTGACCGTCCGTCTGGAAACCGGCGCACAGGACGAAGTCGGCGAACTGTCCGACAACTTCAACACCTTTGTGGAAAAGCTGCAGCGTTCGATCTCCTCGGTGGCGGAAAACACCGTGCATCTCAACCGCACCGCCGAGTCGATGTCGGCGATCAGCTCGCAGTTGGCCAGCAGCGCCGAGGAGATGACCAACCAGTCGTCCACCGTGGCGTCGGCGGCCGAGCAGATCACCACCAACGTGGACGGCGTGAGCAACGCGACGGTCCGCATGTCCAATGGCGTCAACGGCATCGCCTCGGCGGCAGAGGAAATGTCGACCGCGGTCAACACCGTGGCCACGGCGATCGAGGAAATGTCGGCCTCGTTGCAGGAAGTCTCGCAGAACACCGCGCGTGCCTCGTCGATCGCCAACGACGCAACCAAGAACGCGCAGTCGGCCAACGAGATCATGAGCAACCTCAACGCCGTCGCGCGCGAAATCGGCAAGGTCGTCGACGTGATCAACGACATCGCCGATCAGACCAACCTGCTGGCGCTCAACGCGACCATCGAAGCGGCCAGCGCCGGCGAAGCGGGCAAAGGCTTCGCCGTCGTCGCCAATGAGGTCAAAGAATTGGCCAAGCAGACCGCGCACTCCACCGAGGAAATCACCCAGCAGATCAGCAGCATCCAGAAACAGGCGACCACCGCGGTCGACGCGATCAAGAAGATCACCGACATCATCAGCGAGATCAACTCCATCACCAACACCATCGCCACCGCGGTGGAAGAGCAGACGTCGACCACCAACGAAATTTCGCGCTCGGTCGCCGGGGCGGCCCAGGGCGCGGCCGACGTTTCCAAAAACGTCCAGTTGCTCAGTGACAACATCGAAAAGGACGTGGTGGTCAGCGTGAAAGAGGCGGCCAAAGGCGTCAACGATATTTCCCGCAACATCCAGGGCGTGAATATCGCCGCGCAGGAAACGGCCAAGGGCGCCAACTCGACCAACGACGCGGCCAATAAAACATCCGAACTGGCGCGCAAGCTCCAGGAGGTGGTCGGACAGTTTAAAATCTGATCGAGCGGAAATCAGGTTCGGTTAACGGCCGTTGGGGCCCATGAAAAAATTAGACTTTGACAACGACAGAAGAGGCGAAAGCGGGTTCTTTCGCCTCTTCCAACGAACAAGTTCGAAGGAGATACAACTATGTTTTTCAATCGGCTTAAAATCAGGTCGAAGTTGCTGGTCATGGGCCTCGTCTGCGTTCTCGCGCCGGTCATCGTACTGGTTTTAGTTTCGGTCATCCAAGGCCGGTCCACCAACGCGGAAGCGCTGACGCTCATCGACGGCATTTCCCAAGAAGGATTCGATCATATCCTGAACGGCGTGATCAACATGATCGTCGCGCAGAACGAATCGTTGCAACAGAAGATCGAGTACGACCTGAACGTCGCGCGCGATCGCATGAACCGTCACGGGAAGATCAATCTCAGCGACGGCGAAAGCATCACCTGGAGCGCAACCAACCAGCTGACCAAGCAGGAAACGAAGCTGACGCTGCCGGCGATGACGATCGGCGACGTGACCATCAAAAAAATCACGGACTTCGACACACACACGCCCATCGTCGATAAAGTGATGGAAACCGTCGGCAGCACCTGCACCATTTTCCAGCGCATGAACAAAGAAGGCGATATGCTGCGCATCGCCACCAACGTGCGCAAGCTCGACGGCAACCGCGCCGTCGGCACCTACATTCCCGCCATCGAACCCGACGGAAAAGCCAATGCCGTCGTCGCCGCGGTCATGCGCGGCGAAACGTTCAAAGGCCGCGCCTTCGTCGTCAACGCCTGGTATATCACGGCCTACGAACCGCTGAAGGATACCGCGGGCGACATCGTCGGCATGCTGTACGTCGGCGTGAAACAGGAAAGCGTTAAAGCGCTGCGCGAAGCGATCATGAAAACCAAGGTCGGCGCCAGCGGCTACGTCTATGTCCTGGGCGGCTCCGGCGACCAGAAAGGTCAGTACATCATTTCCAAGGACGGCGAACGCGACGGCGAAAATGTGTGGGACACCGCCGACGCCGGCGGCAACAAAGTCATCCAGACGATCATCAACGGCGCCCTGCAGCGGGAAGGCAAAGAATTCTTCACCGTCGAGTACCCCTGGAAAAACGAAGGCGACGCCCAGGCGAAAATGCGCTTCGCCCGCATCGCCTATTATGAGCCCTGGGATTGGGTCATCGGCGTAACCGCGCCGGTCGAAGAATTTCAGGAAGCGAATCGCAAATTGGGCGCCGGCCTGCGCAACATGATCATCTCCTTCGTCGTCGCCGGCCTCGTCATCGCCGTGCTGGGCATCGTCTTCGCCACGTTCATCGGCCGCACGGTGGCGAAACCGATTATCGAAACCAACGAGATGCTCAAAGAAATCGCCAGCGGCGACGGCGACCTGACCGCCCGCTTGGAAATCTCCGCACAGGATGAAATCGGCGAACTGGCCGACAACTTCAACCTGTTCGTCGAGAAGCTGCAGAACTCGATTCGCGCGGTGGCCAACAACACCGAAACGCTCAATTCGACGGCCCAGACGCTTTCGTCGATCTCCACGCAGTTGGCCAGCGGCGCCGAGGAAATGACCAACCAGAGCGGCACGGTGGCCGCGGCCGCCGAGCAGATCACCTCCAACGTCGGCGGCGTCAGCGGCGCCACCGAGCGCATGAGCGAAAACATCACCTCCATCGCCGCCGCGGCCGAGCAGATGTCGACCAACGTCAACACCGTGGCCACGGCCATCGAGGAAATGTCTTCCTCGTTGCAGGAAGTGTCCAAGAGCACGTCGCGCGCCTCGTCGATCGCCGCGACGGCCACCAATAACGCGCACTCGGCCCAGGAACTGATCGTTGCGCTGGAGACTGCGGCGCATGAAATCGGCAAAGTGGTCGACGTGATCAACGACATCGCCGACCAGACCAACCTGCTGGCGCTCAACGCGACGATCGAAGCGGCCAGCGCCGGCGAGGCGGGCAAAGGTTTCGCCGTCGTGGCCAACGAGGTCAAGGAACTGGCCAAGCAGACGGCATCCTCGACCGACGTAATCACCGAACAGATCAACAACATGCAGGGCAAAACCAGCAACGCCGTGCAGGCGATCCGGCAGATCGCCGAGATCGTCAACGAGATCAACGCCATCACCAACAACATCGCCTCCGCGGTGGAGGAACAGACCTCGACGACCAACGAGATTTCGCGGTCGATCGTCAACGCCGCCGACGGGGCGAACAACGTTTCGAAGAACGTGCAGTCGATCAGCCTGAGCATCGACCGCGAAGTGCTCAGCTCGATCAAGGAAGCGGCCAAGGGCGTCAACGAGGTGTCGCGCAACATCCAGGGCGTCAACCAGGCGGCGCAAGAAACGTCGCGCGGCGCGGTGGCGACCAACGACGCGGCGAAGCAAATGTCGGATCTGGTCGGCGAACTGCAGAGCGTTGTCCGTCAGTTCCGCGTCTAAAGGAACGAGATAGACGTTGCAATTTTTAAGCGAATCGCAAATGCTGGTTCACTGGATCGAAGGATGCTTCGATCCAGTGGACTAACTTTCAATCAATAGGGCGCAAGTGGAAAACAAAACCTTCCGAGTCATGATCGTCGACGATACAGTGACTTACCGCCGTATCCTGACCGAGGTGGTCGAGGGCATTCCCGAGGCCATCGTGGCAGGCACCGCGCCCAACGGTACGATCGCGCTGAAAAAACTCGAACAACTCAAACCCGACCTCGTGCTGCTCGACATCGAAATGCCCGAGATGGACGGCTTGGAAACCCTGGCGCAGATAAAAAAACTTTCCGTCATATCGAAGTGATCCTGATCAGCGGCGTGAATTCGAAAAGCGCCGACCGGACGATCAAAGGGTTGGAACTGGGCGCGCTGGACTTTCTCGCCAAGCCGGAAAAGATGGGCTACGAGGAATCCATCCGGCATTTGCGTCAGATGATTTCCTCGTTGATCAAACTGCAATTGACCCGCCGCTTCACACAGATGGCGCGTCAGCCGCAGCCCTCGCCGCGACCGACGGCGATGCCGGCCCCCCCGCCGCCGCCGGCGGCGGAGCCGACCGTCCCCAGCCGGCCGGTGCTGCCGTCGCCCAAGCGCATCGACCTGGTAGCCATCGGTTCGTCGACCGGCGGTCCGGAAGCGCTGACCAAGGTGTTGCCGCTGCTGCCCGGCGACTTCCCGTTGCCGATTTTGATCGTGCAGCACATGCCGCCGTTGTTCACCGCTTCGTTGGCCGCCAACCTCAACAAGCGTTCGGCGATGACGATCAAGGAGGCCGAGGACGGCGAGCCGATCGAAGTCGGCAAGGTGTACATCGCTCCCGGCGGCCGACACATGGTCATGCGCCCGCCGCAAGACGGCGGTCCGGCGACGATCGGCCTCAACGATGCCCCGCCGGTGAAAAGTTGTCGACCGTCGGTCGATGTGCTGTTCCGTTCCATCGCCGCCGTGCAGGGCGGCAACGTGCTGGCCGTGGTGCTGACCGGCATGGGCGACGACGGAGCGGACGGCGTCGCGGCGTTGAAACGCAAGGGATGTTATTGCATCACCCAGAGCGAAAAAACCTGTGTTGTGTACGGGATGCCGCGAGCGGTCGACGAAACGAACAATTCGGATGAACAAGTGGATATCGAGAATGTCGCCGCGCGGATTATTTTCAAAGCAACGGCAAAAATATGAAGAGTATGAGCAAACAACAATGAGTCCATCGATTACCGCCAACGAATTCGACTTGCTGCGTACTTACATCGAGCAGCAGTGCGGCATTTCGCTGCACAACGGCAAGGAATACCTGATCGAAAGCCGTTTGGCCAATCTGCTGGTGGAAACGGCATCGAAAAATTTCGGCGATTTTTACCTGAAGTTGCGCAACAGCAACGACGCCAAGTTGCGGGAAAAGATCATCGACGCGATGACGACCAACGAAACGCTGTGGTTCCGCGACAACGGACCCTACGTAACGTTGGAGGAAGTGCTGTTGCCGCAGATGGAAAAAGCGGTGCGCGAAGGGCGCAAGTTCAAGGTGCGCATCTGGTCGGCCGCCAGTTCCACCGGTCAGGAGCCCTATTCGATCGCGATGATTATCGACAGCTACCTCGCCCGACACGGCGGCACCTCGGTTCTGCCGACGCACTTCGAAATCCTGGGCACCGATATCTCGCCGTCCGCGCTGTTTCTGGCCATGGCCGGTCGTTACGATCAGATTTCCATCGAGCGCGGCATGCGCGCCGAATACCGAGATCGCTATTTTCGTCAACAGGACCGGATCTGGTTGCTGGACGATCGCATTAAAAAGATGGTGACCTTCAAGAAGTTCAACCTCCAGGACAGCTTCGCTGCCCTGGGCGCCTTCGACATCGTCTTCTGTCGCAACGTGGCGATTTACTTTTCCGATATCTTTAAACAGGACTTGTTCGAACGCATGTCGCAGACTTTGACGCCCGGCGGCTTTTTCCTTCTGGGCTCGGCGGAAAGCCTCTCGGGTTACAAGACGAATTTCGCGATGCGCGATCACAAAGGGTCCATCTACTACGTAAACAAAGCTTGAGGAAAGAACGATGAAAATCCTTTCCGTAGACGACTCGGCGATGATTCGGAAAATCATTTCCCGTTCCATCTCGGTGCTTGGTTTCGATTTGCTGGAAGCGGGCAACGGCGTCGAGGCTCTGGCGGTGTTGGAAGAGCATTACACCGAAACCGATCTGATCCTGTTGGATTGGAACATGCCGGAGATGGACGGCTTCGAAACCCTGCAGCGAATCAAGGCCGATGAGCGGTTCAAGCATATTCCGGTGATGATGGTGACGACCGAGGTCGAACGCGCCAATGTGATCAAAGCGATTCAGGCCGGCGCGAAGAATTATCTGAGCAAGCCCTTCACGCCCGAAGACCTGACCACCAAGATCATGGAAACGATGGGGTTGGGCCTGTAAAGACAACCCCAACCCCCGTCCCGCCTTCGCGTTTTCCACCGTCGATATTGGTTTCTCCCTTGGACCGACGGTCGTGGACCGCTCAGTCGAACAACGCCTGCGTCTTGACGCTTTCGCCGACCAACTTCTTGAGCAATTCCAACTTCGGTTTGTCGTCCTTGGTCAGCAGCGGATCCATCAGGTCGATCTGCTGCGCGGTGCGGTAGGTGTCCCACGGCACCAGCAGCATCGGCACGTTGGCCGCGTCGGCCTTGGCGACAATGTTCGCCGGCGGCAGGGTGTTGTTGGTCAACACCACGCAGGAGGTGTCGGTTTCCAGCGCGACCAGAATCATATCGCTGCGGTCGCCGCTGGTGATGATCATCTTGTTCTCTTTCTTGAACAGCGGATTCTGCACCGCCGCGCTGACCGACATCGCGCCGACGAACACGCTCTGCACGATCTTGTGCAGACCGCCCTCGCCGCCGATGACCTTGGCGAACAAGTGGTCGACCAGGTAGCGCACCGGCATGTAGGTCAGTTCCTGTTTGTAAGGCAGCACGCCGAGCACCTTCACGCCCAACGCCTCGATCTCGGCCATGTAGGTGGCGGTGAAATCGTCCACGTCCTTGACGCGGTTGATGATCACCCCGGCTATCTGCACCTCGTCGCAGGCCAGGTGTTTTTTTACGAAGGTGATGTCGTCGAGGATCTCGTCTTCGTCGCCGCCGACGACCAGAATCAACTTGGCTTCCAGGTGCCGGGCCAGCGACAGCGCGTCCAAGTGAATCGAGGAGGCGAAATTCAACCCGC
>DAINPV010000179.1:0-8091 GCA_036743315.1 bacterium | reverse complement strand
TTCACCGCCGACGACCTGCCGCCCTTGAAACCCTACCAGCGCGAATTGGTGCTGGCCGCCCTCGCCGCGCGCGACGCGGGGCGGTTGCCGGCCGCGCCCATCTTTGGCGAAACCCGCTGACGATTTCTCGGTATGGGGAGAATGATCCATCTCCCCCCTCTTGACAAAATATTTTACAGCCATTAACGTACGCGTACGTTAATGGCTGGTGAAAGCACCATGTATCTACCGCCTCAACCGACCAATAGCCTCGACCGATAACCTCAAACAACCAATAGCCTCGACCGATAGCCCCGCCCGACCGACGACCACAATCGACCTGACCGCTGCCGACAAACCTGCGATGCTGAAAAATGACCATGAAATGCCGTAAAAAAACCGGCGGCCGCGCGACCGCCGGTTTGCTTCGGCACTGACGCGATCAGCTTTTCTTGCGTTTGAGCAGCACCACGCCGCCCATCAAAACCGATAGGTAAACCAGCAATTGCTTGGCAACATCTTCGCCGGCGCAAATCGTCTTGTCGCACTCATCATTTTCTTCATCGCAGAGATAGCCGTCGGGGCAAGGGAATTCGCCTTCCTGGCAGCCGAGAACATCGTCGCAGGTTTCCACGCCGGTGCAGAACTGACCGTCGTCGCAATCGCGGACCTTGCCGACGCACACGCCATTCTGGCACAAGTCGTCATAGGTGCATTTGGATCCGTCGGTGCACGGCCGTTCGTTGAACGACCACTCGATGCGCGATTCGGAAACGTCGCACACTTCGCAGTGATTCGACGGATTGAGTTCGCCGTCTTCGTAGCATTGCAAGTCGATGTGGCAACCGTCGCAGTAATGGAGATGATCGACGTCGGGCTCGGGATACAAGCCGACCGTTTCCCAACCGACACGCTCGAAGCCGTAGTCGATCAATTCCCAGGATGGATCGTTGCCGCTGTTTTGCAGGATCCACTGGCCCGTGTTGTCGTTCCAGCCGATGATCGCCTCGAAGTGGCCGCCGTTATGGACCGCCGTGACCACCGGACCGTTCAGGTAGACTTCCTTCTTGATCAGGTTGTCATCCACCACCGGTTCGCCGTTGGCCCAGGTCCAGCCGGTTACTTCCTTGTAGCACTTGATCCGGTGCGGCGGTTCCACCGGATTGTCGCACCGATCCGCGCAGGGCACCGTATCGTCGCCTTCATACGGAAAGCACGATTCGTAGGTCACGCCGTGATCGAACAAATAATCGTAGGTGATGACGTGGTTGTCCTTTACGTTGTTCATGGTGCAATCGCCGTTGTCCGGATTGCACGACAACACTTCCTGTTCGGCCAGATCCAGCCACGGATCGTTCCAGGCGTAGGCCATGGCGAAGCGGGCTTCCAACGAATTCATCGGCGCGAAAATCCAACAACTGCCGCAGCGTTGCGGACTGTTCTGATTTTGCGCCGGCGTGATGAAATCGCCGCCGTTCAGATTGTGCAACGGGTGGTTGGCGGGCAACACCGCGTTGCGCCAATCGAACGTCGTCGGCAAGTTCATGCCGGCGGGCATCTGGTTGCCGTAATTGGCCGCGCACACCGGTGCATCGTCGACAAATTCCGCCAAGACCGTCTGCTCGTACTCCCCGGCGACGGCCCCGGACGCCCAAACCAGAACAACCAGCACCATGATCCCCAGGAATTTCAAACCTTCATTCCTCATTTCATGTCCCTCCCATTCGGTCGATTAAGGTGAAGCGGATCGCCATCGGACTTCCGTCAATTCTTCGTTTTTGTGTACGGATGAAAAAGCCAGGGGAACATGAACGAGCGAAAACAGAGAGCGTACAACATGCCGGCAATTCGTTTATCGATCGAGGGTCGCATAACGATTTCCATGGTGAATCGACGTTCGGCCTGCGATCCAGTTTGTCGGAGCAGCCTGCATGAGAACCTGAATATTTTCATAATCAAATTTCAACGAAAAAGCAATTGTTTTTTCGTAAAAATAATAGAACGAGGATTCTTTTTACGGCTGGGCCTGCCCGGCCATGGGCGGTGGAAGCAGTTCGGTTATACAGTCTTGAGCGCGTTGCGCAAGTGGAAGCGGCCGAGGGGACCGAAGGGATAGTACAGCAGGTAGCGCCAACCGCCGTGCAAGCCGTCGATGGTCAGCCGCAGATCGATGCGCAACATGAACACAATGTCCTTCGCATCGCGGCCGAAGTAGGCGTCGATGTTCTGGTTGTAGTGCATCAGGCGATCGTCTTCCCAGGGAATGCGCTTGATCGTCTGGTCGATTTTACCCAGCATGCGCAGGGGCTGAAACTGGTGCCAGCGCAGCAGCGTGTTTTTCGATTTGCTCCAACGATCCTGCCGGATGCGCTCTTCCATTTTCAGGCGGTTTTCCGCCGAAGGCGCCAGGCGCACAAAGGTTTCCTCTTCGGACAAGAGAGCCTTGCGCATGGCGGTCACGCTGTCGCGGCACAAGGGAATGCCCAGTTCGCCTTTGGTGTATTCGAAATATCCCTTCAGTTGGTCTTTGATCTGCAACACCAGAAACGCCTTGTCGTCGATCGTCGAGCGGAAGGTGGAATATTCGATCATGGTGTCCGCGTAGGGCCGGCGTTCGACCAACACCGGTTCGCTCTGGCGCATGCCGATGATGTGCCGGTACAGGTGCCGCGTGACCGAAGCGTCCAGCAATACCTCCGCGTATTCCTCGACCATGGGTTCGGGCGGCTTTTCCGGTTGCGGTTCCTCATGTCGCGGTTGTTGTTGCGGCTTGGGATCTGGAGCGAGGTTCAGGGATTCTTCGTAATTGGGAACATAACTGCCGGTCGCGGGATCCTCTCCGTTCAACAACTCGACGCTTTTTTGGCGCGTGCGCTTGATCGCCCGCCAAGCCAGCTGGATGACCGGCCACATATAGATCACTGCACCGATAAGGAAAACGACAACGAAAAGGGCGAAGAGCAATTTAAATGCGGACATCCACCTACTCCTTACGCTGACGGCACAATGCGTCGTCTGAGGGGAGGCAACAAACGACCCGCGATTTGTCTTCGAACTTCCTGCAAGCTGAAACGTTATGTCAGCCTACCTATTCCCGTTGCGGGAGGCAAGCGATAAAACTACTTTCCTTGCTCCGAAATAACATGATATGGTGGCTTCAATCCACGGAGGTTCGGCATGTACGGGCAACTCAAGGGTCTCCCCTATGAAGATCTCGATCTCAACAACGGCATCCCGGCGGTGGAGCTGATCAAGCGCGGTTGGGGAGTCTTTTTTTCCGACAGCGCTGTCTTCATCAACTTCCTCGTCTACTTCTTGATTCTCATGGGGGCGAGCGCGGTGCCGATGGGCTCGCTGATCGTCACCGGGCCGTTGCTGGCCGGCCTTTCGTATCAATATTTGAAGATCGTGCGCCGTGAAAAAGTCGAACTCAACGGCCTGTTCGACGGCTTCAAGCTCTTCGGCATCACCCTGGCCGCCTACCTGCTGTTCACGGTGATCATGTTCGGCGGCATTTTATTGTGCCTCGTGGGCGCGATCGTTTTCTCGATCTGGTACATCTTTCTCTGGTACATCCTCGTCGACGGCGAACGCGATATCTGGCAATGCTTCGTCAAATCCAAGTCCCTCGTCGAGGGTTTCGGCTGGGAAATTTTTCTCTTCATGGTGATCGTCGGATTGTTCAACATGCTCGGCGTGCTGGCCTGCCTGATCGGCGTGTTCATCACCGCGCCGATATCCATGCTGGCCACGGCGATGCTTTACGATCTGATGTGTGCCCACAAAGGCCGGGGCATCCGCGATCCGGAGTACATCCGCCACTACTGGGAACAGCAGCGCGCCGCCCAGGCGCCGAGCCGGCCGCCGGTCGTCGGACCGATCATCGACGCCGAGCCGGTCGAACAATTTCCGCCGCGTCCCCGGCCGATCGATTTGCCGCCGGAAACCGCACCGACGACGGTCCAGACGCCGCCGCCGGTGGAGATCCCCGCCTCGGTCAGCGAACCGCTTGGCGAACGGGGGGACGACGATGACCCAAAAAGAAACGCTTGATCCCAAAATCGTTCCGTTGATGGAAGCGCCCGAGGTCGAGCCGCCGCGCAAAACCATCCCCGGCTCGATCGGTTGTCTGAGTGCGTTCATCCTCGCCCTCGTCTTGATCGCCCTGACCATCGCTCATTTCTACAGCATGAGCAATTACTCGACGCGCCTGAACGTCGACGGCACCTATCATTTCTCGGGCAAGGTCGCCGGCGTACGGAAGGTGTTGTTTTCCGATCGATACAAATTGGTCATCGACACGACGGCCAACGAAAAACTCGTCTTGCCGCCCGTTCCCAGCCCCGAGGACAATGGCGTTAAAGTGATGACCGCGCTCGCGACCGGGTTGTGCGTCGACGGCGACCTGACCGTCAAACAGGGTTTCCTGCGCGACCTGTCGCTCAAACTGGGCGATCGGCAATACCATTTCGACACCGACGCCGGTTGGGTGGCGCCGCCGCCGAGCACGTCGGAAACAGCGCCGGGCGTGACCGTCACCCCGACCGAGGAAAACGTTCTGACGCCCGAACCGGAAGAGGCGCCCACCCCGACGACCGCGCCGTAACCTCCCGCCGCCGGCGCGAACGATCGATGGAAATTGGCTCCCCACGCGCGATAGGTGCGTACTATGATGAATTTGCCCGACTTTTTTTACGCCCGTCCCCGCCGCGCGCGCCGTGACGCCGTTACACGATGACGATTGTAAAATCCGCCTACATGCGCTACCCTTAAAAAGAGGAATTGGTCCGAGTCTTTGGGGCAAAAAGGAGTGGAAGTATGTCTCGATATCTACCCATTGCGTTCTCCGTCCTGCTCGTTCTGATGATGGCCCTGACCGGCTGCGGCGGCAGTGACGACAGCGCGGACGATCAACGAACGCCGATGCCGGACGATGACGACGATTACATTCCTCCCGCCGACGATGATGACGATGACGACGACGATGATGATGACGACGACATCACCGAAGGACTGGTGGAAATCGTTTCGCCCCAGGAAGGCCAGACCATTCTCGGTTACCAAGTGCCGGTGGAAATCCAATTCGCCGAAGAGGGCAAAGGCTACGTGACGCCGACCAGCTACAACCTGGAGTTGGACGGCTTGAACGTCACGAACTACCTGGCGTACTCGGCCGAACTGGGTCGCGCTTGGGGCGACATTCCCAACGTCGTCGAGGGCGGCCATGAACTGGTCTTCACCGCGGAATTCTCCGACGATCGCACCGGCCAGGATTCGGTGAACTTCTCCACCACTCTGACCGGTCAGCCGCGCCTCGAATTGACCCTGTCGGCCAACACCATTCCCGTGGGCGGCAACGCCACCGCTTCCTGGGCGGTGTACGACGCGGATAACAACGACGTGACCAACCAGGCGAACGTCGCCTTAGCGGTTTCGCCCGACAGCGGCGTGACGATCGAGGGCAACACGATCACTTTCGCCAACGAGGGCACATACACCGTCACCGCCTCCACCGAATGGGATGGCCAGGCAATCAGCGATGATGACAACATCGTGGTCTTCCCCGCCGGTCAGGTCAGCCGCGTCGACGTTGCCTGCACGCCCGACGAAGTAGACGCCGGCGACGACGTCAACTGCGACGCCACGGTGTACGACAGCAACAACAACCCGATCGAATTCCCCGTCTTCTACACGACCGATCCGGCGCAGGGCTCCACGGTCAACGGCAACCGCATCACCCTGACCTACGCGGGCAACATCACGATCATCGGCACCGCCGCGGGCACCAACGTGACGGGCACCGACACGGTGTTGGTCAACGCGGGCGCGCCCTTCACGGTCAACCTCGTGCTGGATCCGGACGAGGTTTCGGTCGAGGAAACGGTGACCGCCGAAGCCTCGATCGTCGACGAATTTTTGAACCCGCTGCCCGGCGACGTGGTGCTGACCGCGGCGCCCTCGACCGGCATCGACATCGACGGTCTGGACATCACGCCGCACGTGGCCGGCAATTTCACGATCACCGCGACGTCGGTGGAAACTCCCTCCATGTTCGACAACGCGAACCTGACCGTCGTCGAGGCCATGCCCCCGGTGGTCACGATCACCAACCCCGCGCGCGGCCTGTTCACCCAGAACGCGGCGTTGATCATCACCGGCACGGCGATCGACCAGCACAGCGAAGTGACCGTGGTGCGCGTCAACGGCACGCCGTGTTTCTACAACCAGAGCACGGGCGACTTCAATTACAACGCGAGCCTGAACCTGGGCTTGAACATCTTCATCATCGAAGCGGTCGACTCGTACGACAACGTGGGCACGGCGACGACCTCGGCGATGTACGCCGGCGTGTACCTGCCCAACGGCCAGGAAGTAACCAACGCGATCGCCGCGCGCATCAACGAACCGGGATTGAACTCCATCGAGTTGATCGCCGAGGAGATGATCGAGGAATACCGCCCGACGTTGATGTCGCTGATTCCCGATCCGTTGTTCAGCGAGACGCTCGAAGTTTGGGGCTTGGAGATCGCCTCGGCCAGCGCCCGTTTGACCAGCCTCAATTACGATCCGGTCAACGTCGAACTGACGCCGCAGTTGGGCGGCATTCACCTGACCGCCTCGACGCAGAACATCACGGGCGCCGGCACGATCACCTACAGCATCTTCGATAAGGAAAAGGGTTACACCAAAGATACGGCCAACTACACGTTGACCATGAGCAGCCTGACCGTGCAGATGGATTTGTCCATCGCCGTGAACACCGAAGGCACGCTGGACGTGACGATCAACAACCCGACGATCGACGTCAGCGGCTTCAACCTGGACATCTCCGGCGGCGGCATCATGGGCGACATCCTCGAGTGGCTGGTCGATCTGTTCGAGGGTACGATCATCGACATTCTCGGCAGTACGATCGAAGACATGATCATCAATGAGGTCACGCCTTTGATCGAAGAACTGCTCAACGACCTGAGCCTGACCTTCGAGTTCGAGATCCTCGACTTCACTTATATCTTCGACGCCAACTTCTCGAACCTGACCGCCTTCGATTCGACCGGCGGCACCCTGTGGATCAACGCCATGGCCGATTACGGCGACGGGTCATGGACGGTCGGACCCAACACGCCCGACCTGCCCGGCTCGCTGATGACCAATTCACCGGCGCCGACCCTCACACCGGTCATTCCCGGCACGAGCACGCCCTACGGCTTCGGCGCGGTGTTCAGCGACGATCTGCTCAACCAGATCCTGCACGCCGCGCACCGCAGCGGCCTGCTGAGCCTGAACCTCGACCAGGAAACGCTGGAACAGTTGGGCATCAGCGGCTTCGAGTTGACCACCACCTGGCTCGGCCTGCTCATGCCGGGCCTGATCCCCGAGTACGGCCTGAACAAAACCGTCGAGATCCGCCTGCGGCCGTTGCTGCCGCCGGTGATGCTCTTCAACTTCGATAAGGGCCTGCCGGCCGAATTGCAGGTCGGCGACTTCATCCTCGAGTGGTGGTGCGAACGCACCGCCGGCAACTGGGAACTGTTCGCCAAGGTCGACTTGGCGATGTTCATTCCGGTGGACATCGACGTCTCCGACAAGCAAAGCATTTCGATCACCTTCGGCGAAATCGAAATGTACAGCGAACTGTTCGAGGAACCGGTTTTCAACATCGGCAACGGCTTCATCGAAGACGTGCTGCCCATGTTGGTCGAAGTGCTCATGCCCGCGTTGCTGGGCAGCTTGATCGAGGAGATCCCCATCCCCACCTTCGAAGGCTACACGCTGGAGGTCGAATCGCTGCAGACCGTCGGCAGCGCGCTGGATTGGGCGGGCATGTTCGGCAACTTGATCGAAGCCGAGGACGGCGGCTTCTGGGCCACGAGAAGGCTCGACGAATAAACGTGCTTCCTCCGCGCAAGGGGCCCCGCGCGGGCCCCTTTCGCATTTAAAACGGATGTGTATATTTTAGGAAGCGAACCTGGAGGAGCCGTTGCGCTGTCCCTATTGCCATAAGAAGATCCCCGAAGGCGGCATCGAGTGCCCGCATTGCCTGGTCGGGCACCGCGATTTGTTGGCCAACCAATCGCCGATCGTGCCGCGGGCGGCGGGCGGCAGCCGGCC
>DAINPV010000178.1:0-8137 GCA_036743315.1 bacterium | reverse complement strand
AATCGACGACTGGCGCAGCTTGCCGGCTCGCTGGACGGCTTTGGCTTGCTTGGCGTTGGCTTGAGCCCAGGCGCTGTCGGCGCCCAACTGTTCGCCGATCTGCGTGTAGACCTCGACCGCCTCTTCGAACATCGCCTGCTTTTCGTAGGTCACCGCGATCTTCTGGTAGACCTCGGGGATCTCCGGCGCAAGCGGGAATTCTTTAATGTAAGCGCGGTAAGCGTTGCGCGCGGCTTCGTAGTCGGTGCGTTCGTCGTACACCTCGCCGACCTTCACCAGGATCTGTCGACCCAACTCGCGGTCGCCGATCTTGTCCATGAAGCTCACCGCGGCGGCGCCGCCTTCCAGACCCTCGGCCTCGGTGAAGCTGATGGCGATGTAGTCGACCGATTCCTGCCGCAGATCGTCGGCTGTGCCGCGTCCGCGCGCCCGGGAGGCGCGGCCCTTGTAGTATTCGAGCACGGCGGTGAAGTAGTAAACCGCTTGCTCATAGTTGCTCAGCTTGTAATACGACCACCCGAGTTTGTAGAGCGCCTTGTCGTAGAACTTCGACTGTTTGTAGTTGAGCACCTGCTGGTAGCGCTCGATGGCGCGGTCGTACTGGTCGCGATCGAAGGAAATCTCACCCATGCGCACATAGGATTCCGGCACGTAGTTGGATTGCGGCGTTTCCTTAATCAACTGTCCGTAGACCAGCAAGGCGTTGTCGTCGTCGTTCTGTTCCTGGTAGCAGTACGCCAACAGATACAGCACGTTGTCCTTTTTCGGATAATCGGGGAAGTCGCGCAGGATGGTGCGCAGCAACTCGACCGATCGGGCGTAGTTGTGCCGCGGCTCCTCGGGCACGGCGTTGATGTCGCCGCGCGTGTAGAGCTGATCCATCGAGGCTTCGTAGGAATCCCAGGATTCCAGGTACTCGGCGTGGGCCTCTTCGAAATAGAGGTTGGCCAGGCGCCAGAGAATGTCGGGCGCGACGCGCGCGTTGGGATCGCGGGCCAGGCGCGCCTCGTAACGTTGGATCGTTTCGCGGCGGATGCGCGTCATTTCGGCTTCGTAGGCGCGCATCTCCGCGCGGTATTTTTCGCGGATCGTTTCGATGTCGGCCTCGGACACGGCGTTGGACAATTGGTCGCGCCGCCGTTCGAGGATTTTCACCTGCATCTTGAGCGATTTGACTTGCTGACGCAGGCGCTGTTTTTCATCTTGTTCGTTCTGGTAGACCAGGCCGTCGGCCTTGTCGGTGAGTTCCTTGATTTTCGCCTGCAACTCGGCGATGCGCTCGAGGATCGCCGGCAACGTTTCAGGGACGTCGGTCGGAATATCGTACGATTCGGGCGCGGGCGTCGGCGTGGCGTCCTGCGCCACGGCTTCGTAGCGGCTGCCCATGGCGACCATCAACGTCAGCGCGGCCGCCAAGACCACCCAAGAAGCGAATCGCCACATTCTTTGCCTCATGCGCATGCCCCCCACCGCCGTCAGAATTCTTCATCCGTCGGCGCGGGCGGCTGCCCTTCGCCGGGAGAAGGTTCGGGTTGGTCGGTTGCCGGCGGTTGCTCGGGCGGAGCCTCTTCCGTCGCCGGGGCCTGCTCGTCCGCGGGTTCCGTCGTCTCGCCGGCATCGTCTTGCCGGTGCAGTCTCTGGAATTGGCGGATTTCCTCCTGCATGCGCCGCTGGATTTCGCGGATCTTGCGGTTGGAGCCGCGGGTCGCCCGCCAGGCGACGTCGATGATGCCCAGGTCGGCGCGTTGCGCGTAGTCGTAAACCTGCGCTTCGATCTCTTGCAGTTCGGCGTCGGCGATGCGGGCGGTTTCGCTCTGGGTGACGCTCAGCAGCGCCTCGACCGACGAGCCCATTTCGCTCAGCGGCGCGCGCAGGCGCGATACTTCCTGGCGATAGAAGGCCAGCCGTTCGGCGCGCTTGGCGTCGATTTTGGCGTCCAGTTCCGCCAGGCGCGATTGCAGATTGCGCAGCGTGCCCTCGTGCGCCGCCGCCTGACCGGCAACGCCGCCGCCGAAAGTACGTAAGCCGGAGAATTCAACCTGCAATCCCTGAATGTTGTTTTGCAGTTCGATCGACTTGCGGTGCGCCTCGCGTAAAATCGGATAGCCGTCGGCGCCGGAGTCCAGCATGCGAAGCTGCACTTCGATTTCGTCGACCATGCGGCTCATTTTATCGAGGTTGTCGCGCTCGGCCAGCACGCCGCGATAGACGGCGAACAATTGCTTGAGCTGCGGCTTGGCGGCCAGCCAATAAGCCGTTTCGGCGGGCATGCCGCGCAGGATCGTCGGATTGACCGCGGCTTCGTCGCCGGCCCAGGCATCGGTGCCCGCCTCGAGCAACGCGAGCTGATCGCCGGCCGACAGGTTGGGCCGCGCCGCCGCGATGCCGGCATAGAAGTTGTCGTAGCGGTCTTTGGTTTTGACGAACCACTGCTCGGCGGTTTCGTAATTTTCCACTTGCGCGTAGATGTTGCCGACCAACAATTCGGCTTCGGGCAGCAACTGATCGTTGGGCGCCGATTTGACCAGGTTGTTGTAGCTGGTCAACGCCTCTTCCTGCAACCGGGCGAGGCTGTCGTCGATTTCGGTGAAGAGATCCTTGATCTCGTCGATATCGGTTTGCAACGCCTCCACCTCGTCGGCGATGGCTTGCATGCCTTCCTGTTCTTCCTCGGCGGCGACGGAGTCGCGGAATTCGGCGTGATCGAACAACAACTCTTCGTAATTGTTGCGCTCGTCGTCGATCGCTTTAAGCAGATAATCGTTGCGGGTGATGAACACCCACATCGATTCGTACTGCGAACGCGCGTACTCGGGCGATTCGGGGTCGACCGACGAATAACGCGCCATCGCCTGCGGGAAGTCGTTGAGTTCGTAATAAATGCGGCCCAACGCCAGGTGGGTCAGGGCGTAAAGTTTTTTCTTGTTGGCCTGGTCGTACTGCAGCGACTGCTTCAGGCGCCGGAAGCGGTTGACCGCCTCTTTGTAGTTCTGCTGCTTGACGTAGATGACCGCCACGTAATATTGCGCGGTGGCGTAATAATTGCCGGTCTCGGGAATCGAATCGAAAATTTCGATCGCCTTGTCGGTCTCGCCGCGCAGGTAGAAGGCTTTGCCGATGATGTAGCGGCCCAACGAGCCGTCCTCGTTTTCCGGGAAGTCGGCAAGCAATTGCGCATAGAGCCGATCGGCTTCGCCGTAATCGCGCATCACGACCGCGATCTGGATCAAGCGCAGCAGGCTCATGCCGTAAAAATCGTTTTTGCCGGCGTTGTAGAGAATTTCGAAATGAATTTTCGCTTCGCCGTAGAAGCCGCTCTGGAACAGCGAGTCGGCCAGGTAATACGCCGCTTCCAGATAGTTGGGCAGCGTCGTGGCCATCGGGTGATGCACCACGCCGTAAAAGACTTCCGCCGCGCCGCGATAATCGTGCAGCAGATAATGGAACTCGCGCCCTTCGACGAACCGCCGCTGCAACATCAGGCGGTCGCGGTCGTCGATTTCGCGCGAATAATTGGTTTCCAGGTCCTGCACATTGTCCTGCAACTGCTGCAGACGCCCCTCCAGCTCGGCCATTTTCACCGCCGCTTCGGGCTGCGCCTGCTCCTCGTCGTCCTCCTGTGCGATCGTCGTCGCGGCGGACAACAGGATGCAGACTAGTGCGATCAGCCAAATGCGCTGCAACGGTTTACTCCTGGACAAATTTGACCTTCAAACGATTACGGAGACTGGTGAGGAAGCTGCCTTCATCGAAACTCACCACTTTCAACGTGACCACGTCGCCCTCTTCGACCGTGAACAGGTAACGGGCCTTAACTTTAAAGAGGTATTGGTTCAGGTAGCTGAAGATGCCGTAGCCGCGGCCGCGAAATACCATGTCCACGACCAACAGGTGCTCGCCGGGCAACAGGCTGCCTTCGTAGATCGGGAAGTTCTGCAACTCTTCCAGATCGTTCTCGGGCGAATTGACCCCGGTGTAGACCTCGAAGCCGTCCAGCGTGTATTTGAGGGTTTCGAGTTGGAACGCGCCGCTGACCTCGTGGTTGTGCAAAATGGAAAGGGCGATGATCGACACCGAACCGAGCATGAGCTGCTCGCGCAACTGCATCAGGCGCGATTTGCTTTTCATGATTCGTTCGCGCAGGTTGGTGAGGTCCTCTTCGAACTTCGCCATCTGATCGGCGCTGAGGCGCTCGACTTCCACTTGCGTCGTCGCCGCCGGCGCTTCGCCCTCTTCAAGCGGCGTCGCCTCGGCGGGCGGCTCGGCCTCGGGCGTCGCCTCGGGCGTCGCTTCCGGCGTGGCTTCGGGCGTCGCTTCAGGCGTGGCTTCGGGCGCCGGCGTTTCTTCATCCGGCGTCTGACTCTTCGCTCCCGGAACCACTCCGGCCCACGCGGCCAGCGTATAACCGACCACAAAGACGATGAGCAGCAGCGGGATCAACCGCGCCGGTTGAAGCTGCCCTTTTCCTGCTAACCTTTTCATCTACACACCATTTAAAAAGTTAATACTGTAGGTAAACCACCTTCTTGATTGGTGGTCAACCCACACTCAACCGGCTCATGTCGCGGTGTACTCCCCGGAGCGTCTCGGTCCGCCGGGGAAAGCGTCATCTGTAAACAATGCGCCCCCAAGCCGGTAACAGCGAAAAGAATCACGGCACACAAATCCCCCTCCGAGGACTTATAGCCGGATCCCCCAAATTACCGAATTTTCCCCGAACCGGAACCCCCAAGGGTTCGCTCCCCGCGAATCCCTGGATACATATAAAGCTTAGCGCGTATTCTAAGCGAGCATTTTGATCGCTGTCAAGGATTTATCCGGGTTAAAAAGCCACTAATTTTGGCTACTTCCGAATGATTGCGCAGGACTCGACATTTCTATATAATAGTGCGGCCGAAAATGTAGGCATATCGCGGACCAAGCCAAAAGCTCCGCGGGCGATTGTTGGATGAGGGACAGTAAAACCTATTAGCATATCGCGGGCCAACCGAGACTTTACGTCGGAAAGGATTCATCAATGAAGCGTTCGTTAATCGTTCTTATCGCTCTGGCGCTGTTGCTGCCGGCCGTCACGGCATCGGCGACAATTCTCGATTTCGGCGGCAATCAGCCGTTGAACCTGCAACTGTTGGAGGCGGACGATCATCACGTCTTGTTGTCCGTGGACATCGGTTCCCTGAATTTAAAGCCGATGAAAAATAACGACGACGAACGTTTCTGGCGCTTGGCGCTGCCCGGCGCCGGGTTGATGCCCGAAATCGGCGACCCCGAATTGCCGGTGCTCACCCGCATGGTGCAACTGCCCGCGGAAGGCGAGGCCAAACTGACCGTGCTCAAAGCGGTGTATGAAACGGTCGATCTGAACAACTACGGCGGCTACAGCGTTTGGCCGTATCAGCGTCCGATCGATAAGGTGCCCGGCGCAAAAGAGAACGCGCCCTTCGATTACAACGAGTCCGCCTACGCCCGCAGCGGTTATTTTGGTCCCGCGACCATGCTGCAGCCGATGATCGTGATGCGCGGCATGCGTTTCGTGCCGGTGACGATTTCGCCGGTGACCTACGACGCGGCCGCCAACATGTTGAAAGTCGCCACCCACATGGTGGTGCGCGTGGACTTCACCAAGTCGGCCGATAAAGTCGGCGTGCTCACCGACGAGGCGTTGCGCGCCACGGCGTTCGATGCGCTGGCGCAGGGCATGTTCATCAACTACGGCACGCTCAGCACGCTGAAGGATCCGACCGTGCCCGAAGCGCCGATCCCCGGCGGCTTCCTGATCATCAGCGCCCCCGCGTTCGTCGACAACGCCGATCTGCTGGATCTGGCCGCATGGAAAGCGGAAAAAGGCTACCAGGTGACCGTCGTCTCCACCGACGACACCGGCACGAGCAAAGAAGCCATCCAGGCCTTCATTCAGGACGCGTATGAAACCTGGGAAATTCCGCCGGCCTACGTGCTGTTCGTCGGCGACACCAACACCATCACCTACTGGTACGTCGACGAAGTGTCCGACATCTATTACGTGTGCGTCGACGGCGAAGACTATTTCAACGACCTGTTCTATTCGCGTTTTTCGGTGCGCACCGCCCAGCAGTTGGCCAACATGGTGGCCAAGACGCTGCAGTATGAAATGGGCGACTGGGCCGATCCGGACATCTTCCTCAAAGCCGCCTTCATGGCTTCGACGGACAACTATTCGATCACCGAAGGTACGCACAACTACGTGATCAACACCTGGCTCGACGACGCCGGGTTCACTTCGACCAAACGGTACAACCACGCCGGCGCGACCACGCAGCAGGTGCTCAACGACATCAACGGCGGCTTGAACTACCTGATCTACTCGGGCCACGGATCCGAAGATAGCTGGGCCGACGGTCCGGCGGTCAGCACCGCGCAGGTGCAGAGCCTGACCAACACCTATTATCCCTACGTCGCCAGCCATGCCTGTCTGACCAGCAGCTACGATCTGGACGAATGCTTCGGCGAAACCTGGACGCGCAGCGCCACCGGCGCGGTGATGTTCTGGGGCGCGTCGACCTACACGCAGTGGGAACCCGACGACATTCTCGAGCGCCGCTACTTCGACGGCATCTTCGACGACAGCCTGCCGCGCAACTATTACACCTTCGGCGAATTCACCACCTACGGCATGGTCAAGCTGTGGGAGTACTACAGCGGCGGCAGCTACTCGCAGGAATACTGGGAAAAATACATCATCCTCGGCGACGCTTCGGTCGACATGTGGACCGGCCAGCCCACCGCGCTGTCCGTGTCGCATTCCCCGGTGATCTTCTTCGGCGCGACGTTCTTCGACGTGTCCGTTCCGGGCGTGCCCGGCGCGCTGGTCGGCCTGAGCCTCAACGGCGAGTGGATCGCCAGCGCGTTGACCGACGGGTCGGGCGCGGCGCATCTGACCTGGTCCGATCCGATCGCCGCCGCCGGCACCTACACGCTGACGGTGACCAAGCACGACCGCCTGCCTTATCAGGGCGACGTGACCGCCACGGCCAGTTCGTCCAACGGCATCGTCATGGCCAGCCCGGAAATCGTCGGTGACAACATGACCATCACCATGATGGTCAGCGACGCCGACCTGGCCGGCAACGGCACGACGACCGTCGACGTGACCAGCGACGCCGAGCCCGCCGGCGAAACCGTGACCCTCAACGAGATCGGCAGCGACACCGGCGCTTTCACCGGCACGATCGACACGCACACCGGCACGGCCGTCGCCGGTAAAATCAAAATCCAGGCCGACGACACTGTCGTCGTCGACTACTACGACGCCAACACCGGTAAGGGCTCGGCGCATAAAACGGCCGAGGTCGAAGTCGATTTGACCGCGCCGACCTTCGCCGGGCTGAATTCCGCCGACGGTTTCGACCTGCGCGTGGAACTGTCCTGGAGCGCGGCGACCGAACCGCACGGTCCGGTCGTCTACTCGATCTACCGCGCGGAAACCTCCGGCGGCCAGAACTTCGACACGCCGTTGGCCACGACGACCAACCTGGCTTACACCGACAACGGTTTGACCAACTACACCGACTATTACTACGTCGTGCGCGCCACCGACGCTTTGGGCAACCAGGAGGCCAACACGCACGAAGTGGTCGGCACGCCCGAAGGCCCGCTGTCGATTTGGCTCGAGGATTGGGAATCGCCCAAGGCGGTCGGCGAATGGGAAATCACCAACCTGGGTTCCAACAACGACACCTGGACGACCGTCGACGAGTGCGACCAGTGCGGCAGTACGCTGTTCTCCGGCACTTACATGATGGCCGACTCCGACTGCGCCGGTTCGGGCGTGGTGCTCACCGAAGCCTTGGCCAGCCCGATAATCGACCTGTCCGAGTGGGAGGGCGTGTTCCTGCGCTTCGCCAACTACGTCTATCACATGGGCGAGCAATACAGCCGCCTGATGGTCAGCACTTCGGCTGACGAGTGGACGCAGGTCGCCGAATGGACCGACGACGTCGAAGAAGTGACGATCGTCGACCTGAGCGACTATGTGGACAACGAGGAATATGTCCGCCTGCGCTTCGATTATCACGGCGAATACGATTGGTGGTGGGCCATCGACAACGTCGAACTGATGGGCTATCCCGGCGGCGGCGCCGACGACGACACCGTCGAC
>DAINPV010000177.1:0-8180 GCA_036743315.1 bacterium | reverse complement strand
ATCGTCGTCGCCGGTATCGTCGTCGCCGGTATCGTCGTCGCCGGTATCGTCGTCGTCATCGGGAGGGATGAAATCGTCATCACTTGTGTCGTCGTCCATTCGTGCGACGGTTTCATCATCTGAAGAATTGCATTCTGCAGCGACCAAAAAGAGCATGGCCACCAAAATCAAAAACAACCACCGGTAACGATTCATGGTTATCCTCCAACGGGCATACACGTGCCGCTATTTGATTGTAGAGGATTGTGACAGGATCGGTCAAGCATCGCCCCGGACCGTCAACGATTAATCACGACCGAATGATGAATGCAAATCGCCTCGCCACCCCGGCGGTCAACGATATAACTTCGCCTTACAATCATATAGTTATGAAGTGGTCGATTCAGGAAGGTCGATTCAGAAACGGATACAATCCACCAGAGGGGGAAGCGGTTCTTCCAAGGATATCAGCCGAACGCCTCAGCGTGCTTCGTTCAGCCCCCAATCGGTCGGCGCGTAGATGACATTAAAGACGCCGGCGCGCAACATCGTTTTGGCTTCCTCGTCGACGCCGAAGGTCAGGTACAAATTGGCCAGTACGTTGTTCTGATAGGAGTGCTTTAAAAAATCGTTGCGTTTGTAATAATCGCGCTTCAAATCGGGCAGATAACCGGTGATGTAGTTGGCGACGTGGATGGTTCGTTCCTCCACCTCGATGCGCATGTTGCTTTGGTTGTTGATCCACAAGGTGGTCGCTTTCCGCAATTGTTCGTGGATCCGCGTGCCATTAAAAGACTCGTTCAGCAACACCCCGCTGCCGTTGGCGCCTTTGCACACGCCGAAAATCCATTCGCGCGTACCCATTTTCCGCAGGATTTCGAATTCGATTTGGTTGAGCGTCAAGCGTCCCAGCGGTGTGTCCCATTTGTTGGCGGCCCAAAAGCCTTCGATCTGTCGCACGCTGTCGGCGGGAAAGGCGGTCTGCTGACCGTTAATCGGGTAGTTGTCCAGAATGCTTTTCAGCGTCAGGGCGTTGTAAAAGTTCAACCAGTAAGCCAGGCGTTGTTCGGGCGTGTACAGCGCCAGTTCGCGCTCGTTCACATCCTGCAGACGATTGATGTATTCGTCGATCAGTCGTTCCGATTTCTTCAGATCCGCGTACTTGATTTTTCCATCGCGTACAAAGGTTTTAAGCACCTGATCCAAGAGGGTATGGTTGTGATCGAAGACTTCCTTGGCCGAAGCCGAAGTGAGCAAAACGACACTCAACAGCAGAATGAATAAAAACCGATTTGTACGCATGTTACCTACTCCGCTCTTTTGTTTTTCCGGTGCAAAGGTTCTAACAAGCATCCCCCGGAAAGTCAAATTCATGCATTTCCCAACCGGATATGCAGCAATATAATCTCTTTACAGTCCAGGCAATTCTCAGTAGCATTTGCCCCTTATTGGCACTGGGAAAGGACCACCAAAAAATGTGCGGCATATTCGGTCTGATCGGTAGTGAAGCTGTTTCCAAACGGTTGATTGCCGGCGCCGGTCGTCTGCAAAATCGCGGGCACCGCTCGACGAAGGTCGTCACCTTCGACGGCAAACTTTTCCATAGCCACGGCGGTCTGCAGCCGGCCACGATTCTGTTTTCCGACTTCGATCCGCGCCGGTTGAAGGGCAACAGCGGCATCGTGCACACGCGCTACGTCACCGCGGGCAAAACCACCGAAGAGGATCTGAAGCGCAACATCCAACCCGTGTTCACCGAACGCCCGGGCATGGCCACGTGCAACAACGGCGACCTGATCAACGTCTACAGCCAGACGCAAAAACTCAAGGAAAAGGGCTTTTCCTTCCAGACCGAAGTCGACGCAAAGGTGATTCAGAACACGCTGATCGACGCGATGATGAACCTGAAGACCTACCGCGCCGAATCCGACGAACAATTCGTCGAACTGCTGTGGCAGGCTGTCGAGGAAACGCAAAAACAACTGATCGGCGCCTACAGCGTGTTGTGCCTGCTGGAAAACGGCCTGCTCGCCTTCCGCGATCCCAACGGCATCCGGCCGCTGTCGATGGCCGCCCGGCTCAACGAGGAAGGCAACGTCTGCGAAGTCGGCTTCGCCAGCGAATCCAGCGTGTTCAACTATTTTGGCGATTATCACAACGTAAACGAAGTTCGACCCGGCGAAGCGGTGTGGGTCGGCGCCAACGACCTGCGGCCCCTGCGCCGGCAAGTCGTCCCCCGGCGCGAAGCGTTTTGCTTTTTCGAATACGTCTACTTCGCCCGCCCCGATTCGGTGTTCAAAAACCGCCGCGTCGAAGTCGTGCGCGGCGACCTGGGCCGCATGTTGGCCGAGGAATGCGAAGACCTGAAGGACCGCATCGATGTCGTGTGCGGACTGCCGGGCACGAGCGTCTCGTCGGGGCACATGTTCGCCGAGTACCTGGGCAAATTATTCCGCCGCGCGATCATCAAGGTCGACAACCGCCGCAGCTTCCAGGAAACTTCCGACGCCAAGCGGAAAAAGGCGATCGACGAAAAATTCATATTCGTGCGCGATTTCATCGAAGGACAGCGCCTTGCGGTGATCGACGACTCGAACGTGCGCGGCACCACCGCCAAAAAAATCATCGCCCGCCTGCGCGAATTGGGCGCCAAAGAAGTGCACATGCTCTACTTCTCGCCGCCGATCATCGGGCCGTGTTTCTACGGCATCGACACGCCCGACGAAACCAAGCTCATCGCCTTCGGCAAAACCAACGAACAGATCCGCGATGAAATGGGTTGCGATTCGGTGCGCTACATCAGCCACGAAGGACTCTACAAGGGCATCGGCGTGAGCGCCGATGAGCTGTGCACCGCCTGCATCACGCGGCACTATCCGACCGACACCACCGAGCTGATCTCGCGCAGCGAGGGCCGCCGCCAGGAGCGCGAAGCCTCCGGCGGACAATAAATCCCTCCCCGTTGAAGCGAACCGGCCGGGCGGCTATGCTCTACTCAAACCTCTTGCGGAGTATGGCTGTGCGCATTCGTTGCCTGATACTGGCCGTGGCGATCGCCTTTTTCCTCAACGCTTGCGTGATCGACCAGGATGATCCGTACGACGACGACGCCACGCCGCAAATCGATTGGCCCTCGGCCGATCCGAACCGCTATCATTGGGACGGTTTTTCCGATCCGTTCTTCGAGGGATGGTTCTTCCGCCTCAGCCTGCCGGAGGAAAACGCGTCCTTCGCATTTTTGTACGGCGTGCGGAATCCCGGCGCCGATACGCCGGCGGACGGCGAGGCGTTCGTCGTCGCTCTGGGCAGCGACGGCACGCTGATTCAATCCTTGAGGCCGGTCGATGAATTTGCCGGCAGCCTGCAGGCGCTCGACGTCAAAGTCGGCGACAACCGCGCTACGGCGAGCGCCATTTCCGGCGCGCTCGCCGACGACGACCACAGCATCTCCTGGGACCTGACGATCGACGCGACCGACCCATGGACCGACACCATGGGCATTCTCACCAACATCCCCTTCCTGCCGGTCAACTGGTACGTGGGCGCCTTGCAGACCCGCGCGACCGGAACGATCGTCTGGAACGGAAAAAAAATCACCGTCAACGGCGCGCCGCTGTTTCAGGATCACAACTGGGCCGGCACGTTTCCCGCGGCTTACATCTGGCTGCAGGCGATGGACTTCGCCGACGACGACGAGGCGCTGGCCTTCTCCGGCGGCGACCTGGGCGCGGTGGACGGCGGCATGCTCATTTGGCGCAAAGCCGACGAAACGGTTCAGGTGCGTACGCAGGATTTCAACGCCTGGATGGAGGTCGACGTCGATGCGGCGGCGCAAAGCCTAATTGTGACCATCACCCGCGATAAGGAACGCTTCGTGCTCACCGGCGAGCAAGCCGGCGCGACCGTGGTCGCCATGCCCGCGCCGACCCGCGACGGGTTCACCAGTTACTCGCACATGGCGCTCGACGGCCGTCTGCGCGTGCAGCGGTACGAGTTGGTCGGTTGGCAATGGCTTTTACGCGAAGACCACCGATCGTCGACCTGCGGCGTGGAAATCGGCGGCGCCTACCTCGATGTCGAATAAAGCAAAGGAGCGGACCATGAAGCCGAAATTGGAAACGATCAAAGACCGAGTGAAGGAAGTGTACGAGTCCATGGAAGGCGTCGTGCGCAACGAAATCGACGATGCGCGCAATCCGCATGCGTCGATCCGGCGCCTTATCGCCGCTTACAGCGGCGCGGCCGCCGCGGTCAACCTCAATCCGGCGCCGCTGTCCGACTTCGTCATGCTTACGCCGCTGCATACGGCGATGGTCCTGCACGTCGGGCACCGGATGGGCTACGAACTGACGACCGAAAACGCCTGGATGGTGCTCAAGGAAATCGGCGCCGCGATCGGCTTGTCGCTGGCCGGCCGCCTGGCCGCGAACGTCGCGCTGAAAATCGGCCTGCCCTTCGTCGGCGGCTACCTGCGGGCGCCGGCCGTGTTCGCCGTGACCTACGGCGTGGGTCGCGTGGCTGAGGAATACTTCACGCGGAAAAACGAGGGGCTCGACTTCGACAAAAAAACCGCGCGCGAGGTCTTCGAGCAAGCGGTTCAGGAGGGGCGCGTCGAGGGCGCGCACGCCGAGTACGCCAAAAAGAAGAAGACGGCGGCGAAGAAGAAGACCGCCGAGAAGACGGTCGCGGTCAAGCAAACCGCGAAAAAGTCGACGGCGAAAAAGACGAAGAAGAGTTAGTTCGCCGCGTACAGCCAGCAGGCGACCCGGTTTTGGTTGCGTGGCTCCAGCGGCGGATTTTCGCGACGGCAACGCTCCATCGCGTGGAGGCAACGCGGCGCGAAACGGCAGCCGGGCGGATAGTTCGTCGCCGGATCGACCCGCCCGGGAATGCTTTGCTCGACATCGCCCGCGTCCAACCGCCGCACGGCGTTGAGCAGCCCTTGCGTATACGGATGAAACGCCTCGTCGAACAGCGCGCGCACCGGGGCCGTTTCCGCCACCTGCCCCGCATACAGCACGACCACCCGGTCGCACAACTCGGCGACCACGCCCATGTCGTGGGTGATGAACAAAATCGCCGTGCCGGTTTCACGGCGCAACTCGTCGAGCAATGCCAACACCTGCGCCTGAATCGTTACGTCCAGCGCCGTGGTCGGTTCGTCGGCGATCAGCAGCTTGGGCCGCGCGGCCATCGCCATGGCGATCATCACCCGCTGGCGCATGCCGCCGGACATCTGCCCCGGATAAGCGCCCAGGCTCTCCGCCGGCTGACGAAAGCCCACGCGCGCGAGCATGCGCTCGGCCTCGGTGTCCGCCTCGCGGCGGTTCAGCCCGAGGTGCAGGCGATACACCTCACGCAGTTGGTCGCCGACAGTGAACACCGGATTGAGGCTGGTCATCGGCTCCTGGAAGATCATCGAGATTTCCCGCCCGCGCACGCGGCGCAATTCGTCGTCGTTGCAGGCCAGCAGATCGCGCCCGGCGAATTCGATCCGCCCGCCCAGGTGCACGTTGCGCGGCGGCAGCAGGCGCATGATCGCCAGCGCGGTCACCGATTTGCCGCAACCCGACTCGCCGACCAGCCCGACCGTTTCGCCGGCCTGTACGACCAATTGCACGCCGTCAACGGCGCGCGCCGTTCCTTGCGGAGTCCGGAAATGTACTTGCAGGTCGTCGACGGCCAGCAGCGGGGTCATTCTTTATTCTTCAGAAATTGCAGCCGCTGATGGAATTCATCGAGGGTCACGAAGCCCTTGGCGATCAGGATGTCGATCAGCGCCCGTAGGCCGATCTGACTGTTGCGGTTGTCCAATCCCTGAATTTCGCCCTCGGGCGTGATGATGATCGGTTCGGAACGCGGCGCTTCGTCGGGTTTGTCGGCGTCGATTTCGATCACGTCGGCTAACTCGCTCAACCCTTCGCTGGCCCGCAGACCGTCCGGGTGATAGCAATAGCGAATCGCCCGCTCGATGTCCGACTCCAGGGCGATGACGGTGACGACATTGTAG
The DNA here is from genome assembly GCA_036743315.1 of bacterium. Classification (GTDB taxonomy): domain Bacteria; phylum Lernaellota; class Lernaellaia; order Lernaellales; family Lernaellaceae; genus CALBTQ01. Next base: position 2,191 of record DAINPV010000177.1, on the reverse strand, counting down.
TTGGAAGCGAACTCCACTTCCTGAATCGCTTCGAAGTTCGTCGGGTCGGCCATGGCCAGCAGTATCTTGCGCCGCCCTTTGCCTTCCTTGACCGCCACCGGCACCACGCCGTACTTTTCGCAAATGTGCTTGGGCACCAACTGCAGCGCCTCGACGTAAATGCGGCTGCGGCGGAAATTGATTTTCGCGATGCCCAACTGGTGGCTGAGCGCGTCGAGCAGCTTATCCTCGCTCAACGCTCCGGCTTTGACCAGGTGAGTGCCGACGCGTCCGCCCCAGGCTTTCTGGGCGCTCAGCGCCGCTTTCAATTGCGTTTCGCTGATCAATCCCGCCTGAATCAGAATTTCGCCGATGGATTCGTGGGAACGCATGCAACTCCTCCCGTCATTCACCGCTTCCACCCAGGCGGCGCAAGGGCCAGCCCGTGGGAATCGCCGGTGTTAATATCGATTCATCGAGCGCGCGATTGACGTTCAACCGCGTCAGCTTGATGCGCATCGCCTGCCGTTGCGCCGGTCGCTGTGCCGCAATCGTCGTCGCGACGTCGATGCCGTCGATCCGCTGCCAATCGGTCCAGGTGACGATCACCGGTTGTTCGTGCGTATCAGCCAGCAACGCCGGCCGCTGTGTTTCGGGATCGAGTCCGGCCCGCCAATCATCGCGGGCGAACATCCACAACCCCTCCTCCGCTTCGCCGTCGGGCCGCACCGCCCGCCAGCCGTCGGCCGGAAGCACAACCCCGCCCGCCAGGGCCTGCGTCAGCAGGCGCGGTTCGAGCGGCAACTGTAAAAAACGATCGAGGGTCCGGTCCGTCGCCGGCGCTTCGAGCGCACGACGACGATGATAATCCAAATATATCAATTTTTGCGGGGTACTGACCAGCGTGGCCAGCGGGGTCAGGATCGGCGTGAAAATGTCGAGGCGCACGCCCTTGTCGGCGATCAACCGCAAGCTGAGTTCGCCGACCAGTCGCGCGCCGCGATCCTCGAAGCGCAACGACCCTTCGCCCGTCAGCGAGGCAATCGACCGCAACGGCCGGGCCATCAGCGTGGCCACCTCGCCGGGCGCGACGGCCGGCGACGGATAGGGCGCCAACGACGGCGGTACACAGCCGATCGACAACAACAGGCACAGCAACGCCGGCGCGAAAAATCTATTCACCCAGTTTTTCCTTGACGCGTTTTTTGGTCGGTTGATCGGGATTGAGCGTGAGCGCCAAGCGCCAATATTCGACAGCCTTTTCCTTGTCGCCTTGCGCGGCGTATACGTCGCCGACATGCTCGGCGATCACCGCTTCGGACGGTTCGAGTTCCAACGCCCGTTTCAGATGTTGCAGCGCTTCGTCGTAGCGCTTGAGCTTGTAAAGCACCCAGCCATAGCTGTCCACCACGTGCCCGCTGTTGGGTTTGAGATCCACCACGCGGCGCAGCAATTGTTCCGCACGCTCCAGTTCCGCGTCGTGATCGGCCAACGTGTAGCCGACGAAATTCAGCGCATCGGCGTCGTCCGGATCGTTCTTGAGCTGCTGCTCCATCACTTGCACGGCTTTCTTCCAGCGGCCGCTGCGCTCGTAGAGCACGGCCAGCGAATAGATGACCTGCTTGTCCTGCGGCGCAAGTTTGCGCGCCTCTTCCAACGCTTTTTCCGCCTGCTCGTAACGACCCATTTCGGTCATCACCGTGGCGCGGGCGCGCAGCACATCGACCTCCCCCGGGAACTTATCGATGAGCAGATCCAACTCGGCCAGCGCGTCGCCGGCGCGGTTGACGCGGATCAGCAGGTACGCCAGGCCGATGCGCGCGTCCAGGTAATACGGATTGTCGGCGGGTATCATCCGGTAGGCGTTCATCGCCTCGTCGAGGCGGTTGAGCCTCGCCAAGCACACCGCGGCGAAATAACGCGCCTGATGATTGTCGGGGTCCTTCTCCAGCACCAGGTTGAACTGCGCCAGCGCGTCGACCGGTTTGCCCTGGTAAAAGAGCACCGCGCCGCGGGCAATCAGCGTTTCGCCCACACCGCCGCCGAGGATCTCCAGCTTATCGACGTGCTCCATCGCCGCGTCCGGATCGTTCGAACGCAGGTGCAGCCGGATCAACTGCTGGCGAATCACCCGGTCGTCCGGCGCGAGGTTCAACGCGGTCTGATAGGCGCCGATCGCCTCGGCGCGCTGCCCCAGTTCCTCATCGGCGAA
>DAINPV010000176.1:0-8206 GCA_036743315.1 bacterium | reverse complement strand
CGAAAACGACGATCATCTCCGACGTTGACGCCAAGGAGATCGCCGCCTACCTGGGGCAAGTCGCCGGACAGTAACCGTTTGACAAACGCCCCCGCCTCTCGTTCACTGTTTTTATCCAGCGAGGAAGGGAAACAACATGCGTACCTATGGTGAAATGGCCCAAAAGTTTATCGATGCGATCGGCCTGAAAAACCTGCCGATCGGCGTCTACTACGCCGACGAAAAGCCGGCCGGCGCGTTGTCGCACAAGAGCGTGGGACCCGGCATGTGCGTCGTAGGGTTGATCTATCAGGCGTCGCAGGGCAAGAGCGCGGCCTTCGATGCGGAAACCTACGGCTGCCCGGGCGCGGGACGCTATCTGGGATTCAACTTCGATGTGCGCCCGCATTTCGCCGAGTTTCTGTCCTGCGGACTCGAGGGCGTGGTTGAAGGCGAACGCTACATCAAAACACCGGCCCTGGCGCAGGTGAAAATCGGCCGCCAACCGCTGCGCGAAGCGCCGGCGCGCTATTGCTGCTTCGTGCCGCTGACCGAGCTGCCCGAGGGCATCGAGCCGGAGTTGGTGATTTTCTTCGTTCCGCCGGACCACCTTTCCGCCCTGGTGATTCTGGCCGACTTCGCCAACGAGCTCGAGGACAGCAACGTGATCGTCCGCTTCGCCGCCGGTTGCGGCCAAATGGTGGCCGAGCCGCTGGCCGAAGCCGCGGCGGAACGTCAGCGCGCCATTCTGGGGATGTTCGACGTTTCCGCACGGCCCCATGTGCCGGCCAATTTACTGACTCTGACCATGCCTACGCACATGTTCGCCGAGATGGCCGGAGACATCGACGAAAGCTTCCTGGGCACCGAATCATGGCAAAAGGTGCGCCGGCGGCACGAATAACCCTTGTTTATCGCAGGCGACAAACCGATAAATATTTAAACGGAAAAATTTGGGCTAGTATCCAAAGAGTCATGAGCGACTATAAAGAGAAAGCTGAAACAATATACCGTGGCGCAACAATGCTCGATCTGTTGCGCTCCGCCTGCGACGAACGCACCCAGGCGGTGATCTGTTCGGGCGACGTCGAAACCGACCTGGTCGTCAACTTCGTGCACGTCTTCACCACCGAGTTGCTGCTGGCCGGCTTCAAAGACACGCCCGATTGGCGAGCCGTGCCCGCGCAGGCCGCCATGAACATCTGCTTTACGCTGACGCGGCAGCAGGGTCTGTTTTCGTTCCGTACGCAATACAAAGGCCGCAAAGGCACGGTGGGTGACCAGTTCGCCGTGGACATGCCCGACGAACTCGTACTGTATCAGCGCCGGCGCGCCTACCGCGTACGACCGGCCGACACTCTCAACGCCGATTGTACGATGATCGGCATGAACCGCACCGGCGGCAAGGTGCGCGTCGAGGACATCAGCCAGGAAGGTATCAACCTCTCTTTCCCCCGCGAGGCGGGCATCCGCATCGGCGCGACGATCCGCAACATTAATCTGGAACTGCAAAACTTCGGCGCAGTGGTGCTGACCGGCGTGGTGTGTTCGATCCGCCGCGGCAAGGGCGAACGCTTTCATCTCGGGTTGCGTTGGATCGAAATGCCTTCGGAAGAACAACAGAAGCTCAATCAGTACATCTTCGCCTGCCAACGAATTCAAGCCAAGCGGCACCGCTAATTTTTCATCCGGCCGTTGAGTTTGTAGAGGAAAGCCAGGACTTCGGCGACGGCCTGGTACAATTCGGACGGGATTTCATCGCCCAGCGGCAGCTTGGCCAGCGCGCTGGCCAGGTCGGGATCCTCGCGCAACGGCACGTTGGCCGCGATCGCCTTTTCGATGATCTTTTCGGCGATCACGCCCATGCCCTTGGCGGTCAGGCGCGGCGCACGATCCTTCTTGCCGTCGTAGGCGATGGCCGCGGCGACCTTGCGGTCCTTTTTCGGCGCTTCGTCCTTCATGCCTTCACATTCAACGCATGCTGCTCACCGGCGCCGTAGAGCAGTTCATGCAGGTTTTGTTTCGGCGCCTCGTCGAGGTTGTCGACCACGGCGACCTGCGGCTTGAGTCCGCCGGCTTCGAGGTGCTCGACGAACTCAGGCAAGGCGCCCTGAATGGTTTCAGCCACATCGGTGCGCTCGGTGTAGATCGAAGCGCGCACGTTCTTGCCGCTGACCATGATCAGCGCCTTCACCTCGCCCAGGTTCGACATATGCACCTTGATGTACGCGCTGGTTGTCTGGTCGTCATTGCGCTGCTTTTGTGCGTCATAGCGCTTGTACACCCATAGTTCGGTGGGCATCGGCCGACCTTGAAACACAAACGGCGCATTCAAATGCAGCGGCAGGTTGCGCGATTCGAACAGGCCGTTGAGCGCACGGAACAGGCCGATCTGCTCCTTGAGTTTGCCGGCCTGGGCGTTGAGCGCTTCCAGATCCTCGGTCGACAATTGCGGGAACTGCTGCACCAGTTGCGTCCACTCGCTTTTGTCCGCCGCGAGAATGCGCTGCAGCAAGCCGGGCAGGTTGCGTCCCAGCGCTTCACTGATGCGGTCGGTCGCGCTCGCCGGCGAGAGACCCAGCAGCACCGACAGATTGGCCAGCGTTTTGGTGAAATCGCCCTCGGCTTCGAACAGGTGTTTGGCCAGCAGGTTCATGCGCACAATCAGCCCAGCCAGTCCGCCTTTGGCTTCGCTCAGCACGGAAGCCGCCTTGCCGTTGAGCACATTGAGAATATCCAGCGACCGATCCTCGAAACCGCCCAGGCGTGCGCGCACGACGCGCACCAGCGCTTCGTCCAACTCGGCTTGCGGTTTGTCGATGCGCTGCAGAACGAACGCATTACCTTTGCGCTCGACCACTACGTCCGCCTGCTCGCCCACGGCGAAATCGCCCTTGGCCTGCGCGGTGACGGCCGCGCCTTTGATCTTGAGCATGACCTTGCCGTCGGCGAACTTCTCCAGCACCTGCACGGAAAGCTTTTCGCCTTGTTGCAGGTTGGCCAACACTTGTGCGCGACGGGGAATGAGAACAAGCGTGGATTGCCGGGCGGCAATTTGCGGTGTCCCGGCCTTAAAGGTTATCTTCTCCGGCATCTACACCTTGATATTGATGTGTTTGAGTTCGGAACCTTCCTCAAACAGTTCGTCCGACTGTTCTTCGCCCTCTTCCGGCCGACGACGGCGACGCTGCCGGCGCTCCTCGTGGCGCTCGCGCATCTTAACCTTTTCGCCGTCGGGCGTTTGCTTGACCGTATTGCGCTGGCGGTTCTGCTCGCGCACCGCCGCCGCTTCCGCCTGCTTTTGCTGAATGTCGATCTGCAATTGCTGCGCGTTTTGGACCTTGTCAATAACGCTGGCGCCGACAATCGTGTTCGCGACACCGATCGGGCTCATGAGACTCCCTCCTTCCCTGGCCTGCCTTTCCTACGAACCTCCTTGTTCGTCAGGCGGTAAAGGTCGAGATCCGTTCTGCCAGGATCTCTTTGGTAAACGGCTTGACGATCACCCCCGTTTGCGCATCCGCATGGCGATCGCCGCCGTCGATTCGCTCCTGTTCGGTCATCATCAGTAGGAACGGCAAAGAAGACCATTGCCTGTTTTCCCTGACCGTCGCCAGCAATTCCGCCCCGGACATCCGCGGCATGGTAAGGTCGGCGATGACCAGCCTGACCTCTCCGGTTTTCAATCGTTCAAGAGCCGAATGCCCGTCATCGGCTTCGACGACATTATCGAAGCCGTTCTTGTTCAATAGTATCCGAATGATCCGGCGCATGGTAGTGAAATCGTCTACCAGCAGGATTGCATCATCGGCTTTCAATTCGGGCACATACGCCTCGATTCCAAAGAGATTAATTCTCTCATTAACTTCATCGGAAAAACTGAACGATTAGTTTATAGCAAATCTTCGGCATCTTCGCGCAATTGACGCCGCAGCTTGGCTTTCAGCCGTAATATCGCCTTGTTATGGATTTGCGATACGCGGCTTTCGGTAATCCCCAAGACCAAGCCGATTTCCTTCATCGTCAATTCGTCGAAGTAGTACATGGAAATCACGAAACGCTCGTTTTTCGGCAGCGCCTCGATGTTTTGTGCCATGATATCGCGCACATCCTTGAGGTTGAGCAGCGTGATCATGTTCTCGCTGTGCGGCTCTTTGAAATATTCCAGCGTGTTGCGTCGCTGACCGGTATCCTTGTTGTAGCCCAAGTCTTCGAACGATAACAGCGACACGCCGCTGGCCTGCTGCACCAACTCATGGAAATCCTGAATCGGTACGCCCAGTTCGTCGGCCAGTTCCTGGTCGGAGGCCTCGCGCTTGTGGCGACCCTCGATTTTATCGATGGCCTTTTGCAGTTCGTGGATCTTCTGCCGCACCGAACGCGGCACCCAGTCGAGGCTGCGCAGTTCGTCGAGAATCGAGCCGCGGATGCGGAACTCGGCATAGGTTTCGAATTTGATGTCGCGCGCGGGGTCGAACTTGTCGATCGCGTCGATCAGGCCCAGGACGCCGGCGTTGATCAAGTCGTTGAGTTCGATTTGCGGCGGCAGTTTACGGATGATGCGGTTGGCGACCAATTTAACCAAAGGCATGTAATGCCGGATGAGTTCATCCCGCATTTGCGAGCGGCCGTTGTCGGCGGCATCTTTGTAGTCTTTGATATCCGGAACCGTCATCTACGCCACATTTTCTCATAAATGAGGCCGCCCAGGAAAGCGGCCATGGCGAATGAGCCGGTCGCGATCAACGCGCGCTTGAAAACAGCAATCGGCGGCACCTGCATGGCGATTCCGGCCGTCACGGCCAGGAAACAGGCCAACAGGGCCACACCCGCGATAACTTTTTTAGTACTGGTGCGCAGCGAACGCTCCTCAGCCTACCCGCAGTACATGCCTCCACAAAAACTGGATATTCCCCTTCGGTGATCGGGGGATCTCCATAGACAATATACTGCTTGCGAGCGATGCAAACAACTTAGAAGATGGGGCATTCGGAAAAGCCGCTAAAACCGCTTTTTGCTGCCGAACCGAGGCCGGAATGTGGGGATCCCGGGGGATAAATCCAAAGAAATCGATGGAAATATCCAGGAAACGGTTGGCAATCTGGGCCAGATGGCGATAAACGCCCATCGCCTCTTTTTCATCGGCAACCATGTTGACCAGCAATTGGAAACGTTTTTCCTGGTACTTGGTCGATAATATTTTCATCATCGCGTAAGCGTCGGTTATTGCGGTCGGTTCGGCGGTGGTGATGACCAGAATGTACTGGGCCGACACGTTGAAGTACATCACGTTCGTGCCGATGCCCGCCCCCGTATCCAGCAGCATGATGTCGATCTGTCGGTCGAGGTTTTCAAACTGGGCCAGCAAATCCATGCGCGTGGCTTCGCTGAGCGTGGCGACTTCCTCGACGCCGCTGCTGGCCGGCAGAATCTGCAAGCCTTCCGGGCCTTCGACGATCACTTCCTCCAGACGCTTCTCGCCCGAGAAAACATGACTGATGTTGAACTCGGGTTTGAGGCCCAGCAGGATGTCGATGTTGGCCAGCCCCAGGTCGGTATCGAATATCAGCACCCGCTTGCCCAAGCGCGACAAAGCAATGCCCAGGTTGGCGCAAATGTTGGTTTTACCCACGCCGCCTTTGCCGGACGTGACCGCCACCACCAGCACCGGGTTGCCTTCGACATATTTCACGCGCTCTTCTTGCACTTCCATTTTGCTTTTACGCTCTTTCGCTTTCTTGCGCAGGGATTCGGCCTGATCCACTTATCTATGCCCTTCTCTAGTTCATTTGGCGGCAATTGACAACAGCAGGTCGGCCACGCGTTCGGGCGTGGCGTCCTCGATATCGTCAGGCACGTTCTGCCCCACGGTAAAGCAGGAGTAGGGCAACCGCGCATCATGCATCAGATTGTACACGCTGCCGAAGCGGGTCGCTTCATCCAACTTGGAGACAATCAGGCTGGTCAGCGGCATGACGCCGTAACGCTCGGCGATCTCGTGCAGGTTCCGGCTGTCGGTGGCGGCCGAGACGATCAAATGCACGTTCATCGGCACGCCGGCGCGATAGACCTTGGCCAACTCGCCGATCATCGCCGCGTCCTTCTGGCTCGAACCGGCGGTGTCGATAAACAACACATCCTTATCGGCGTACCGATGCACGGTCTCGACCACCTCGACGTCGCTCAAACAGACTTCCAACGGTACGTCCAGAATGCGCGCGTAGGTGCGCAATTGGTCGATGGCGCCGACGCGGAACGTGTCGACGGTCAAAAACGCCGCCGACCGCCCCAACCCGAACACCTGCTGCGCGGCCAACTTGGCGATGGTCGTCGTTTTGCCCACGCCGGTCGGACCGACGATCATGTGGATTTGCTGCTCGTGGCCCGGCTTGAACGGAGCGGCGATGCGCACATGGTCCATCACCGACTGCGCCAGGTAGTCGACGCCGTAGATGTCCGGCGACAGACTGCGCTTGCCCAGGCGCTGCATCGTGTCTTTGAGCAGGTCGCGCACCAGATCGTCGCCGACGCCCGACAGGCGCAGATCGTGCACCAACCGGCCCAGATCGCCGTTGTAAAGCATCTCGTCGCTTTGCTCGCGGCGGTCCTGCGCCAATAACACCTCGCGCATCGAATGCTGCAACTCGTCGATGTTCGTGGCCACCTGCGACAGCTTTTGTTCGAGCGAATTTTCCGCCAGCGTCTCCTCCATGATCTCCAACCGGCGCCGCAACACGCCCATCTCGCGCATCACGTCGGCCAACGACAACTCGACCTCGCGCGCTTCGTCGGCGGGCGACGCATTGTTGTCGACCGCCGCGTGCAGAGATTTCTCCGGATTGGCGGCCGGGCGATCGAGCGAAGCGGTGACTTCCAGCACCTGACGTGTGCCGAACGGTCCGTTGGGCTGGCGCACCGTGCGCATCGAAAGGATGATGGCGTCCGCGCCCATCTCCTTTTTCACCACCTGGATGGCCTGGCTGACGTTGTTGACGACAAACTTACGGGTTTGCATCGGTTACACTCCTAAGGCGCCAAGAGAGTAAATTTTCGCTCTCGGATCGATTTCGTTATGACTGAGCACCGCAATGCCCGGCACGAATTTATCCAGGAACCGCTTCAAGTGGCCGCGCACGATCGGCGAGGTCAGCAGCACCGGCCTCGCCCCCGCCTCATTGAACCGCGAAACGATCTTCTCGGCCGACGAGACGATCTTCTGCGCCAACTCCGGATCGATCGCCAGATACGATCCCTGCTCGGTGTGCTGCACCGAATCGGCCAACTTCTGCTCGACCCGCCCGTCGAGGGTCATCAACGGAATCGAGTTGTCTTCGCCCATGAAATGCGAGGTGATGTTGCGGGCGAGCGACTGGCGCACATACTCGGTCAGCACGTCCGGATCGCGCGTCATCGTCGCGTAATCGGCCAGGGTTTCCACCACGGTCAGCAGATCGCGGATGCCCACCTCCTCGCGCAGCAAATTGCGCAGCACTTTTTGCACCACACCCAGGCTAAGCAAATTGGGGACCAACTCGTCCACAACCTTCGGATATTCTTTCTTGAGGTTGTCCAGCAGATGGCTGACCTCCTGCCGGCCGAGCAGCTCGAAGGAATGAAGTCTAAATATTTCAGATAGATGCGTCGTTATAACCGTCGAGAGATCGACGACCGTATATCCGGCGAACTGCGCCTGCTCGCGCTCGCGGCGCCGGACCCAGACCGCCGGCAGCCCGAAGGCGGGCTCGACCGTCGGAATTCCGTCGATCTGCTTGTCAACAGTACCCGGATCCATGGCCAGCAAGCGGTCGGGCATCAGATCCCCCGCGCCGACCTCGATGCCTTTGATCATGATCTTGTACTGGCCCGGTTTGAGCTGCAGGTTGTCGCGGATGTGGATCGGCGGAATGATCACTCCCATGCGTTGCGCGTACTGTTTACGCAGGGCGCGAATCTTGTCGAGCAGTTCGCCGCCCTGTTCCGCATCGACCAGGTTGATCAAGCCGTAGCCGACCTCCAGCTCGATCAGGTCGATGGTCAGGAAATCTTCGATCAATTCCGGCGCCGGCGGAGCTTCCTCGATCATCGGCAGTTCCTCTGCGGCCTTTTGCTGCGCTGAGCGGGTCTGCACGCCGATGAAGGCAACCACGGCGGCCAGCAGCATGAACGGTGCGAACGGTAGACCGGGGATCAACGCGAAAAACGCCAGCAGGCCGGCGGTAATGAACAT
>DAINPV010000175.1:0-8245 GCA_036743315.1 bacterium | reverse complement strand
ATCGCCGACGGTAATGAAATCGACTTTCTCTTCCGCGTCCGAACCGCCGGCGTTGCCCGCGGTCAGTTTGACCGTGTATACGCCATCATCCGTATAGACGTTGGTCGGATTTTCCTCGGTGGAGATGTTGCCGTCGCCGAAATCCCACTGGTAGGTCGCGGGGCAGGCATCGGGTACGTCGGTCGTGTTGGTGAACGTTACCGTCAGCGGCGCATCACCCGTGGTCACGTCGGCGGTAAAGTCGGCGACCGGCGCCGGGCAGTTGGCGTGAATGTAATTCAAGCGCAATTTGTTGTCCGAGCCGCCCGGACCGGTGACGGTCAGGCGCACCGGGTAGTTACCCGGTTCGGTATAGGTATGCACCGGGTTTTCCTGGTCCGAGGTCTGCCCGTCGCCGAATTCCCAATAGTAGGTGCTGATGGTGCCGGTCGAAGTGCTGGTAAAGGTCACCTCCAGCGGCAGCGTGCCGGTCGTCGGCGTGCCGGAGAAATCGGCCGCCGGCGCGCCTTCGTAAGCTGAAATGTAATTGGTGCGCACCATCGTATCCGAGCCGGCCGGGCCGTCGATGGTCAGGGTCACGGTGTATTCACCGGTTTCGTCATAAACGTGCGTCGGGTTCTGTTCGGTCGAAGTGTCGCCGTCGCCGAAGTCCCAGTCCCAAGAGGTCGGATTGCCGGTCGACTGATCGGTGAAGTTGACCGTCAGCGGGATTTCCCCGCTGGTCTCGTCGGCATTGAACAGTGCCAGCGCCTGCGGCGAACCGATGGCGTCCAGATCGAAGCCGTCATATTGGCCGGCCTCATTCGGATCCTCGTCGTCGTTCTGATCGACGATCTTCACGTAGCGCACATTAGGTAGGCCCGAGCTTGTGCAGATCGGCGCCGGCTCGGGCACGACAAGCTTCGATCTGCACCCACGGACCGAAGTAATTGTCGCTGCTGCCGTAGAGGGTGAAGCCCTCGTCGCCGTCGGTGTAGGCTTCGTACACGGCGATGTCGTCGCCGGCGACATTGTCGAGACCGTCGGGGCCCAGGTCGACGATCGCATAGCCGCCGTGGCCCATCGAGGCGAATTCGCTGTCCGGCGGCCCGAGCGTGTCGATTGTCAAAGTGTGCGTATCGGCATCGTTCGGGAAACGGCTGTAGAGCCAACGGAAGATGAAAGTTTTGGGATTCGGGTCCGGATCGAGTTCCACATTCAGCGTGTAGGGCGTGCCTTCGAGGATCGTAATCGTCTCGTTGTATTCCTGGTAGCCGTTGGCGAACACGCGGACGTTGTAAGTGCCGGGGCGCAGATATTTATGGTAGTCGCCCACTTCATAATCGGCGAAGGTGGCCCATTTGTCTTCCACCTGAATCACCGCCGCGACCGGTCCGCCGTCGGCGCTGTCGGTCACCGTGCCGTGCAGCCCCTGTTGGATTTCCTCCAGCACGAATTGCATGGCCGGTTCGTGATTGGTCAGCACCGCGGCGGTCGTTGCCCAGGTGCATTCCTTGGTGTAGGTCAGTTCCTGTGACCAGGCCATTGCGCCGTGCGAACCGTACAGCTCGTCCTTGGTCGAACCGTTCATCTGGTACATGCCGATACTGCCCTGGTACCAGGTGTCCATGTTCGGATCGAGGCAGTAGTTCGGATAGCAATATTGTTCGCCGAGGTAATCGGCTTCATCCCAATCCAGCGGTTCGTCCATGTGATACGACCACGGCAAGCTGACCACGATCGTGCCGCTGTGTTCGGAAATGCCGAGAATGTAGGGCTGCGGGCGGGCCCAGACATGCGCCAGCGCGATCGTTTCCGGCTCGCTGTGCAGGGCCGTGCCGTAGGTGGAAGAGGGGTACCACATGTACCCGTTGTTGCGGTTCATATCCACGCCGTTATCGTTGTAACGGCTGCGGCCCCAGGTCGGATCGTCGTAGTTGCCGTCCGGGTTGGTCAGCGGTTCGATAAAAATTTCGGTGTTGTCGACGATGTCGGTGATCGCATCGTCGGTGTCGTAATTGGTCAGCAGCCATTCGATTGTATATAGCGCATGGATATAGCCCGCGATCTCATCGCCGTGAATCGAGCTTTCCATGAAGAACGCCGGCTCGGCCTCGTTCGTGTCGACGTTGTCGGAGATCTTCACCAAATAAAGAGCGCGACCGCTCACGCTCTGTCCGATCGTTTCAATCGACATGATGTCCGGATAGGCCGCCGCCAATTCACTTAAATAAGTGGTCATTTCCGTGTGCGTCAGGTAATGATCAAGGTTTACCTCGTCGACCGGTGCCTGCTCCTTGGGGTTCGATTCTACGGCTTTACGCCGCGCCTCGACCCAGGTGGTGAGATCGTCGATCAGTATCTCAACCTCGAAACCGGCTCGTTGGATATCCTCGATGACCTCCCGGTCGCCGACGATCCGTGCGTAGTCGTTGCCTTCGCTTTCTTCGAATTGGATGTCGAAAGTGCCCAAATATGCCAAAGTCGCCGCATTGGGAATGTAAACGTTCGCCACAGTGATGACGTTTTTGGCCATGGCCAACGCAGGAAATACCAACAAAATCGCGAGCAGAAAAACGATCTTACGCATGGGACAAGCCCTCCATAAGTGCAAAAAAACGGACGGGGAATATTACTGCACGCCGATCGTAGTGTCCACGGTCATTAAGGCCGGCGCTTACCGAACAATCACTTCAATCGCTTGCCGGTGGTCATTGCCGACAACTTGCCGTGTTTGACGCCGCGGGTGCCGATCAGATTGTCCGCAATGGCCTGCACCTGCGAAGCGGTTCCCTTGACGGCGATCATTTCCAGGCAGTTGTCGTGATCCAGGTGGATGTGCGTGGCGGCCAGCACGGCCGCATGGTGATCGTGCTGAATTTTGTTGAGGCGGTCGGTCAACTCGCGCTTGTGGTGATCGTAAACGATGGTGATCGTGCCGACGATCTCCTCGTCGCCTTCCCATTCCTCGCGCACCAGCGCCTCGCGCATGACGTTGCGCATGGCCTCGGAGCGATTGGTCCAGCCATGCTTGCGGGCCATTTTCAGAAAGCGGTTGAGTAAATCGCTTTCGATCGAAACGCTGAAGCGCGTAACTTTGCTCATGGTTGTTCCCTTGTCAAATGTCGTTGATGGGAAAACGATAGCACATCGCGCCGTTTTGTGTACCCCATCATGCCTGTATGCCTTTGCGGTCTTTGTGCTATGCTTGCGCCGGAGTATCCGCCGGAGTAAATTCCGCGGCGTTCCTGTTTAATTATCCCCGCGAGGCCGGGTCTATTCAACAAGGCATCGACAGGTTCGGGAGTAAATGTGCGTTTGACCTTTGTGTTGGCTGCGCTGTTGGCCGCCGCCGTGGCGGTGGGCGGAGTCGCCGTTTATCATCTGTGGATGTTGCCCCGGTTCGCGATGCCGCGGGAAGTGCCGGCTCGCGTCGAAAGCGACCAGCGGCCGAGTTCCGACGATTGCCGCCTGGCCTGCGATCGACTGCACATCTGCCGTGATGCGCGTGCCGGCGAAAAATGCGCCGCGACCTGCCGCGAGCAATGGAGCCGGCGCAGTGTGCGCTGCGTGCAACAAGCCGCTTGCGATCAGGTGGAGGTCTGTTTCAAGACCGAAGAGGATCGCGAGCAACAATGCGCGGAAGCCTGCGAGAAGGTGGAAACCTGTGGTCTTCCCGAAGCGGGGCCGGATTGCCTCATCGCCTGCCGCGAACAATGGGACGTCGATTTTCGCGAGTGCGTCCTCGAATCCACCTGCGACGATATTCCGCTTTATTGCCTGCCCGCCATGGAAGACGAGGAATGCAACCGCTATTGCCGCCGCCTGCGGGAGTGCGATTTGGAAGGGCCGGGCGACGAAATCGGTTGTGTCGAAACATGCCTGGCCGTCGACGATCCGCTGCTGCGCGATTGTGTCGAGCGGGTGGACTGCGAATCGATCGAGCCGATCTGTCTGGCCGACGATTACGACCCATTGTGCCTGGACGTGTGCGACCGCCTCGACCGTTGCGACGCCCTCGGCGACATCGACCCGATCGACTGTCCGGTGCTGTGCCACAGCGAATGGAACGAACTCCAGATCTCCTGCCTGCTCACCGAAAGCTGCGACGACCTGGGACCGGTGTGCCTCGAGCAGGTCGATCCGGAATGCGAGCAGGTGTGTCTGCGGCTGATCGACTGCGGTCTGGAGGACGTTTACGAGGATTGTGTGCCGACCTGCGGCGCCAACTTGGAAGACGAATTGCGCGCTTGCATCCTCGAGACCGAATGCGAAAACATCGACCGGATCTGCTTTACCGGCGGCGATGACCTGTGCGATCTGGCCTGCCGCAAAGCGGTGGAGTGCAAGCTCGACGAGGATTACACCGCCTGTTACGACGCCTGTCTGGAAGGCTACGACACCGAATTGATCGGCTGCATCCTGGCGTTCGACTGCGGGCAGATCGGCGAACAATGCCTGGGATCGGCGCCGTCAATTGCTCCTTGAACGGCCGGGCCGGCTGAACTATAGTCGGCGCATCATCTTAAATATTGTTCAGGGCGGAGGACGTTCATGAAAGCTGTGCGGATCGCGCAAATCGGTTCGGGCTTTATTTCCGATGTGCATGTGAGAAGCTTTCGCACGATCGAGGGCGTCGAGGTCGTTTGCCAGCACGACAACGATAAAATGCGCGGCAAACAGTTCTGCAACGATCGTCAGATTCCCGAATTCGTCGCATCTTTCGACGACGTGCTCAAGCGCCGGGACATCGATTGCGTGTCGCTGGGCTTGCCCAACTGGCTGCACCACGAGTTCGCGATCAAAGCCGCCAAAGCCGGCAAGCATGTTATTTGCGAGAAGCCGCTGGCGTTGCGCCTGGAGCATGCCGACGAAATGATCGAAACCTGCCGGGAAAACGGTCTCATTCTCGGGTATGCCGAGGAATTGTGTTATCTGCCTAAGAACGTTCACGCCAAGAAGATCGCCGACGCGGGCGCGGTGGACAACGTCTTTTTCGTCAAGCAGCACGAAAAGCACGCCGGACCCTATTCGCCGTGGTTTTTCAAATCGGCGACGGCCGGCGGCGGCATCCTGATGGACATGGGTTGCCATGCGATTGAATGCTGCCGCTGGGTGCTGGGCAAACCCGCGGTCAAATCGGTGTATTGCCAGGCCGATACGTTTTTGCACAACCAGATCACCGACCTGGACGACCACATCGTAATGATCATCGAATTCGAAACCGGGCAAATCGCCGAGATCGAATCGTCCTGGACGCTCAAGGGCGGCATGATCAGCAACCTGGAGATTCACGGCACCGGCGGCGTGATCTATGCCGACCTGCTGCAACAGGGCATGGGCCTGCGCGTGTTTTCCGAAAAGGGGTACGAGTTCGGCGGCGAGGACGCGCCTCAGGGTTGGCATTACCCGGATTGGGAATGGCTGTGGAACAACGGTTATCCCCAGGAAATGCGCAATTTCATCGATTGCATCCGCCACGGCGGCGCGCCTATCGAATCGGGTGCGGACGGCCGCGTGGTGCTCGAAATCATGATCGCCGGTTATCAATCCGCGGCGACCGGTCGCAAAATCATGTTCCCCTTCCAGGATCCGGGCGGGTACGACACGCCGGTGGACATCTGGCTGCGTGCGAAAGGCAAATAATTTATTTTTCACCATGAAAGTGGGGAAATTCATGGACGAACGTTACTTTCTCGGCATCGACAGCGGCGGGACCAAAACCGAGGTGGCAATATTGGCCGCCGACGGCACGCTGATCACCACCATGATCGGCATGCCGATCAACATCGGTCCGGGCATCACCAAAGAACATATTTTCGGCCTGAAAGATCTGATCGAAAGCGCGCTTTCCTTCGCCAGGCTCAAACATGACGACATCGCCCATTACGGCTTCGGTATCTGCGGCGTGGATTTCGCCGATGAGGCGGCCGAACAAAAACGCGAACTGCTGAGCGGCATGGGCATCGATCAGAGTCGATCGACGTTGGTCAACGACGGCATCGTCGCCCTGTGGGGTGGTTCCAACCGGTCGAAAGCAGTCATCCTCCAACTGGGCACGGCTTTTACCGCGGGACATCGCGACGGCTTCGGCCACGAAACGCCGTTCGATCCCTGGAACGTCGGCGTGCAGTTCGAACTGCGCAGCCGCATCCTGACCACTGCGCCGCGGGTCGTCGACGGGCGCGAGAAAAAATCGATTTTGCCCGAGTTGGTGGTCAAACATTACGGCCATGACAGCTACGATTCCTTGTTGAAATTGGCCGCGCGGCATCGACTGCCGATCTTCGAAACGCTCACCTCGTTCATGGTGCTGCACGAGGCTATCGCCAAGAAGGACGCGGTGGCCATACGTATCGTCAAGGAAGCGGCGACGTACTACGCGGGCGAGGTCGAAGCGCTGCTCAAACGCGTCAAGGGTGAAAAGGTCGATGTTGTGCTCGGCGGCGGCATGTTGCTCAATTGCCCGCCGATGTTGTGGGATCTGACCAAAGAAAAAATCATGACGAAGCATCCGCAGGTGACGGTGCATGCGCCGCATCTGCGTCCGGCGATCGGCGGGGCGGTGATGGCCGCATATTACGCCGGCGCCGACCAGCGCAAGATCTTCCGCCGGGCGCAGAAAACGAACCGTTAGCCGATCGGCTCGATCGTTGCTTCACGCGTGTCGTTTTTACCCGGCGGCAGCATGACCATGCCGAATTTTTTATCAAACGGTTCCTGCTCGACCGCGTCATCCATTCCCTGCCATGCTTCCAGACAGATGAACGGCGCGCCGGCGTCCGACCACAAACCCAGATGCGGGTAATCGGCGAAGCGCAGCCGCACCCCGACTTTTTCGTCGGGATCGAGCAACTCCACCGCGCGCTGTTCGGGCGGGAGGGCGGACAGATCGAACATGTACGTGCGGTCGAGTTCCGTTTCGGTGAACGCGAAATCGCCGCGCGCCTCGATCTGCTTGCTTTCGCCGGTCAAATAGCAGCGGTCGTCGTTGAGCAATTGTGTGATCGTCTCTCCGGGCAGGCGCAGATGGCACGCAGCCTTTTCGCCGGCGACCAGCGGCGCGGCGAAACCCGGATGCCACCCGAGTTGGAACGGCATCGGCTTGGTGTCCTCGTTGGACACCGTCAGACGCTGCACCAGCTTGTCGGCCCACAGCTCGTAGATAATCGTCAACGCAAAGCGCCACGGGTACATCGCCAGCGTTTCCTTGTTCGCGCGCAGGCGGTAGGTCAGCGCGAAGTGATCGCCGTAATCCATTGCGCCGCCCAGACGCACCTGGCTGTGGCGCACGAAGCCGTGCTGCTTTTTAAACCATATCGGGGCGCCGTCGGTCGTCGCGCTCTTCAACTCGTGAATGCCGCCGACGATGGGAAAAAGAATCGGTGCGTGACTTTTCCAAAATTGCGACGGGTCGTCCAGGCAACCGTTACGCCACAGCACGCCGATGTCGCCGTGCGCGGGATGTTTCCAGGTCAGGCCGATCGCCTCGGCGCCGAGTCGGCGGACGACCAACTCGAAGTTGTCGCTGGTGACGATGTCGATATTGTCCGGTTCCACAAAACGGTGGTCGAAAGCCATGTGCGCATCCTTATCAGTTCAGCACAGAACACCCCGGTCGGGGTGGCGGTAAAAATGAAGGTCGGTCAGTTTCGTTTTCGCCTGACCGGTGGATTTGTCGATGAAGGTCACGCCGCGCGCCTTGAGTTCCATTTTATACGGCGCCAGCGCGTCGCCGATTACCCGGTCCACAACGATGGTCATGTCGCCGCCGTGGTCGGCGTAGACGCGCGCGTAGGAAATCGGCAGATCGGCCGATGGCGGCTCCAGCAGCGTGGCGAGAATCGGCTTGACCTTGCGCGGTCCGTAAGCGAGCAGCACCAGCCGCCGCGCCTGGAACACCAGTTCCGCACCCATGCTCAGCGCATAGCGCGGACAATCGGTCGCACTGGCGAAATGACCGTCGGCGACGGCGTTGTCGATTGTGTTTTGGTCCAGTCGCACCAGCAGCATTTTGTTGTTCTTGAACGGAATGCCCGCTTCGTGGAACGCCACGTGGCCGCGTCCGCCTACGCCGATGACATGCAGATCGATGCCGCCGGCCTTTTTAATTTTCTTCACATAACCGTCGAGGCATTCCTGCCGGATCAGCCGCAGGTACTCGGATTCGGCGTCGCGTTTGATCAAAATGGCGCGGCCCGCATCGGCGCCGACTTCGCGCCAGTCGTTCGGGAAAGCCTTCAGCTCTTTGATGAAATCGCTCTGG
>DAINPV010000174.1:0-8285 GCA_036743315.1 bacterium | reverse complement strand
ATTTCTCATCGTTGGAGTTCAAAAATGCGCAGATTGTCAGCTCTCCTAATATCCATATTCTTAGTGCTGTGTTTGACGGGATCGGCTTGGGCCGCGTCCATCGTCGACCAGGACCCTCATCTGGCGATGTTCCAAAACTTCACCACCGATTCAATGGTCGTGCAGTTCGACCGTCGCATGAAGATGGACACCGCTTCGCCGAGCACGATCTGGCTCAGTTACGAAGCCGAACCGACCAATCACCTTGAAGCCACGATCTCGTTCGAAACACGCGATGAACTCAACGATACAATCCTATTGACGCCGACGACCGGCAAATGGCCGTTTGCCAAGCGTTTGTTGCTCAATATCACCTCCGGCCTCACCGGCTGGGACGACACGCCCTTCGACGGCGATTATCCCTTTGGTCAAGTGGTCGTGTTCAACGTTCCCGACGATCTGCAGGGCATTGGCAACTGGGATCCCACCGATCCGTGGGATTTTGAAGACGCGTTCGTCAACTCCTTCGTGCTGCTCGGCTACAACCCGCTCGATCCGGAAAACACCGATACGTCCGAGCCGGAAAACATTCCCGGGATGAGCGGTACCGAAGCGTGGAAAATCAGCGGCGGTCGTCCCGACGTGTTGATCGCCGTGATCGACACGGGTATCGGCTCGTATGCCGAAGCCGATTTGGCGGATAATTTCTTCCTCAACAAAGAAGAACTGCCCTACCCGACCGATGGCGGCGCGACCTGCTCACCCGATCCGTGGGATTGCAACGACGACGGCCGCTTCAACGTGCGGGACTACGACAATGACCCGACCTTCGCCGGTTTGGGCCGCACGCTGAGTGTTCAAGACCTGATCGACGAGTTCTCCGACGGCCTCGACGGGGACGGCAACGGTTTCGTCGACGACATCAGCGGCTGGGATTTCCACCGCAATGCCAACGAAGCGCTCGGCGCCGAAGGCATGCCCGAATCCGATCACGGCGAAGGCCGCTGCAAAGACGCCGCCGCGATCGGCAACAACGGAACAGGCAGCAAACCGGGTTTCTGCCCCTACTGCACGATTCTGCCGATTCGCACTTCCGATGCGATCGTCGGCGACGTGAACAACGTCGGCGCGGGCGTGGCCTACGCCAACATGATGGGCGCAGATGTCGCTGTTTTTGCTTCCGGCGCCATGAACTTCAGCGAAGAAACCAACGACATCCTCACCGAAGCTTCGTACAACGGGACGACGCTGGTCGGCGTAGTCAGCGACGAAATGGGCTATCACCACGCCTTTCCCGGCTCGTATGACGAAGTGATCAGCGTCAAAGCGATCTTCCCGATCACGCCGATCGATTTCTTGGGCTTCATTCCCTTGAACAAATTCGCTTTCGTCGAAACGACCTGCACCATGTGGGGCGAGGGTCTGCACTTGACCGGAGCATCGCTGTATTGCTCGTCGGATGCCGCGGGCAACACAGCGGGCGTGGCGGGACTGCTCATCAGCCGCGCGCGCGATCTGGGCCTCGAACTGACCGCCAACGAGATCAAGCAGATGCTCACCATGAGCGCCGACGACATTTACCGGTATTGCATCACACTCACCGGCGGCGGCTGCCAGCCCGGATGGGATGCACACTATGGCTACGGTCGCGTCAATGCGAAAAAAGCGATCGACATGCTTGGCGATCCCGACAAAGGTGTACCTCCGCGTATCCCGCCGGAAGTGCGCATCATGGACCCGGAATGGTTCGCCATCGTCGATCCGGTTAAAACACCGCAACTGCCGGTCAGCGCCTATATGTACGCACGCGGTCGCAATTTCTCCTGGGATTTGCAGATCGCCGAAGGCAAAGAGCCCAAAGACGGCAAATTCCAGACTGTGGCCAGCGGCAACGGCGGCGAAGCCATCAACGATCAAATCGCCAGCGTCGACATAACCGGTATTCTACCGCCGCGTATTTACAACAATCCGCCCGATTTCGGCTTCGACTTCACGGTCACTCTGCGCTTGCAGGTGACCTACACCAGCGGCGAGACCGGCGAAGTGTTCGGCGAGGACCGGCGCACCTTCGCCATTCACCGAGATCAGAACGCAGAGTTCGGCCTGATCGAGGGCTTCCCCTATGACCTGGGCGCTTCCGGCGAAGGCGCGATCAAGCTGTATGACCTCGACGGCGCGCCGGACAACCGTCTGGAAATCATCGCCTCGAAATCGACCGCCGAAATCGTCGTGCTCAAGTATGAAGAGTCGACCGGTCAATACGAAATGATGGACGGCTTCCCGTTGGAACTCAGCGACTTCTGCGAACGCGACGTGCGCGTCGAATCGATCTTCAGCGCGGTGGCTGTGGGCGATCTTTTCGGCAACGGCACACCGTACATCGTCGCGGCCACGACGGCCGGCGCAGTCTATGTGATCGATCCGCGCGGCAACAAAGCAAAGTCGCCGATCCTCGACGGCTTCCCGGTTTACGCCGACGAGCCGGACAACTCCACGACCGTTACCTACGGTCATGGCATCGCTTTCGGCGGTTCGCCGGTGCTCGCCGACCTGGATCGCGACGGCGTGTTGGAAATCGTCGCGGCTTGCTTCGACGGTAAAATCTACGCCTGGAAACCGGTGGATGGTGATGGCGACGGTTTCGCCGACCGCCAGAACGGCTTTCCGGTGCTGGCCTCGTCGATCCCGGGCAACGTGCCCAACAACCGGGTTTGCTTGCGTGAGAATGACATGTACCCGCCGCAAATCCTGGGTACGCCGGTGGTCGGCGTTTACGATCCGAATCACGAGGACCCGGACATTGCTCAGTATCCGACCATTTTTATCGGTACCTCCGAAGTATGTGACGACGGTCTGTTGGCCGCCGGCCGCTTCTATGCGATCTTCCACGACGGTTACGACAACGATTCCGGCAGCGCCTTCCTGCCCGAATGGCCGATCAAAATCACCGGACCGCTGGCCGACGCGCTGCCCATTCCACCGCTGACCATCGGCATCACATCCTCGCCCTCGATGGCGCGGTTCAACGACAAAACCTACCTGGGCATTTCCACCATCCTGTGGATTCCGCAGTTGTTCGTGTGGGATGGCGAGAAGCTCAACACGAAAATGCTGCCCAGCAAGCTGTCGGTGAACGTGCTGGCCAGCGGTTCCTTCGGCAGACTGGCCGGCGACGACCAGATGCACTACGTGCTGCCCACTACCAGTTTCCTGGAATTCATCGATGGCTGGATCTCGCTGCTGCGCCCGATGATCCTGGCTTGGGACATCGAGGACACGGGCAAACCGGCGTTCTTCACCGATCAGGAGGACTCCAACTGGCTGGTCAATCCGTCGATCGCCGACATTTCCGGCGACGGCGTCAATGAGATGATCGCCGGCACCGGCGGCTTCCAGGTGCACGCTTACGACCTGGAAGGCAACGAACCCGAGGCGTGGCCGAAATTTACCTACAATTGGTCGGCCTCGACCCCTTCGGTCGGCGATATCGACAACGACGGTCTCTTGGAAGTCTTTCAACACACGCGTGAAGGTGAATTGTTCGCCTGGAACACGGCCGGGGAAGCTTGCCATGAGAACGGCACATCCGCCGAATGGTGGACCTTCCATCACGACGAACACAACTCCGGCACTTATGGCATCGATACGATTCCGCCATTTACCCTGACCGATCTGGATGTAAAGGAATACGGCAACGGCGCCTACACGCTGTCGTTCACCACGCCCGGCGACGACTGGGCTTGCGGCACACCGAAAGCGTACGATATCCGCTACGCATCTTCGGCCGAAGCGCTGTCCACCCCTGAGGCGTTCTATCGCGCCTCGCAGATTGACACCTCGATTGTCGGCGATCCGGCGGTCGGCGGCGTCGCCAAATCGTTCATGGTCAATCTCAACAACGATGGATTGTGGTTTGCCGCACAGGTTGTCGACGATGAAGGCAACCTTTCGTTGATCAGTACGCCGGTCAACAAAGACGGTCCGGCCGACGACGACGATGATGATGACGACAGTACCGACGATGACGCTGACGACGACGGCCCGCTGCCCAACGATGATGATGATGATGATGACGACGAAGGCTGCGGTTGTTGATCGATAATAACTATCATAAACGAGGCGCGGTTTCGGCCGCGCCTTTTTTTTCCCCACCCCCCCGATTAATTGTTGATCTTTATAAATTTCGGAGTATGTTTTTTTTTCGAATGTTGCCTATGGGGAGTGATATTCATGGCTGGCAAGCTGATGAGCAAAACGTTTTATTGCCGGTCGAACAAAGAGGCGATCTCAGCCGTTCTTCTTCGCCATTGCCCTACTTGCGACCTGTGCCCACCCGGCTGCTGATCATCGTCTCCTAGCCATTTCCTTCGGATAAACGAAAAAACTAAGGTGAGATGATGAAGATCGTGTTTACCTACAACCTCCAGCACAATTTAAGCGAGGAGGAAGCGGAATTTGATCGGCCGGAAACCATCGACGTTCTTTCCGCCGCCATGCGCAGTCTCGGGCACGAAGTGGAATTGCTGGAAGCATCCGGCCCCGCCACGCGTCTGGTGGCGCGGCTGGAAGCGCTGAGCCCGGATATCGTTTTCACTACGGCCGAAGGGCGCACCGGCCGCTACCGCGAAGCGTTTTTCCCCGCCCTATTCGACCAGCTCGGTCTGCCCTTTACCGGCTCGGATGCCCATGTGTGCACGGTTACGCTCGACAAACATCTGACCAAACTGACCGTCGCCGCCCACGGCATACCTACGCCACGCTGGGCGTATTTTGAGCCGGAACGGGCCTGGTACGATCCCGAGTTGACCTACCCGGTCATGGTTAAACCGAACTTCGAAGGCAGCTCGAAAGGCATCACCCAGGATTCGGTCATCGAGGATCCGGCCGCATTGCGCGGCGCCGTGCGCGACTTGCTGGTCCGCTATCCCGCCGGCGTATTGGTCGAGGAGTTCATCACCGGCAAGGACATCTCCGTGCCCTTCCTGGAAAAAGCGTCGCCGAAAACGAACGGCGTGCTGCCGCCGGTGGGATACCACATCGCCCCGGAGGAAGCGGCTAAACGGCGTTACAACATCTACGACTTCGATCTGAAGCTAATCCATTCCGAAGCCGTATCGGTGCACGTACCGGCCGGGATCACCCCCGAGCAGGAACGCATGCTGTTGGCTTATTCGCAGAAGATCTATGCCACCATCGGCTTGCGCGACATGGGGCGCATCGATTACCGCATCACGCCGGACGGTCGCATCTACTTCATTGAAATCAACGCCCTGCCCAGCCTGGAGCCGGGTTCGGGCATTTATCTGGCGGCCGCTCAGATCGGCTTACCGACGATCGCCGACGTAATCAAACAAATCCTTAGTAGCGCGGCCCTGCGCCAGAACGTGGCCATGCGCAAGAACGGTGCGCGGAAAAAACCGACCCTGCGCGTCGGTCTGACTTTCAATCTTAAACGCATCGTGCCGCACAGCGAAAGCGATGACGACCGCGAAGCCGAATACGACAGCCCGACCACCGTCAACGCCATCGCCGAGGCCATCGCCTCGTACGGTCACGAAGTCGTCCCGATGGAAGCCACCGCCGATTTCCTCTCGGTGATTTCCTCCACGCCGGTGGACTTTGTGTTCAACATTGCCGAGGGCTTGGCCGGACGCAACCGCGAATCGCACGTGCCTTCGATTCTCGAGTTGCTCGACATCCCCTATACCGGTTCGGATCCGGCAACGCTCTCGTTGGCGTTGGATAAGGGATTGTCCAAGCGCATTGTGTTGCAGGCGGGCGTGTCCACGCCCAAGTTCTGGTTGATGCGCACCGGCCGCGAGCGTTTGCCGCGCGATCTGGAGTTTCCGGTGCTGGTCAAGCCGGTGGCCGAAGGCAGTTCCAAAGGCGTGCTGGACAAAAGCGTCGTCGAAAACGAAGCCGAACTGCGCGAAGCCGTCAACAAGGTGTACGCGCGCTACCTTCAACCGGTGCTGGTCGAGGAATTCCTGCCCGGGCGCGAATTCACCCTCGGCCTGTTGGGTGAATATCGACCGATCGTGCTGCCGCCGATGGAGATCGTTTTCGTCAACCAAGAAAAGAAAAACCCGGTATACAGCTTCGAACACAAGCTGACCGCCGTGGATGAAATCCGCTACGACGCGCCGGCCAAGGTGGATCCGGCTTTGTTGCGCGATCTGGAGCGGGTGGCCCGCAACTCGTTCATCGCCTTGGGCTGTCGCGACGTCGGGCGGGTGGATGTGCGTTTGGATAAAAAGGGGAAAGTCCACTTCATCGAATGCAATCCGCTGCCCGGCCTGACGCCGGGGTGGTCCGACTTGTGCCTGATCGCGCAAAGCGCCAATATGGATTATCGAACACTGATCGGCGAAATCATGGCCCCGGCCATTCGCCGTCTCAAGTCGAGTCAACGGGCGAAAAAAAGGCGCGACTAAATGAGCCACCCCGGTCGGTCGCCCCGTCGGCGGCTGCGTGAGTTGGGTCTGCAACTCGGGCATTATCCGCCCGGAACGCTCAATTCCATCACCGATGTGCCCGGCGTATTGGTCGGGCACTCGACCATCGTCAAAGGCTCCGGCCGCCTGATTCGCGGCCAAGGCCCGGTGCGCACCGGCGTGACCGCCATTTTACCCAACGGACGCAATATCTTCATGGAGCGCTTGGTCGGCGGATGTTATGTACTCAACGGCGCCGGCGAGATCACCGGCCTGACGCAGGTGCAGGAATGGGGGTTGATCGAAACGCCGATTTTGCTGACCAACACGCTGGCCGTCGGCGCATGCTCGCAGGCGCTGGTCAAGTACATGGTCGAAAAATATCCGGGCATCGGCCGTGAGCACGACGTGATCATTCCCCTGGTCGGCGAGTGCGACGATTCGTGGCTCAACGACATCGCCGGGCGGCATATTTCTGAAGAGCACGTTTATGAAGCGATCGAAGCGGCGCACGGCGGTCCGGTGGCTGAGGGCAACGTCGGCGGCGGCACGGGGATGATCACCTGCGATTTCAAAGGCGGCATCGGCGCCTCGTCGCGCAAGCTGCCGGCGTATCTGGGCGGGTATCTGATCGGCATTCTGGTGATGAGCAATTTCGGTCGCATGCAGGATCTGCGCATCGACGGCTTGCCGGTCGGGCGCGTACTTTCGCCGCGGTATCACGACCTGCACTTTCGCAAGGATAATTACGGCAGCATCATCGCCGTGCTTGCCACCAATGCGCCGTTGTCGGCGCATCAATTGAATCGCCTGTCCAAGCGCGTCGCGCTGGGCATCGGGCGCGTGGGATCCTACGCGGCGCACGGGTCCGGCGAAATCGTGCTGGCTTTTTCCACCGCCAACAAGGTGCCGCGCTCGACGCGCAAACACACGTACGATCTGAAAATCCTCAATGACGATTTCATGGATCCGTTGTACCGGGCCGTGATCGAAGCAACCGAGGAGGCCATTCTCAACGCGCTGTGCATGGCCGAGGAAATGACCGGCATCAACCAGCATTACGCGCCGGCGTTGCCGTTGGACGATGTGCGCAAGTTGATCGTGCGCCACCACATCCCGATCATCGAAGAAGCGCCGCTCAAGAATCCACACGGGCGCCGCGACAAAATCAGCCTGTTGGACCAGGCCACCGCGGCCGGAGCCAAGCTGCTGCCCTATTTACCGCTCAAGAAAAGGAAAGACGATTAGGGCGTTTCGACCGCGTCGGCGTTCGTGTTGCCGTGCCCATCGTCAAATGCGCCGGCCGCGATGCGCACCGCCACGATGCTCGCTTTGCGCTGCGGCAACCGGCCGATCAACGTATGCGTGGCGTCATCGTAAGTCAGCGGGCATTCCACGGTGGTCGCATCGCTCCATGCAACAATCGCCGTGGCCGCGCCGCCCGAAACGATCGCCGGATGCCCGCCGCCGGCCCAGGGCGAACGCATGCGCCGCGCACCGACCGGGTCCGGCGGGTACGCGGCCATCGCCCGGATGATCCACGCCTCGCCCGCTTGCTGTGCCGATAGATCGGCAAGCGTAACCTCGTCGGTGGGCTGCAGCTCGAACGGTTCGGAGAACACGGTGTAAGGCTGCACACCCTGTTCGGTCTGCCTAAAACCGTTAACCGCAAAACGCAGCGTTCCGACCGGGTCGTTCCACATCGTCTCCCAATCAACGGTGTAGACAAAATCGCGCGACTGGGTCTGATGATGCCGCGCAAAGGAGGGATCGGCCTTCAGTCGCACGGCCATCTCCCACCCTTTTTCAGTGTAAAGCGTGCCGTTGGGTCGCAGCACATCGACAAAGGAACCGTCTTCCAGCCGCTGCAAA
>DAINPV010000173.1:0-8310 GCA_036743315.1 bacterium | reverse complement strand
GTCGGTCTGATCGTATTTCTCGCGCAGCCGGTCGCCCTGGTACTTGTACATGCCCACGACGATGTTGTTGTCGAAGTAGCTCTGCTTGAGCAGCTCGTCCATCCAGTCTTTGAAGACCTTCAGGTTGCCCTGGCGCACTTCGTTTTCGCCCTTGGCCGGATCGACGCGGGCGAAGCGGTCGGCGATCATGCGCAACTGCGCGGCCAGCAGGTGCAGGCGGCCCTGTTCCTTTTCGTCGCGGAAGACGCGCTCGATAAGCACGTCGCGGAAATCGCGCAGCCAGATGAGCATCCCGTCGGAGAGCGCGACGCTCTCGAAGTTTTCCATGGCGTGCATGTTGCGGGTGGATTCCCACATATCGTTGACCGCGTCGCGCTCGGCTTCGAGGCGTTCGTCGGCTTCGCTGAGGGCGTCCAACGCTTTCATGCGGGCCAGGCCGAGGTTGTAGGAGGCCTCTTCCGAGTAGCTGAAGGCGATGGACTTTTCCAGGAAGCCGATGGCGTCGGTCAGGTCGGCGCTCTGATGGCTCTGCTCGTAGAGGCGCATTTTGGCCAGGCCGCAGTATTTGTAGATGATGTGCGCGCCGGCATCGGCGGCCAGGGCGGCCTTGTTGGCTTCGCACAGGTCGACGACCTGCTGGTACTGGCCGTTCATGAACAGGTCTTTGTATTCGGTCCATTCGCCGACGGCGACGCCGAAAGCCAGCAACACCAGCAAGGCCAATCCGCTCAGGTATGCAATTCGCTTTCTCACTTTAATCCTACCTCCACCAACACGTGGATAATGTGCCTCAATCCTTGCGCATCCAAGCCGCGACGATCTGGTCGTTGCCGCACTGCAGGCGGTACTGGCCGACGATAATGTAGCCGGTGCGGCCCGCGCAACGCGGCTGCAAATGGGCCACCGGGCCGGTCGAGGGCAGCTTGATCCACTCGACGTTGCCGCCCGTGCCCGCGTCGGTTTTGGGCTTGGTCTGCTGCTTGTTGGTCAAATCGCCCAACTGCCGGCCGGCGCCGGAGTCCTGCGCGCGGCCGGATCCGCCCAGACGCCCCAGTTGATGCGGCGCGCCGGTCGCATTGCCTTCCACCTTGCGGCCGACCCGCGACAGGTTGACGTTGGACACGTCCGAGGCCTGTTGCTTGGTCGTGGCGAAGGTGCGGCTGATCGAGCCGGTCGAATTGTCGCGCGCTTTGACCGCGTTGAGTTTCTGATCGCGCAGGTCCTCGGTCATCTGCGTTTTCGGCTGATCGACCTTGAGCTCTTCGAGCTGCTTTTGCTGGTCGAGCTCTTCCAGGCGCTTGTCCATCACGTCCATCGGCTTGGGCGTGGGCATCGGCTCGGGGGTGTCTTCCGGCGGCGGCGTGGGTTCGGGGGTTTCCGGTTCCGGCGGTGGCGGCGGCGTGGGCGTGGGCGGCGGGGTCATCATCTCGGGCATCTCGACCAGGGCCACGCGTTCATCGTCGATGATCGCGGTGGTGATGCGGCCGAACGCGGCGAAGAACAGCACCAGGATGGCCAGGTAGACGTAGGTTTCCTTTTTCTTCGCGTTGTCGCGCAACCACTCGCGGATGATGAGCGAATAGCGCACGTGCTCTTGGAGATGCTCCAGGTGCGGAATGAGTTCCTCGGGCTTGAGCTTTTCGCCTTCCTCGAGGAGGTCGAACAGGGAGGTGTCCGCGCCCAGGTCGAAGTTGAAATGCAAGGACGTCTGGTCGAGGTCTTTTTTGCTCAGTCGGCTGTCCAGATCGTCGAGAAATCGTTTGTCAATCATGTCGTCGGTTCCTGTGGCGGTTCGGCCGGCGTTTCCTCATCGGTCGCGGGCGGCATTTCCGGCGTCGCTTCGTCGGCGTCCGCGGGCGGCTGATCGTAGGTGCGCAGATCGTCGATTTCCTCCAGCAGACGCGGATTGGACAGGTAGCGATGCAGGACCGAATCCTGGTGGATCTTGTACTCGACCTGCGCGAAACCGCCGTAGATTCGGTAGACGCGGTATTCCAGATCCTTGCTCAACGGCCGCACCTGGGTGCGGAAACAGCAGTTGGTGACCATCAGGCCGTAGCCGGCGTAAATGCCGATCGTCCATTCGCCCACGTACTCGGAGAAAAACACGAGATCGCCCAGGGCGATGTCCAGCGGGTCTTCGACGCGGTCGAGCATCTTGGCCAGGTAGGGCTCCATGCCGTAGATCGACGACTCGACCTTGTAGGGCACCTGCAGGGCGTCCTGCACGAAGGCGCGGTCGGAAATGAAATGCGTGCCTTCGCGGATGTTGCTCAGCAGCTTTTTCGAGATGATCGCCCCTTCCATGTTCTGCAGGCGGTCGCGCGCGCCGACCGAAACGTTGGGCGTGCTGATGCCGCAGGGGCCTTTTTCGATTTTGAGATCCAACAGCGATTCGAACTTGTCGCCCAGGGCCTGGAAGCTGCGCAGGCGATCGAATTTGACGTCGTACAGACAGTTGTTTTCGGCGTCGGCGATGGAGAAATGATTCCAGGCGTAGGCGCTGTAGGGCAGAAAACGTTCTTTCTTGTTGCGCCGGAATTTGAGGCCGAGTTTCTGCTCGTAGTATTCGAGCGATTTGGCCAGCAGGTCGTAGCTGGGCGGTCCCTTGAGTTCGGACACGTAGGACAAATCGTCGTCCGCGTTGGGGTCCAGCGGGTCGGGCTTGGCCTTGTTTTTCGCGCACCCGAACAGCAGCAGCGCCAGGAGCGCCGGCAGCAGCCACAGCCGATGAGATCGATTAAAAGTAAACATCGCCGGGTCCCAATCTCCTCTCGTCGCGCGTCACGCCGACAAAGAAACGAATTTTCGGATCGCCCACGCCCGACAGCAAGCCCATGCCCACGCCGGCGGTCAGCGCGGTGAAGTTGAGCCGCTGCCAGTATTTGCGATAGGCGACCAGGACTTCCATGTAATCCAGGTCCGGCTCGCCGTAGGGCGCGCGCACCTGGGTGCGGGTGGCCAGATCGGCCAACACCTGGTTGGAGCGGTCGACGCGCAAGATGCCGCCGAGGGTCAGCGTCAGTTCGTCGCCGACTTCCATGTCGAACAGCTCCGAGCCTTGCGGCGTGACATAGTACTTGTAACCGAGGTTCGCCGCCACCGTCCACCAGCGCCGGCCCAGGTCGGCCACGAGCACCGGGGCGAGCGTGGTGGTTTTATCGGAGACGAAACTGTTTTCCTGGTAGGCCAGCGGCGTGGTCACGCGGCCCAGCAGGGCCAGACCGAGACACTTTTGCCGCCGGTTGAGGATCGTGCCTTTCACCTCGAAGCGGATGTCCTCGACGGCGAAGGTGTCGAAATCGTATTTGTCCTCGAATTCCTCGTTGAACTGGCGGAAGATCGTCAGCGGCAGGTCGAAGCCGACGTCGAGGAAGTGGAAGAAGCCGATCGCATAGACCAGGTTGGTCGACACCTGGTTTTCGACGATGCGGTAGAGTTTGTCGTTTTCGTCCTCGAGGTAATCAACCGAATCGACCGCGTCGTCGAGCCAGGCGCCGTAGTGCATGCGGAACATGGTCAGCGGTTCGGAACCGACCGTCCAGACCACGCCGGAGCCGTCGATGACCGGCTGGAAGTAATGCACGTTCTTATCGAGCAACCCGGCGGCCCAGGCCGGCGCGGCCCAGGCCAGCAGCAAGACGATAAGTGGAATGTGGCGTAGTCTCAAACAGCCTTCTCCTTCCGGTTCAGGGGTAAGCGGCGGCTCGCCTCAGCGACAGCCCGCGCCGCAACCGCCGCCGACCAGGTTGCCGCCTTCCAGGTCGTCGCCTTCGTCATCCGCGTCGTCGTCGAGCACGTCGTCGCTGTCGTCGTCGAGCGTGTCGTCGTCGAGCGTGTCGTCGTCGCCCAGGTGCGGGCCGGTGTCGTCGTCGGTGGAAAGCGGATCGCACCGATCGTCGTTCTCGTTGCAGAATTCCTCGTCGGTGCAGGGATCGCCGGCCGTGGTGCACAGGTCGAAGTATTCGTCGCAGGTTTCCTCGCCGGTGCAGAACAAACCGTCGTCCGGGCACGGCTCTTCGGAGGCTTCGCAGCGTCGGCCTTCCTCGTCGCAGTATTCGAGACCGTTGCAGAACAGGCCGTCGTCCATGCACGGATCGCCGGTGGTGCGGCACTCTTCCCGGCTTTCGTCACAGTATTCGACGCCGGAGCAGAACAGGCCGTCGTCGGCGCAGGGGTCGCCGGAGTGCAGGCACATGTCGAACTGTTCGTCGCAGGTTTCCGTGCCGTTGCAGAAGACCGCGTCGTCGACGCAGGGACTGCCGGTGGTCAGACACTGGTTGTTGAATTCGTCGCAGATTTCATTGCCGTTGCAGAACAGGCCGTCGTCGATGCACGGGTTGCCCGAATGCAGGCAGACATTCTGGTTCTCGTCGCAGGATTCGATGCCGTTGCAAAAGACCGTATCGTCGGAACAAGGGTTGCCCGAACTTTGGCAGGCATCGTCGACCTCGTTGCAGGTTTCCACGCCGTTGCACCACAGTTGGTCGTCGTTGCACGGGTTGCCCGAATGCAGACACTGGTCGTCGGCCTCGTTGCACGACTCGACACCGTTGCAGAAGATGGCGTCGTCGGGACACGGGCTGCCGGTGGTCGTGCACTGGTTGTTTTGTTCGTTGCACGACTCGACGCCGTTGCACCAAAGATCGTCGACGGGACACGGATTGCCCGAGCTGATGCACTGGTCCTCGACCTCGTTGCACGACTCGAGGCCGTTGCAGTACAGGCCGTCGTCGCCGCAGGGTTCCTCGGTCACGGCGCAACGATCGGTGTTTTCGTTGCAGTATTCCAAACCGTTGCAGAACAGATTGTCGTCGGTGCAGGGGTTGCCCGAGCTGACGCACTGGTCGTCGTTTTCGTCGCACGACTCGAGGCCGTTGCAGAACACGCCGTCGTTGGGGCACGGCGCAGGCGTGCTTTTGCAGGTGTCCTGCGATTCCAGACAATATTCGCGGCCGTTGCAGAACAGGCCGTCGTCCGGGCAGGGATTGCCCGAGTTGAGGCATTGGTCGTTGTTCTCGTCGCAATCTTCCACCCCGTTGCAGAAGATGCCGTCGTCAGGACACGGTTCGGCGGCGGCGGCGCACTGGGCGTTGGCTTCGTCGCAGTATTCCTCGCCGTTGCACCACAGGCCGTCGTTGGGGCACGGATCGCCCGAATGTTCGCAGAGGTCGGCGCCTTCGTTGCATCCTTCGAGGCCGTTGCAGAACACGCCGTCGTCGGCGCAGGGTTCTTCGCCCTGCACGCAACGATTGACGACTTCATCGCAGGATTCGACGCCGTTGCACCAGCGGCCGTCATCGGGACACGGCGTGCCGGTATGCTCGCACTGGTCGAGGTTTTCGTTGCACGATTCGTTGCCGTTGCACCACAGGCCGTCGTCGGTGCAGGGATCGCCCGCGTGCTCGGAGCATTGATCCTGGTCGCAGAAATCGGCGCCGTTGCAGAAATTGCCGTCGTCGCACGACGCGCCGTCGTTGTAGGACCAGCGATGCAGCGATTCGCTCGTGTCGCAAACCTGGCAGGCGTTTTCCGGGTTGGTGTCGCCGTGCTTCCAGCATTCGCCGTCGATGAAGCACCCGCCGTTGTCGCAGCTCACCACGCGCAGGTTGTATTCGCCGTCGTCCCAGGAAGCCCAGCCGTCGACGAAGGCGTAATAGGCGCCGTCCTGCGCGGCGACGAACTCGACCAGCGAATGGTCGCGGTCGCCCTGCCAGTCGTCGTTGCAGCCGACTTCCTCGCCCTCTTCGCAATCGCCGTAGCGCACGTAGAGAACGGTGTCGTCGAACCAATCCAGGCCGCGCAGATCGAGAATGTAGGAATTGCCGGCTTCGCCGAAGAAATAGTACACGTCGTCGGGGCCGCGCGCCCAGGAACAGGTGCCGTGATAATCGTCGCCCGCGTCGTTGGTGTCGCCGGTCACGTCGGCGGGCAGCGAGAGGGTGATCGCGCTGGAGCAGTCGTTGTCGCCGGCACCATCGTCGCCGGCGTTTTCCCACTGCGCGCCGGCGGTGAAGCAATAGGCGTCGTCGCCGCCGACCGATTCGATTTCGGTCAGCCGCGGCAAGGTGGTGGCCACGGTGAGGGTCGCCTGCAGCGGATAGCGCGCGCGGGCGTCGTCGATGACGATCTGCATCGTTTCGGCATCGGCGGTCAGCGCGGCTTTGAGCGGCGTCCCGGCCGCGTCGATCACCCGGAGGCCGCCGCCGATCAGCACTTCCAACTCGCGGAAGGAATAGGCGAAACGCGCGCCGTCATCGCCGCCGCCCGACAGGTCGGTCAGGACTTCGAAATCCAACGCCAGCGGGCCGGCGCCGCCGAGGGTCGCGTCGATCTGCATCGTGTGGGATAAGCCCTGGGACGTGGCGGTAAAAAACTGGCTGAAGCCGTCGTGATAATAAGCCAAACGGCAACCGAGGTCGTTTTCCTCGGCCGCCGCGTCGCAACCGTTGACCGTCACGGCCGCCGGCGGGATGTCCACGCGCGCATCGCCGCGCGACAACATGACCGGAAGCAACGACAATTTCCAGATTTCGCAAGCGCCCGCGGGCGAAAAGGTGACGGCCGTTTCGTCGAAAGCGATGCGTAAATGCTGCCTGGGATGGTCGACAACGAAGCCGCCGTCGGTGGTGAGAATCGCCAGCGAATCGTCGTCGGCGCCGTCGTTAAGCGCCGGGAGCGGGGAAATCGGCGCCTCGTTCGTCGAACCCAGGGAAATCGCCAGGATCACCGGGACCGATAAAAGGATGGCCAGACACACCATACGTTTT
This sequence comes from bacterium, assembly GCA_036743315.1. GTDB lineage: Bacteria > Lernaellota > Lernaellaia > Lernaellales > Lernaellaceae > CALBTQ01. Next base: position 1,540 of record DAINPV010000173.1, on the reverse strand, counting down.
AATGAACCCATGACGGACTCCCCATGAAAATCGCAAATGCCCCTGGCTGCAATTCATTTCATTCGATCCGTCATCGCAAAAACCGGCGACAAACCGATCGAATGCCGCACCGGAAAAGAGAGCAAAGTCTACCACCGACGCACAAACGGCGCAAATCCATATTTTATCCGGAAAGCCTTGGTAATTATTGAAAAAAAATTGTCAGGGGGGAATGCCGATCGTTCCTTTTCTTTGTCTTTAAATCATTTAGCTTGACCAAATTGTGCCGATACGTTTTTTTATAGATGAAACTTGCAGGGATAAGCTTTTCGCAATCGAATGCTTGGAGAACTCAAATAGGACCTTTTTGACCATGCCGTGACGAAAAAAGTCAACCATGCGTTGGTCAGGCGTAAATGTATAAATTTAAAAGAAAAATCGGGGTTAAAACACTCCGGATTATTTTTCCGGCCCTGGCAACGGTGATTTTGTTCATCGTGGCGATCTTCGAGTTTTTCCTGCCGACCCTCGAAAACAACTTGATCGAACGCAAGCGCGAGATGATCCGCGAGTTGACGCATACGGCCATCAGCAGCATGGATTACTTTCATCAGGAGGAGTTGGCCGGCCGCCTGAGCACTGAGCAAGCCCAGAAACTGGCCTCCGCGGCCATTCGGCAATTGCGCTACGGCATCGATAAAAAGGACTATTTCTGGATTCAAAACCTGGACCCGATTTTCCTGATGCACCCCTACCGCCCGGATTTGGAAGGAACGCACGCCGACGAATTCAGCGACACCGACGGCAAGCCGTTGCTGGATTCCTTCGTGCGCGAAGGCGTCAAACCCAACGGCGGATTCGTCGATTATTACTGGCAGTGGAAGGACGATCCGTCACGCGTGGCGCCCAAGGTTTCCTACGTTCGGCTTTACGAACCGTGGCAGTGGATCGTGGGCACGGGCGTGTACATCGAGGACGTGCGCGCCGAAATGAACACGCTGCGTTGGCGCATCGTCAAGGTTTCGCTGTTGATCCTGGCGGTGATCGGCCTGATGTCGCTGTTGATGGTCTGGCAAAGCCTGTCGGCGGATCGGCAGCGACAGGAGGCGGAAAACCTGCTGCGGGCCAGCGAGGCGCAGTATCGCGAAATCGCCGCGCGCATTCCGGGCGTGGTGTTTCAATATGCGATGAACAGCAACAAAAAAAACGCCGTTCCGTTCATCAGCGAACGCACCGAGGAATTCATCGGCATCCGGGCGCACGAGATAGTCGCCGACCCGAAATTGTTTTTCCAAGCCATCCACGAGGACGAACGCGCAGGGGTGGTCGATTCGTTGCGCGACGCGGCGCAACGGATGGACAACTGGAACCGAGAGTTCCGTCTGGTCGCCCGCAACGGCGACGTGCGTTGGGTGCGGGCCAGCGCCGCGCCGACGAAAATCCCCGAAAAGGGAATTTTATGGAACGGACTGCTGTTGGACGTTTCGAGTCTCAAGCAGAGCGAACAGGAACGCGAACGGTTGATTACACTGGTGGAGAACAGCACGGAGTTCGTCGGCTT
>DAINPV010000172.1:0-8367 GCA_036743315.1 bacterium | reverse complement strand
GTTTCGAACTTTCATCGTCCAGCGACGTCATGGCCATCACCGGGACCTTGTTGATTTTCTCGTTGTCGCGGATGCGTTTTACCAGTTCGTAGCCGTCCATCTGCGGCATGACGATGTCGGAAATGACAATGTCGTATTTGTTGTGCAGCAACAGGTCCAGCGCCTCTTCGCCGTTGGAGGCGACGTCGACCTGGTGCCCGGCGGAAGTCATGTAGCCGTATTCGAGCTGTTTGAAGAACGGCGTGTCTTCGGCCAACAGGATCCGATAGGCTGTGCCTTGATCGCCCCGCGCCGCCTCGGCGCCGCCGCAGATGGTGACGTCGATTTTATCGAACAGGGCGAACATATCCAACACGAGGGTGATGCGGTCGTTGATGATGGCCGAGCCCAGCAGGCCGGTCGCCTTGATGTTCTGGGTATCCAGTTCCAGGTCGGTTTCCAGCACGTCGAGAACCTCGGTGGCGACGATGCCGACCGGCTTTTTCGTCATCTTGGGCACGATGATGTGCAGCACCTTCTGATCGTTTTCCGGTCGGGAAATGGGGAGGTAATCCTCGAGGCGGATCAGGCGCAGCGAGCCGCCGCGGTACTTGAGGTATTCCTTTTCGCCGATATGCTCGATTTCGCTGACCGGCACTTTCTCCAACCGTTTGATCAGCGCCAGCGACATGGCGAACGTTTCGGTCGGCCCGTTGGCGAAAATCAGCAGCGATTGCTTTTCGCGCATCGCCGCGCGCTGGTAATCCTTCTGGATGGCCACCGCCGCCCGATCGAGTTCCTCGAAGCGCAAGCCGGCCGTTTCGGCGATGCCCTGCGGATCGAGAATCATCGCCACGCTGCCGTCGCCCATGATCGTCGTGCCGGCGTAGCAGACGTTGTCCTTGATGTACTTGGACAGGGCTTTGACCACGATCTCTTCGTTGTCGGCAATGTTGCTGACGACCAACCCGAAGCGGTTGTTGCCCGATTTGAGCACGAGAATCGTGATGGCGCTTTCTTTGTGCCAGCGGCGGTTATCGTCCTTGCGGCCGCGGCGGTTGCCCGGCGCGGAGACCGGACCGATTTCCGGCGGCAGATCGCTGTTGGGCCGTTCGGCAACCAACTGGCCGGATTCTTCGTCGATGCTGAAATCCTTGCCGTAGCTGGCCACCCGTCGATCGGCGAGACGATTGCGTCGGTCGGTTTTCTCCGCACCGGTCGAGGCGTCGATGAAGATGCGCTCGATGCCCAGGACGTCGGCGAGGCGCACCAGCGGCAGCAGCTTGTCGCGCAGGCGCAGCACGTCGGCGCCGTTCACCTTTTCGATGGCCTTGTGGCTGTCTTTGGCCCGGATGCGCACCAGTTCCTCGATGCTCACCTGCGGGATGGCGAATTTCTCGTCGTTCACTTTGACGATCAGCGAGGGAATGATCGCCAGCGTCAGCGGCAGGCGCAGGTTGACGCGCGTGCCCTGACCCTTGGTCGATTCGATGTCCACGGTGCCGCCGAGGCGCTCGATGTTGGTCTTGACCACATCCATGCCCACGCCACGGCCCGAAACGTCGGTGACCGTCTTGGCCGTCGAGAAGCCGGGGGCGAAAAGGAAGGAGTAAATTTCGCGTTCGGACATCCGCTCCGCATCCTGCTCGCCCACCAGGCCCTTTTGAATCGCTTTGGCGCGAATGACCGCGATGTCGATGCCTTTGCCGTCGTCGACGATTTCGATGTTGACCATGCCCGCTTCATGATAGGCGCGCAACAACACCCGGCCGGCGCGCGACTTGCCGGCAGCCTCGCGCTCGTCGGGGCTTTCGATGCCGTGGTCGATGGTGTTGCGGATCAGGTGCGTCAACGGGTCCGACAGCGATTCGATGATCGACTTGTCCAGTTCGACTTCGCTGCCGACCAACTGCAGCTCGGCTTCCTTTTTCAGGCGGCGCGACAGATCGCGCATCAAGCGCGGGAATTTGTTGAACACGTTGCCCACCGGTTGCATGCGCGTTTGCATGATGTTTTCCTGCAACTCGGTGGTGATCAGGTTCAGATTCTGGACCATGGCGTTGATACCCCGGATTTCGGAGGCGTGTTGCGACAGAATCTGCGCCAATTGGTTGCGGCCCAGCACCAGCTCGCCGGCGAGGTTCATCAAGTTGTTGAGCAGGCTCACCTTGACCCGCAACGTTTCCTGACCACCGGAAGCCTGCACCGTGGCGGTGCTGCCGGTGTTTTCGGCGACAGGCTTGCTCTCAACGACTTCGTGTTCGCTTTTCAGCATTTCGGGCTCCGCGTGGCGAACCGGTTCGGTTGCCTTCGGTTCCGCTTTGGGCGGGTTGTCCTCGAACAGGACGATGCTTTCCATGCCCAATCCCAACGCGCTGGCCAATAGATCCTGTTCCAGCACCGTCGCCACCACCATGGTCAGTTCCTGCACGTCGGTCGATTCATTGAGTGTGGCCAGCGCGACTTCGCCGGCCAGGATCGAACCGATCGACTTGGCTTTTTCCAACAAGCTGTTGGGGGTCAGATGGTGGGCGAACAGATCGGTCTGCGGGTGAACGACCACTTTAAAAAGCAACTGGCCGTGGGCCTTGGCGTGCGCCAGTTCCTCGGCATTGAGTTCGTCGGCCGGCTTGCCGGCGGCCGCTTTCGCTTCGGTTTTCAGCGCCTTGACCGGCGTGGATTTAACCTTTCCGGCGTTCTCCGGCAACAGGGCCGAGAGGCGGGCCATTTCTTCTTCGATGTTGTAGGTGTCGGAAGCGTCGATGTCGTCGATCATCGCCCGCAGGCGGTCCGTGCCGGCCAGCAAGGCGTCGACCAACTCCGGCGTGGGCGACATTTCGCCGTCGCGGATCTTCATCAACAGGCTTTCCATCAGGTGACTGAGGCTGTTGATTTTTTCCAACGCCAGGAATCCCGAGGCGCCTTTGATGCTGTGCACGGAGCGGAAAATCCGGTTGATCACTGTCGCATCCGTACTTTCACCAGCGGATTCCAAACCCAACAAGTCGGGTTCCAACTGGGTCAGATGCTCGCGCGACTCCAACACGAAATCATTGATCAGTTCCTGTTGTGAATTATCCATTGGCCCTTCTCCCCGCCAGGCAGGTTAATCCTCCATACACACTTCGATGAAAAACGCCCCGTGATCGGTGTTGAACGGCACCACGAGAATCGGGGCTTTTGTCGTATGGGATGTTGAGTGCTGGCGGCCGATAATCGTGGAAGGAATGGCCATGTCGAATTTGTAACCGTTTTCGGCCAATTCCCTTTTTGCGCCGCCGGTAACCATATTGGTAATTTCGCCGACCAGGTCGGCGATCGATTCGTCGAGGGTGGTCAACTCTTCGCCGAACATTTGGGAGGCGATGTGCAAAATGGTCGATTCCGAGAAAGTGATGGCCATCGAGCCCTTGGCTTTGCCGCTCACCAATCCGATCATCCCGGTCACGTCTCCCTGCGCCATCTTTTCCTTTTTAAGAAAGGGCTTGCCGGGAATGGCTTTGACATGAGCCATGGTGTCCAGGACATTGAGACAGGCTTTGAGAAATGGATTGATAAAGTCGACGTTCATCGTACTTCCTTATATGGTTCAGATTCAGTGGAGCACTGGAACGGATGGGCTTCGGGCGACTTGTTCATTGTTGTTGCATCGTGAAAACCGAAATACATGGTCAATGGATCCTCTCAATCAGAAATGACTTTCCGGTATCCAGCCTTCCCGATCGAACCCCTCGAAACCCGAGATAAAATCCTTTGCTGCGTGCAAACTAGAATTTCGGCCTACGCTGCAAACACCTAGAGCATATTGCGAAGTGGGAAATGCATTTTTTTCCTTTTCTGCGTCAATTGTTGGGGTCTGTGTATAATCCTTTTATATTTAGGCAGTTAGAATTTAAATAAGTATGATTTCAACCAAAATAAAGTACGTGCCAAGTTTTCCCTCCTCTTTTTTACGGCAGTTTTTTGGATTCCGGCTGGGCTGACAGCGATCGCGACTTATATTGAAAACAAGAAAAGAAAGACCCTTTGAAAAATATACCCGATTCACCTTTTGTCCCGGCAACCGGTCATCGTTTCCGGACCTCCTGCCAAGGGATAAAGCGAATCGCTCACGAAGGAAGCACATATGCCCCCGGCTTGTTTTTCCGGGCGACCGTCGGTCAATCGTTTGAGCGGTGAAAAAAGCCCTTATTTACTGCAACATGCGGCCAATCCGGTGGATTGGCGTCCCTGGGGAGATGAAGCGTTCGCCGCCGCGGCTGCGCAGGAAAAACCGATTTTTTTGTCGATCGGCTACTCGACCTGTCACTGGTGCCATGTCATGGCGCATGAGTCGTTCGAGGACGGGGAAGTGGCCGCGCAACTGAACGAAACGTTCATCTGCATCAAGGTCGATCGCGAGGAGCGTCCGGACGTCGACGATGTGTACATGACCGCCTGCCAGATCATGACCGGCTCCGGCGGATGGCCGCTGACGATCTTCATGACGCCCGATAAACGACCGTTTTTCGCCGCCACGTATCTGCCCAAAACCGGTCGCTTCGGCCGGCCGGGGCTTCTGGAAATTGTACCGCGCGTGCGGGAGATGTGGCGCGAGAATCGGACCGAGTTGCTGGATTCGGCGAAAAAAATTTCCCGTGTGCTGGCCAACCTCTCGCCGGAGGGGGTGGGCCCGGCATTGCAGGAAGCCGATCTGGGGCGGGCGCTCCACCAGATGAAGCATGCCTTCGACCGCCGGTTCGGCGGCTTCGGCCATGCGCCCAAGTTTCCGACGCCGCACCGGCTGAATTTCCTGCTGCGTATGGCGCGACGATTCGAGGATCACGATGCGGTGACGATGGTCGAGACGACATTGCGCGCGATGCGGCAGGGCGGCATCTTCGATCAGATCGGCTACGGCTTTCACCGCTACGCGACCGACGCCCATTGGCTGACGCCGCACTTCGAGAAGATGCTTTACGATCAGGCGCTGCTCGCCTTCGCCTACCTGGAGGCGCATCAGTTCACCGGCAAGGCGCTGTATGCGCAAACGGCTCGCGAGATTTTCACCTACGTACTAAGTGATCTGCGCGATCCGACCGGCGCTTTTTACAGCGCCGAGGACGCCGACAGCGAGGGCGTCGAGGGCAAATTCTATCTGTGGACCAAGGCCGAAATCGAAGCGGCGCTCGATCCGGAGCAAGCGGCTTTCGCCGCCGCCGTTTTCAATGTGCGCGCGGAAGGAAATTTTAAGGAAGAAGCGACGGGACGAGCGACCGGCGCCAACATTTTGCATTTGGCCGCTCCGGAGGATGATCTGGCGCGACGCCTATCGCTGTCGCCGGAACGGTTTTCCGAACTGCTGCACGCGGTGCGCGCCGAGTTGCTGGCCGTTCGTGGGCGACGCATCCGACCCCATCGCGACGACAAGGTGCTGACCGACTGGAACGGTTTGATGATCGCGGCGCTGGCCAAGGGCGCCCAGGTGCTCGACGAGCCCGCCTACGGCGAGGCCGCGGCGCGGGCGGCCGAGTTCGTGCTCACCCGCCTGCGTGACGAGCGTGGGCGGTTGCTGCATCGTTACTGCGACGGCGAGGCGGCCATCGCCGGGTTCGTCAACGACTATGCGTTCGTCGTTTGGGGATTGCTGGAATTGCACCAGGCGACCTTCGATCCGCGTTGGTTGCGCGAGGCGTCGGCGCTCAACGACCTGATGCTGGCATTGTTTTGGGACGAGGCGGGCGGTGGTCTGTTCATCACGCCCGTCGACGGCGAAGCGTTGCCGGTGCGGCGTAAGGATGTGTACGACGGCGCGCTGCCGGCGGGAAACTCGGCGGCGCTGCACAATCTCTTGCGGCTGGCGGCGCTCACCGGACGCACGGAATTGGCGGCGCGGGCGGCGCGGCTGGGCGAGGCGTTCGCGCTGACGGCGCGCCATGCGCCCTTCGAGGTGGCGCACTTTCTCGGCGGAATCGACTACGCCCTGGGGCATGGTTGCGAGGTGACAATCGTCGGCGATCCGGACGACGAGGCGACGCGACGGATCGTTAAAACGCTGCGGGCGCCGTTCGCGCCGCATGCGCTGTTGTCGGTGCGGTCGGCGGACGATCCGCGGACGTCGGTCGAGTTGGCGCTCTTGACGGCCGACGACAGGCAACGTGACGGGCGGGCGACGATCTACGTGTGTCGCGGCGGACAATGCCGGCCGCCGACCAATAACGTCGAGGAAGCGCTCAAGTTGATGACCGACTGATCATTTCCCTTTGGCGGGCAGGCGGCCGCATCCTTCGTCGGCCAATCGCCGACGCACCCGCTCGATGACGTCGTCATTTCCCGATTTGAAAACGCACACCGAATGGAACCAGCCCCAGCGCAGCACGATCTTGTCGATGAAATCGAATTCGCCCATCAGGTAGCTGTCGCCGGCGAACTTGACGCGGATCACGATGCGCGCCAGCGGCGCCAGCACGCGCCCCCGGTCGTCGCGCAGTTCGCCCGCGGCGAGATCGGCGACGTAGCGCAACGGCACCTGCTCGGGCCGGACGCCGCGCGTGTGCCAATAGCGGCGCAGCACGAGGACGAACAGAACGATCGCCGCCAGCGCAAAACATCCGACGATCGCCACCGCCGCCCAGGGCAGTGCGTTTTCAATGCCCTGCAAACGAAACAGAGCGAACAGCACGCCGGTGGTCGTCAGCAAAAAGGCGAGCATGCCGGTCGCCCAGGACCAATGGCGCAACGGCCACGAACGGTTGCGGCGAAACTCGAGGCGCGCGCCGATTTTCTCGATCTCGTAGCCGTGTTCGCGGGCGATCATCATGCGCAGGCGCTCCCGGTGGTGTGGCCGCATTGTGACAGAAGCATCGGCGCGGACACAAGCACGAACCATGATCGCGGTTGCCAGCGCGGCCTGAAACCGTTACAACAAAGGCACACCCCGCACGGGAGGTCGTCGATGAAGCAAGTGGTGGTTATTCCCACCTACAACGAAGCGGAAAATATGCCGGTCATTCTGCCGCGCATTCGCAAGATTATGCCGGAGCTGCACATTCTGGTCGTGGACGACAATTCGCCCGACGGCACCGCTGATTTGGTGGAAAAGCTCAACGAGACGCTGGGCGGCGTCGAGGTGATGCGTCGCGCGGGCAAGCAAGGTCTGGGTCCGGCGTACATCGCCGCGTTCACGCGGTTGCTGGCGCAAGGCTACGAGGCGATCGGCCAGATGGACGCCGATCTGAGCCACGATCCGTCCTACCTGCCGCCGATGTTCGGCGCGATGAACGAGTTCGACATCGCCATCGGCTCGCGCTACGTGGCCGGCGGCGGCACGAAAAACTGGGGCCTGTCGCGCAAGATCATCAGCCGCGGCGGCGGGCTGTACGCCAACACGATTCTCGGACTGAATGTCAAGGATCTGACCAGCGGCTTTCGCGTCTGGCGTGCCGAGGTGTTGCGCGCGGTGGATCTGCCGACCATCGCCTGCAAGGGCTTCGGTTTCCAGATCGAAATGACGCACCGGGCGATTCGCCAGGGGTATCGCTTCAAGGAATTTCCCATCGTTTTTGCCAACCGCACGCGGGGGCAGGCGAAGATGTCCGGCGGCATTTTCTGGGAGGCACTGGTCAACGTGTGGAAGATGCGCGCCTACCGGCCGCCGCAACGCCACGAGGCGCGATGAACGGCCGTCGTGCGCTGGCGTTGTTCGCGGCGATTTTCGTCGCCTATGCGTACTTTTTTATTCCCAATGCCGGTTCGAACGTCACGGCGCGCCTGGCGATGATCTACTCGATCGTCGATCACGGCACGCTGAACATCGACAACTACTTCCACCAAACGCACGACCGTTCCTATTACGAAGGCCATTGGTACAGCGACAAGGCGCCGGGCAGCTCGTTCATCGGCGTGCCGGTCTATTTGGTGACGAGCGCGGTGACGCGCCTGCTCGGGTTGTCGCCGGATCAGGAAACCTTCCACTACCTGATTCGCCTGTTGACGCTCTCGTTGCTGTCGGCGCTGATGTGCCTGGCGCTGTATCGACTGTGCGCGGAGATGACCGGCGACGAGCGGGCCGCACGACTGGCCGTGGCGACCTACGCGTTGGCCACGCCGGCGTTGATCTACTCGGTCGCCTACTACAGCCATCAGTTTGCCGCGCTGTTTTTGCTGTTCGGCTTTTATTTCCTGTGGCGCGCCAAACAGGGCGAGGGCAACCTGGTGTGGGTCGGCGCGTTGCTGGCCGGGCAGGCAATGTTCTTCGAATACCCGTCGGGTATGGGCGCGGGTTGGCTGTTTTTGTACCTGTTGACCTTCCGTCGCGACTGGAAGAGCGTTGCCGCGTTTGTCGTATTCGCCTTCGTCGTGCCCATCGGCATGCACGCCGCGTACAACACGGCGGTGTTCGGCGGTCCG
>DAINPV010000171.1:0-8390 GCA_036743315.1 bacterium | reverse complement strand
GTTGTCGGGCACTTCGCTGTTGTACTGCCGTTCGACCATATCCAGCAGGGTTTTGGCCTTGCCTTTGCCTTCGGTGACGATCTCGGCGGACGTAATCGTCCAGATGCCGCTGATCTGTTCGACCTTCTTGGCCTTCATCGTTTTGAGCAGCTTGCCGTTTTTATCGTACATCTCGATTTTCCGGCCGATGAACGAGCTGGTCTCGATCCACGACTTGGTGGAACTGTAGGCGCTGCTGATGCCCGGCTTCGGCTTGGACTGAATGATGTAACACTGTTTGCCGTCGAGCATCGCCTGGCTCAACAGCTCGTGCGTGTAGTCCTCGGCGGTCATGGTTTCCATGTCCTGATAAAACAGGTCGCTGCCCATGAACTCGCCGTCCTTGTCGCCGGCGGCCAGCCGGCGGCTTTTGCGCAACGAGGGTAAAAAGAGCCACTGCAAGTCGTCCGCGCCCACCTTCTCGAAGTTCAGCAGGCCGGTGCCGTTGGCGTCGGAGGGCTCCAGAAAACGCACCAGCTTTTTCGCGCCGTCGGCAAAATCTTTTTCCCAAACCTTGAATTTGTAGACTTTGTTTTTGCCGCGCTTGTTGATGACCGTCATCTGGTAAAGCGTGGTTTTGGACTTTGATTTGTCCAGTTCCAGGCTCTTTTTAGCGATGTCGAAAGCGGAAAGCTCCGCCCAGGCCATGGCGGCGAACGCCAGGATCGTCACGATCGCAATAAGCAGCAGAAAGCGGGATTTCATTTATTGCCTCCCTTGATCGAATTGTTGTTGGGCTCGTTTTTACTGATGAACTTCGGACGTAACAATACCAGCAAAACCGGTAGGGCCGTCAATGAGATAAAGCTGGCCGTGAACATGGTGATGCCTGTCAGCAGCCCCATGCGTACGACCGGATTGAAATTGCTGAACAGCAGCACGAAGAAGCCCAGGGCCACCGCGGCCGCATTGAACACGATCGCCTTGCCGCTGGTCAGGTGCGTGTAGCGCACGGCCAACGGCGCCTTGGCCCCGGCGATGCGCTCCAAGCGGTAACGGTTGATGTAGTGGATGGCGTAGTCGATGCCGATGCCGACCGCGGCCGCCGACACCAGCGCCGTGCCCACGTCGAGCGGCATGTCGAACAGCGTCATTGTGGCGAAGTTGCCCAGCACGGCCATCATCGTCGGGACGATCGACAACAGGCCGCCCACCAGGCTGCGGAAGATGATCATCGCCAGAACAAACACGGTGAGGATCGACAGGAAGATCGAGCGCATCTGCCCGATGACGATCAACCGGTCGGCGACGTAACGCAGATAGGAGCCGCCGGAGTAGTTATAGCGCTGTTCGATGAACGCCGACGATTCCTCGACGAAACCGGCCATTTCCAGTGTGCGCTGCCACATGCTCATACGCGGCGCCGGCTTGCCGGCCATCTCCGGCCAGTTTTCCGCCAGCCATTGGTCGATCGCTTTTTTAATGGTGCGCATGGTCGCCGTCTGGCCGTCGGTCACCTTGAAGGTGACGCGCGCCTTGCGATACTCGAAATCGACCATCGACTCCATCGAGTCGCTTTTCTGCTGGAAGAGGAACAAACTGTCGGCCACCGCTTGGCTCGTGTCGGGAATGCGGAATTCCTGCGGATCGTTGAAGTGCAGCGCCATGTTCATCTTCTTGACGTAGTCGACCATCGACATGGTTTTGCGCATGACCGGGAATTGTGCGTCGACATAGGCGATCAGCGCTTCCATCTTGCGCAGCGGCTCGGGATTCTTCCAGTAGTTTTCCTCGCCGCCGTCGAAGGTCAGCGAGAACATGTCCGTGCCGCCGAATTTTTCGCTGAGGTACGTGTCCATCTGGCGGATCGGGCTGTCCTCTTTGAAGTACTTGAGCAGATCGGAGGTTACGCGCACCTGCATGGTCAAGAAAATGCCCACGCCCACCAACGCCACGCCGACGCCGAACACCACCCATTTGCACTCGACCACGAATCGCGCCAGCCAATCCAGGATCTTGCCCAGCAAGCCCGGATTCTGCGCCACGTGTTCCGCTTCGTTCTCCGCGTCGATCTCGACCTCTTTGGCTCCCTTTTTCCCGGTAATCTGCAACAGGGCGGGCACCAGTGAACAACTGATCGCCAGCGAAGCGAATGCGCCGAAACCGGCAAAGAAACCCAGGTCGCGGATCGGCAACACGCTGCTGCTGGCCAGCGAGAGGAAACCGCCGACGGTCGTCAGCCCGGCCATGACCACCGCCATGCCGACCTTGCCCATCGCTTCGATGATCGCCTCGCGCCGGTCGCGGCCCGCCTGCCGTTGCGCAAAATAGTTATGGATGATGTGAATCGTGTACGCGCTGCCCACCGCGACGATCAAGGTGGGCAGGGCGCTGGTCAGCAACGTCAGCGGCTTATTCATCAGGGCGGTCAGGCCGACCGACCAAATGCAGCCGCAGGCGACGGTGAGCACCGGCATCAGCACGCCGGTCGGATTGCGGAAGCTGGCGAACAGCACCAGAATGATCACGAAGAAAACGAACGGGATCAGCGTCCGTAAATCGTTCTGCAGATAGATGCCCAGCCAGACGAACAGCAACGGCGTGCCGCCCGTTTGGAAAAACAAACCGTCGTCGGGTTTGTCGTATTCCTTGATTTTCTCTTCGATCCGCGATTGCAGCTTTTCCGTGTATTCGATCGACACCTGGCTGTCGATGAACACGTAAATCGCCGTCGATTTCATGTCCGGGCTGACGATGTTGTCCTCGTACAGATCCCACGATTTGACGCGCTCGCGCACGCGGTCGGCTTCTTCCTGCGTCTGCGGCACATTCTCCCACATGTCTTCGATCATCAACTGGTGTTCCATCTCGCCTTCCTTTTCGGCGGAGGGCACCTCGGTATCGTAGATGTCCTTGATGCTCACCAGGCTCGTCACTTCTTCGATCGGCGTGCTTTCGATGTGCTTGCAGGCGGTGATTTTTATATAACCTTCGATATCCTCGGGTTCCTCGAACTGCTCCAGCGCGGCCAGTTGCTTCTCGCTGCACAAACCGTCCGGATTGCCGAAGGTCTTGCGCACTTCATCCAATTGTTCCGGCTTGACCCACAAGGCCTTTTCCACCGGCGCTTCGATCTCCAGACCCTCGAACCAATCGTGCAGTTCTTGGACGATCTTCAACGCGGCCGGATTGAATATATCGCGATAAGGCCCCTTGTCCTCCGCGGTAATGCCGACCACCGCGACCGATTCGCTGCCGAAAATTTCTTCGCTGCGATAATATTGTTGTTTGTCCAGCTGCATTTCCGGCAGGAAGTTTTTAATGCCGTTGTCAATGCGCACATTCTTAAGTTGGATGGCAAAAAAAACGGTGATGCCGAGGATGACGGCAACCGTGATCCAGGGCCAACGGATCATGAGTCGTGTCAAAGCGCGCATAAAATCTCCTGACTATGATTTAAGGGGAGCGGTAATGCGTTCGAACATTTCCACGAACGACTGTTGTTCTTCCGGAGCGAGCGTTTTCAACAACCCGGCGATGATCCGTTTGGTGAACTGTTGATGCTGCGCGAACAGCTTGAGCCCGTTTTCGGTCAGCTCGACCAGCACCACCCGCCGGTCGGCCGGCGAGGTGGTGCGGCGGGCGATATGCCGGTGCACGAGCCGGTCGACGATGCCGGTCATCGTGTTGGCTGCCGTGCCCGCCAACCGGGCCAACTCGCTCATCGCCAGCGACTTGTGTTTGCCGATGATCTCCAGCGCCAACGTTTCGCTCGGAGCCAACAACTCGAATGTTTTGTCTTTCGCGCGCATTTCCAGCACGCCGTTGAGGATGTCCAACAGGCTGGCGTGGAAGCGAACAATTAACGTCTCGTTCATTTTTGTTCGTCCATTGAATAGTTCGAAGCATGAACTATATACCCGCAATGATGCATTGTGTCAATGGGTAAACAATGGTAAAAAAAATTAAAAGCGACGCCGGGCGGCGCGGTGGATCGATGCGTGGAAAACAGCGAATTTGCAGGGTGTTCGGATTGACCGGATCTTCATCGATGTGATACGAGTTGAGCAGAGTTCTATCCTTGGAGGACAATCATGACCAATCGCGATGCCGACGGAAATGTGAAACCCGATTTTCTGACCAGAATGAAAAACCTGGTCGCGAAGATTCCGGGATTGGAAGATTTCATGAACCGGGAAAAACTGCGTGAGAACGACAAATTGTTGCGCGAATACACCGCCAAACAGCTTGACGCGGCCAAGACCGGGTTGGACAACCTGAAAAAGGCGTTGCTGGACGACATGAAAATTTCCTGGCTCGACGACGTCGATCGCATGTCCTCGAAAATCGATCGTCTGCGCGACAAACACCGCTTCGACGCCTACGGCTATTCGGGGGCGTTCGACGCCAATAAAATTCTCGAGCCCGAGTTGCAGAAACTCTACGATTACGATCTGACGCTCCTGGATAAAGTGGAGCGGTTCAAGGCGACCTGCGCGAAAATCGGTCAGGAAAAGACCGATGATCAGTCGCTGAAGATGGCGATGGATTCGTTGCAGGTGGAAATTGCCGCGCTGGCCGAGCTGGTCGACAATCGCGGTGAAGCGCTCAACAAACTGGTGCGGTAAGGAGGGCGACCATGGCCATTTTGGAAGTGATCGAATACCACGACGTTACCGGCAACGAGTTGTGCCATAAGATCCCGGAATACGGCAGCGCCGAAACCCGGCTTGGCAGTCAGTTGATCGTGCGCGAATACCAGCAGGCGGTCTTTTTCCGCGATGGCAAAGGGCTCGACGTGTTCGGTCCCGGCCGCCACACGCTGACCACGCAGAACCTTCCCGTGTTGGCGCGGCTGATCGGCAAGTTGTTCGACGGCGGCAAGTCGCCGTTCCGCACCGAGGTAATCTTCGTCAGCCAGAAAGTCTTCAACGACATGAAATGGGGCACCAAGGAAGCGGTGCCGTTCAAGGATTCCGAGTTGGGCTACGTGCAATTGCGCGCCTTCGGCAACTACACGATCCGCGTCAAGGATCCGCTGTTGTTCGTCAACACGCTGGTCGCCGGCCGCGGGCGTTACTCGACCGACGACATTGCCAATTTCCTGCGCGACGTGATCGTCAGCCGCCTTAACGACGTGCTGGGCGAAACGCTCAAGACGATTTTCGAACTCGCCGCTTTGTACGACGAATTGGCCGTGGCCGCGAAGATGCGCGTGATCGACGATTTCGCCAAGTACGGCATCGAATTGATCGACTTCTATGTGCAGGCGATCACGCCGCCCGAAGAGGTGCAGCAGGCGATCAACGAGCGTTCGAGCATGGGCGCGATCGGCGATATGACCAGATTCACCCAGTACAAAACCGCCAAGGCCATCGGCGACGCCGCGAAGAATCCGGGCGACATGGGCGGGGCGATGGGCGCCGGCCTGGGCGCGGGATTGGGCATGGCGATGGCGCAGGGCATGGCGCAGGCCGCGCAAGCGCAGGCGTCGACTACTGCGGCGGCCGCTCCCGCGCAACCTTCGCCGGAAGACCGCCTGGCCAAGCTGAAGAACCTTTTCGACAAGGGACTGATTTCCCAGGACGAGTACGAGGCCAAGCGCAAGGAGATCCTCGCCGAGTTGTGAGGACGCTCCGGTTTACCGCTAAGCGACAGTGGGCTTTATGAGCGAAAAAACGGCACCCCGGTTGAGCGTAATTATTCCCGCCTATAACGAGGAAAAGCGCATCGGCGAGTCCTTGGACAAGCTCGAAGCGTACTTTGCCGGAGTCGATTACGCAGCCGAGATCATCGTGGTCGACGACGGCAGCGCCGACGGCACCGCGCCAATCGTGCGGGAAAGGGCCGCTGCTTCTTCGCGCCTGCGCCTGTTGTCGAACCCGGGCAACCGCGGCAAGGGCTATGCCGTGCGCAATGGCATGCTCGACGCCGCCGGGCAGGTGCGGCTGTTTTTCGACGCCGACGGCTCCACGCCGATCGACCAGGTCGAAAAATTCTGGCCCTTGTTCGCCGCGGGCGCGGCGGTGTGCATCGGCTCGCGGGCGCATCCGGCGGCCGATATCGTCGTACATCAGCCGTGGTACCGGGAAACGATGGGCCGCACCTTCAACCTGATGGTGCGCTTGCTGGCCTTGCGCGGCTTCACCGATACGCAATGCGGATTCAAGGCGTTCACCGCCGCGGCGGCCGATATCGTTTTTCGCCGGCAGCGGTTGAATCGTTTTGGTTTTGACGTTGAACTATTGTATATTGCACGAATGTACGGCCTGCCGATCGCCGAGGCGCCGGTGAAGTGGATCAACTCGCCGGCCAGCCGGGTCAACCCGTTCAGCGACGCAAGCCGGATGTTTCTCGAACTCTTGCAAATCCGATTAAACACTTTACGCGGGTTGTATCGTAAGCCATTGCCATGACGATCAAGTGGAGCTACCTCGGGCTGACCGAATACGAAAAGGCGCTGATCCTGCAGCATGAGCTGCGCGAGCAGGTGGTCGCCGGCGGCGATTCCGACTACCTGCTGCTCTTGCAGCATCCGTCGGTTGTCACGCGCGGCTATTCCGAACGCGGCGATTCCGGCTTGCTGGAAAGCCGCGAACGCTTTGCCGCCGAAGGCATTAAAATCATCGATGTCGACCGCGGCGGCAAGACGACCTTCCACGGCCCCGATCAACTGGTCGGCTATTTCATTTTCGATCTCAACCGGCTCAAGCTCAAGCCGCGCCAGTTCATCGAGGGCGTGGCACACGTGCTGATGATCGTGCTGGATTCCTACGGCATCGAAGCCCAGTACAACGAGCAGGATCCCGGCGTGGAAACCGAAAAAGGCAAGCTCGCGTTTCTGGGCTTTAATATTCAGAAGGGCATCACCACGCACGGTTTCTCGCTTAACGTGGGCAAGGACATCCAACCGTTCACCTACATCGTTCCCTGCGGCAAGATGAACCGGAAGATCACCTCGATGGAGTTGATCACCGGGCTCAAATATTCCTTCTTCGACGTGTACTGGCGGTTCATCACCGCCTTCGGTGAGGTGTTCAAGCTTCGCCTGGACGAGGTGTCCGTCGAAGACGATATCCTGTTGCGATGAGGCGCACCGCATGTTTTTGAAGTACTACCTGGGCGGCATTCTGCAACTGCTGCTGTTGATTTTCGCGGCGCCGGTCGTGATCGGCTTTTTCGCCGGCCTGCTCTGGCGCGGGAAAGCGCAGAAACATCCATGGTACATCGCCGGCGGCTTGATCGCACTACTGAACATCGCCGTGCTCATCGACAAGGGAGTGCCTTTTTTCGGTGCCCAGGTGATCAACGCCTATCTTTATGCGCCGATGGCGACCTCGGTTTATTTCCTCGTGGGACTGGCCGCCGAGGCGGCGCTGCTGCTGTCGTTCCACCAGTCGGTGAAAACCGGGATTCGCTCCGGCCTGCGTGTGGCCGGCGTCGGGCAGGGCGCCGAAGGTAAAGTAAAAGCCAAAGCTAAAGCCAAAACCAAATGAACGGTTCCGGCCTCGTTCTGGGCATCAATGTCAGCCATGATCGCAGCGCCGTGCTCGTGCGCGACGGCTTGGTCTTGTGCGGCATCGCCGAAGAGCGTCTGGACCGTAAAAAGCATTCGGTGGCCGTCACGCCCGACGGCTCCTATCTGTGCACGTTGCCGCACAAGGCGATCGATTACGTACTCGATCGTGCCGGCGCCGTGCTGCTGGATTGCACGGCGATCGTCGCGGTCGGCTCGGTGGTCTATCATCCGCAACAGCCGCTGCGCAACCTGACGGTTGCCGATGTCGCCGCCCAACTGCCCGATGTGCTCGCTCCGCAAAAGATTTCCGTGCTCAATCATCACTTCGCGCACGCGCTGAGCGCCTACGCCGCTTCCCCGTTCACCGAGGCGGCGGTGATGGTCGTCGACGGAGCCGGCAACGTCATCGAAAACCGTCCCGGCCGACGGGTGATTCCCAAGGTCGAGCACACCACGTTTTACCACGCCAAGGGCCATGAGTTGCGCGAGTTGCACAAGGTGTGCAGCCGCAAACGGGCGATGAACAGCCTGGGCGCGATGTATCAGCTCGCGACGCTCTTTGCCGGGTTCGGCGATTTTCAGGAAGGCAAGACCATGGGTTTGGCGCCCTACGGCTCGCCCCTTTTAGCCGAGCAGTGGCGCGAGGCGGTGCGCCATCCGGCGCCGCTGAATTACGACATCGATCCCACCTACCAGACCTTCGACATTCGCGGTCGTAAGGTGCCGGCTGCTTTTATCAAGCTGTTCGGGCAGCCGCGCCATCACAGTGAGAAATTGCGCCCGGTCGATATGGATATGGCTTTTGCCGTGCAACAAACATTGGAAGAAACCCTGGTGACGCTGGCGGTCCTCACGCGAACTCGCTGATGCGCAGGATGACCCTCAGATAGAA
>DAINPV010000170.1:0-8394 GCA_036743315.1 bacterium | reverse complement strand
CTACGTGCACCTGACCAGCAACAACACGATCATGGGCACGCAGTGGTTCAACTACCCGGACACGGGCGACGTACCGCTGATCGGCGACATGTCGTCGGACATTCTGTGCCGCAAGGTCGATCCGACGCAGTTCGGGGTGATCTACGCCGGCGCGCACAAGAACCTGGGCCCGTCGGGCACGACGATCGTGATGATGCGCGACGACGTGCTGGCCAAGTGCGATCCGTCGCTGCCGACGCTGCTCAAGTACTCGACGCACGTCGAACATCAGTCGATGTTCAACACGCCGGTGACCTTTTCCATCTACATGGTGCGCAACGTGTTGCGGCACCTGAAGGCGACCGGCGGCGTCGAGGCGATGGAGAAGATGAACTTCGCCAAGGGCGAGCTGTTCTACAACTTCCTGGACAATTCAGGCGGCTACTACACCTGCCCGATCGCCAAGGAAGACCGTTCGATCATGAACATCGTGTTCAACATGCCCACGAGCGAACTGGAAAATAAGTTCGTCGCCGAGGCGATCAAGAACGACTTCATCGGCCTGAAAAATCTGCCGCAACGCGGTCACCTGCGCATTTCGTTGTACAACTCGGTGAGCCTCGAGTCGGTGCGCGCGGTGCTCGAGTTCATGAAAGAGTTCCAGCGCGTCAACGGCTAAGCGCGCAAGCATTGTTGCTACGAGCGGGGCGGAGCGATCCGCCCCGTTTTTTTTGACCGCTTTTCATCAGGCGAAAATCGCTTATCATGACCGGGCAACACACGGAGGCGATATTCCATGAACGAGCAGACCCAACGCCTGCGCGAACTGGATCGCGCGCACATCTGGCATCCGTTCACGCAGATGGCCGGGTGGATGGACGAGGATTTTCCGGTGATCGTCGCCGGCGAGGGCGCGCACCTGATCGACAGCGAGGGGCGGCGTTACCTGGACGGCGTGGCCAGTCTGTGGACGAACGTGCACGGGCATCGTGTGCCGGAGATCGACGCGGCCGTGCGCGAACAACTCGATAAAATCGCGCATTCGACGTTGCTGGGGCTGGCCAACGAACCGGCGACGCTGTTCGCCGCCGAACTGGCCGAGACGCTGCCCGGCGAGATGCGGCGCATTTTCTATTCCGACAACGGCGCGACTTCGGTCGAGGTGGCGATCAAAATCGCCTTCGCCTACTGGCGGCACGTGGGCCGGCCGGAGAAAAACGTCTTCTATCGTTTCGCCGAAAGCTATCACGGCGACACGCTGGGCTCGGTGAGCGTCGGCGGCATCGATCTGTTCCACAGCCTCTACCGGCCGCTGCTGTTCGACGCGCCGGTGCTGCCGTATCCGTATGTCGGGCCGTATCCGCGGCGGGAGGATCGCGCGGACGCGGCGGAGGAGTTGGCCGAGCAGGCGTTGGCGCAATTGCGCGCCGGACGTGACCGGGCGGCGGCGGTGGTGATCGAGCCGTTGATGCAGGGCGCGGGCGGCATGCGGCCGGCGCCGCGCGGTTTTTTACGTCGGTTGCGCGAGACGTGCGACGAGTGCGGCATTTTGTTGGTCGTCGACGAGGTGGCCACCGGTTTCGGACGCACGGGCACGCTGTTCGCCTGCGAGCAGGAGGACGTCGAGCCCGACCTGCTGTGTCTGGCCAAGGGCATATCCGGCGGGTATCTGCCGCTGGCGGCGACGGCGGTGCGCGAGGACATCCACACGGCGTTTTTCGGGCGCTTCGAGGAATTCAAAACGTTCTTCCACGGTCATACGTACACGGGCAACCCGCTGGCCTGCGCCGCGGCCCGCGCCAGCCTGCGCCTGCTGCGCGAGCGCGTATTGCCCGCCTTGCCGGAAAAGTCGGCGGCGTTCGCCGGCGTGTGCGAACGCCTCGGCGCGTTGCCGCATATCGGCGACGTGCGCTGGGTGGGGATGATGGCCGGACTGGAGTTGGTGGCCGATCCGGCGACGAACGCGCCGTACGATTATCGCCGGCGTATGGGGCATCAGGTCGTACTGGCCGCGCGCGAACGCGGGGCGATCATCCGGCCGTTGAGCGACACGATCGTGCTCATGCCGCCGCTGGGCATGACCGTCGCGGAACTCGAACGCCTGGGCGCGATCGTCGGCGAGGCGATCGTTGCAGCGACCGGAAAATTGTGATATTCATTATCCACTAAAAAGCGGATATAATCGTAAGCGATTTTATCTCACGTCCATGTGCAATCTCGACAACGTTGGTCGGCAAAGCGACTGTGGTAGGGCAATCCGGCGCCGGGTACGCGTTCCGGTTCGCGATGTTTTTCTTTCTCCGATAATATAAATATCTACCAATGTAGAATTTCGGGGGATCGGTGAGATCCCGGGGAGGAAGCAATGGGCAAGCCAGAAATTCGTTTTGTCGGCTATCCGGAAGCGTATGTTTTCGACCAGCCGGAATCCAAAGACCGAAAGAAGATTCAACATTGTTTGTGGGGCGACTGGGTCAAGTTGTTGGGCGAGCAGATTACCGTCGGGACAGGAAAAAAAGAAAAAATGCCTGGAAAAGGTGCACATTCGCGGCGTCGATGGTTGGATGGAGGCGGAAAGTCTGCAGAAAAATCGCATCATGGAGTTGGTTTTCATCGATGTGGGGCAGGGAGACGGATGCCTGTTGGTCACGCCGGATGACCGGCACCTGATTATCGATGCCGGTCAGGAAGACAACATGTTCCGCTTTTTGAGTTGGCGTTATGGATCGCTGAAAAAGAAGCTTCCCTTTCAACATCAAGTGGTGATTACCCATCCGGACGCGGATCATTACTACGGTTTCCGCCCGATTTTCAAGAATAAAAACTTCGACATCGGCGCCGTTTATCATAACGGCATCGTGGAAGTGGTCGGGGACAAGTTGGCGGTCTTGGGCAACATAACGACCGAGAAAGGTGTTGATTATTTTACTGATTTGATCCGCACAACCCAGGAGATGAAAAATAAGCTTGCCTCACCGCAAACGGAGAAAAAGCAATTCGCAAATCTATTGCGTTCGTTAGTGCAAAATCATCCGCAGGCAACCATCCAAATGGTCAACTGCGAAAAACCGAGCAAAGCCGAATACCTGCCCGGTTTCGGGCCGGGAAATGAGTTGACCATCCGCGTCCTGGGGCCGGTGGTGGAAAAAGTAAAAGGCCAGCCGGCCTTGCGCGGCTTCCTTGCGGAAAATTCGACCGATGTCGGCAAAACGAAAAACGGGCATTCGGTCATTCTGCTGCTGGAATATAAAAAGGTGCGCGTGTTGCTGGGCGGCGATTTGAATTCGGCGGCGGAGACATTCCTCTTGGCGACATATGGCGGCGACAAAGATCCGAATAAAAGCGTCAAAGAAGCCAAAAAGTTTTTCGGTGCGGATGTAGCCAAATCATGTCATCACGGCAGTCACGATTTCACGATCGAATTTATGCAAGCGATCAATCCGGTGGCCACGGTGATCAGCAGCGGCGACGAGGAACCCCATGCGCATCCGCGTCCCGATACGATCGGCTCGATCGGCTTGACCAGCCGCGCGCCGCGACCGTTGATTTTCAGCACCGAATTGGCGCGATCCGCGCCGGAACTCCCCGGCATTCCCGGAGCGCAGTTGCGTCAGCGGTATGAATATTGGCGCATTATCGAAAACAAACAAACAAGTGTGAAGGATCGGCTGACGGCCGTGCAGGCTCTGCAACAGATGGACGAATTGTTTTTCAAGGATGTTGACGACCAGCGACAAAAAGCCTGGAAAAAGCTGGCCGATCCCAAGGCGAAAGAAGGATCCATTTCTTCGGCGGCCGCGACAATCAAGACGATGGACCAGAAATTTATGGAGCGCAGCATCGCCACCTACGGCGCCATCAACATGCGAACAGACGGCGATAAAGTTCTGTTTGCTTATAAGATTGAAAAGCCAAGCCGAGATAAAAAATGGGATATTTACACATTGAGCAGGGATGACGAGGGGAAATTGATGTACGATCGATGAAGGATCGGCGAAGTTCCGATCCCTTTCCTGACGAAAGACTTTTGCCGGTCGATTGCGCGCCGGGTCGTCTCCCGCTACGCTAAACCGTATCGAGCCACCGACCGGAGATGCGCTGATGACGCCGTTCGCGCGCAAGGGAATTAAAATCCTCATTATCGGTTTTCTTGCGCTGTTGCTGTGCGCGTTGGCGATCGGCGGGTGGTATGCATACGCGAAGCTCGTCAAGCGCACGCCCGGTGAATTTTTCGAGGCGAGCGGCGTGCGCCTCCATTACACCGACGAGGGCCGCGGCGAGCCGGTGGTGCTGGCGCACGGCTTCGCGGTCAACGCCGATCTCAACTGGCGGCTGCCGGGCCTGATCGACAAGCTGACGCCGCATTACCGCGTGATTGCGCTCGACCTGCGCGGCCACGGTCTGAGCGGCAAACCGCACGAGGCGGTGTCCTACGGCGTCGAGATGGCGCAGGATCTCGTGCGATTGCTGGATCATCTGCACATTGAAAAGGCGCATCTGGTCGGCTATTCGCTCGGCGGATTCATCGCGCTCAAGGCGGCAGTGACGCATCCGCAACGGTGGCGCTCGGTCGCGGTGCTTGGCGCGGGCTGGGAGAATCCCGAGGCCAGCGGATTCCTGCGGGTGATCGGCAAAATGAAAGAGGACCTGCAGGCCGGGCGCGGCATCGAGCCGCTGGCGGTCAGCCTCGGCGGCGAACGGCCGGCGCCCACGACGCTGCACCGCTGGTGGGTCGTGGCGATGACGCGCTGGTTCAACGACCAACAGGCGTTGATCGCAATGATGGACGGCTTGCCGGACCTGGCGGTGAGCGAGGAGCAACTGCGGGCGATCGAGCTGCCGGTGTTGAGCATGGCCGGCGGCAACGATCCGCTGGCCAAGGGCGTCGAGGCGATGGTCGGCAAGATCGAGGACCACCGCGTGATCATCTTGCCCGGCGTGGATCATCTGCGCGCCGTGACGCACCCGTTTTTCGCGCCCGCGCTGCTGGATTTTCTGCGCGAATGCTGCACGCCCGAATCTCCCGAGGAAGCGGAATGAAGGTGTCGTCGTTCGCGAAACTCGTCGGCGTGTCGCTGTTTATCGTCATGACGTTCGGTTGCGCGGCGTTGCATCCGGGGCCGATCCTCGGCGTCGAACAGGTGCGCGTCGAGCGCGACATTTCCTACCGGGACGATCCGCCGACCGCGAGCGCCGAAACGAAGCGGCGGCATTTGCTGGACATCTACCTGCCGCCGAAGGGCGGGCCATGGCCGACGGTGCTGATCGTGCACGGCGGCGGTTTCGTGATCAACGACAAGACGATCGTGGAGAACATGGGCTACGCGCTGGCGCAGGAGGGCTACGCGGCCGTCGCCGTCAATTACCGGCTGTACCCGCGCACGACGCACCCGGGACCGATCGAGGACGTGGCCGCGGCGATCGCCTGGACCAAGGCGAACCTGCCGCGTTACGGCGCGGACACCGACGATTATTTTCTGATCGGCTACAGCGCCGGCGGAACGCTGGCGGCGATGGCGCTGCTCGACGAACGGTGGCTTGCGCCACACGGATTGTCGGCGGAGATCTTCCGCGCGGCGGTGCTGATGTCGGGCATTTACGAGGTCGACCGCGTTCCGTTGCCGCTGCGCTTCGCCTTCACCCAGGATCCGGCGGTCTGGCGCGACGCCTCGCCGTTGCGCCACGTGCGCGCGCCGCTGCCGCCGTTGTTGTTGCTGCACGCCCAGCACGATTGGCGGTGGGGGTGGGGCCGCATGTCGATGAAAGCCCAGGCGCATTTGTTGTACGAAGCGTTGCGCGCCGCCGGCAACGACGTCGTTCTGCGCGAGATCGCGGACTGCGACCACAACGGCATCGAAATGCAGATCGGCCGCGATCCGGACAGCGCCGCCTTCGCCGCGCTCCGCGCGTTTCTGGCCAAGCATCGCCAGGACGAACCGGAGCAAAGATCGCCTCAATAATGAAGTTTTTGCATCGACGACGATACCGCTTGCGGCTGCTAGCGAACCGCTCGGTAACGTGCTATGATTTTTCTCAAAGACAGATTTAATGATAAATAGAATATAGAGATAATAATAAACCGAGGAGGTTAAAGTGAAACGTTCGTTAATCATTTTTGCAGTTATTGCAATGTTCGCGACGGCGGCGTTCGTGCTGACCGGAGCGGCGAAAAACGAAACGGCGCCCAACGCCGGTCAGGGCGGCGGACCGGCCGTCGACGCCCTGGGCGATCTGGTGTTCACCACCGACGTGCAGGCGACGACCGGTTGCGACAAGCTGCTGGGCGTCGAGTGGGTTGCGCCGTACTTTTATCTGACCGGCGCAAATACCACGGGCAACATGGTGTACGTGGTCGAACCCGACGGTACGCTGGTCGACTCGTACGCGCAGGGCACGACGTCGGAATGGGGCTGGCGCGACCTGGCCTCTGACGGCACGTACCTGTACGCCAGCGACGACGCGAACATCATTAAATTCACGCTCGACGGCACGCATGCGGGCACGATTCCCGGTCCGGAGAATCCCAACCGCGCGTTGGCGTATGATCCGGCAACCGGTCACCTCTGGGTGGCCAACTACACCTCGAACATTTCGGAAATCACGAGCACCGGCACCGTGGTCAACAGCTATGCCAACGCCTACAGCGTGTACGGCATGGCGTGGGACGCCGTCAGCGAAGGCGGCCCCTTCCTGTGGGTCTTCGAGCAGGACAACAACATCATCCGCCAGTTCAGCCCGGCCACCGGGGCCTACACGGGCGTGACGATCACCAACATTCCGGGCGCCGGCCAGAAGGCGGCGGGCGGTCTGTGCTTCGTGGACGAATGGGAAGAGGCCGACGCCTCGGCGATTCTGGTCGGTTTGATGCAGGCCGAGCCGGACGTCATTTTCGGCTCGATGATCGTCGACGAACTGTGGCCGACGGTGAAAGCGAACTACACCAACGACGCGCCGACGATCGACGGCGAGATCAACGACGAGGAATGGGACGGCGCCTACGTGTTGGAGTATGAGGGCGTGGAACAGGATTTCACCGTCTATCTGAAAAACGACGAGGATTACCTGTATGGCGCGGTGGACGCGCTGGACGATACCTTTTTGGGCAACGGCGACCTGCTGCGCATCTATTTCGACAACGACAACGACGACGCGTTGTTGACGAGTTGTACTCCGGGCGTCAACACGGATGGTTATTATCAAATCAGCTATAACGCCGCGACGGTCAACCTGCAATATCTGACCGCCTGGGACAACGGCGGCACGCCGATGACGTGCTCGACCGCGGAACCGACGGCGATGACCGGCACGATGGCGTTGCACGGCAACATGCAGTACGAGTTCCAGGTCGAACTGGACGGCGGCGAGATGTACGGCGCGCTGGGCGAAACGATCGGCGTGTTGTTCAACGTGATCGATTCATCCTCCGACGCCGAGGAAATCTGGCCGATCGACGGCGAAAAGATGGTGCTGAGCACCTACGGCAATCTCAAGTACATGGCCTGCACCGGCTGCTTCATCGGCGACTATTGCTACGAAGCGGGCGAGCAGAATCCGTCCAATGTCTGCGAAGTGTGCAATCCGTCCACGCCGAACGCCTGGTCGAACAACACCGGCTACGTTTGCGGCGACGACGGCACGTTCTGCAACGGCGACGAAGTCTGCGAAGGCGGCGCCTGCGCGGGGCACTCGGGCGATCCCTGCACCAGCGACTTCGTGTTCTGCAACGGCGAGGAAACCTGCAACGAGGACACCGATTCGTGCGATCACTCGGGCGATCCGTGCACGGATGACGGCCAGTGGTGCAACGGCGAGGAAAGCTGCGGCGAATTGATGTCCACTTGCTGGCACAGCGGCACTCCCTGCGGCGAAAACGAGGAATGCCTGGAAGACACCGACGAATGCGTGCCCGCGACCGACGATGACGACGACGATGACGACACCGTCGACGACGACACGACCGACGACGACGCGATCGACGACGATGACGACGATGACGATGATGACGACGATGACGACGACAACGACGACGGCGGCAACGACGACGATGACGACGATGACGACGGCTGCGGCTGCTGATAAGTAGGTAAATCAGCGCACGTCAAGGCGCGCGATCGACCGGCGAATCCGGCATCGCGCGCCTTTTTTATTGCTTCACGAAACCGATTTCGGCGACAAGCAGCGATTTGGGCGAATGATCGGCGCCGCCGATCCGCGCGGCCGGATCGAAGGTCAGCGACGGTTCGAGCGTCACGGCGAGGATGTCGCCGGCGGCGAGCGGGCTCGGCAGCGGCGCAACGAGCGTTTGCGGTCGATCGCCGGTCAAGGTCCACTCGGCGAGCGTCGCATCCTCGGTGGTCAACTTCAGGAACATCGTTTGCCCGCCGTAGTAGCGCGGCGTAGGCCACACGCGCAGGC
>DAINPV010000169.1:0-8459 GCA_036743315.1 bacterium | reverse complement strand
TCGAACAGGCGATCAACGATTGTCTGACCGACATTGACGAACCGGCCGGCTCGATCCGCGATGCCCACGGCGAACAACTACAAATAATCACGCGCAATCCGCGGATGATCAAGCTGCTCAAGATTGCGCGCCGGGTCGCCAAGTCCGACGCGACCATTTTGATCCAGGGCGAAAGCGGTACGGGCAAAGAAGTGGTCGCACGCCTGGTGCACGAGGAAAGCAAACGTGCCGGCGGACCGTTCATTGCCGTCAATTGTGCGGCCTTGCCGGAACATTTGCTGGAAAGCGAACTGTTCGGTCACGAAAAGGGCGCCTTTACCGGCGCAGCGACGAAAAAGGAAGGAAAGTTCGAATTGGCCGACAAAGGCACGCTGCTGCTCGATGAGATCGGCGAAATGGCGATGCCCTTACAGGCTAAGCTGTTGCGCGTGTTGCAGGAACGCAAGATCGACCGCGTCGGCGGCGGAATGCCCGTTCCCATCGACATTCGCGTGGTTGCCACGACCAACGCCGACCTGCGCGGGCTGGTGGAGAAGGGCGATTTCCGCGAGGACTTGTACTATCGCCTCGCCGTGATTCCGCTGGAACTGCCGCCATTGCGAGAGCGCCCGGAAGATATCGATCCGTTGGTCGACTTTTTTCTCGACATGTTCGGCGAGAGTAGGCAGATCAGCTCCGAAGCGCGCGACGCCCTGCAGCGTCATCCGTGGAAGGGCAACGTGCGTGAACTGCGCAACGTGGTCGAGCGGGCTGCGCTGCTGGCCGGCGACGAACCGATCGACCGGGAGCACCTGGCGCTCGAAGGCAAGCTCGGCGAGACCAAACAAGCGACGGCGCCGAGCGGCGATTTTTCCGGCCGCAATCTGCGCGATGTGGAACGCCGCACCATTCTCGCCGTGCTCGCTGAGCAGGGCGGCAACCGCACTAAGACGGCCGAGGTGCTCGGAATTTCGATCCGCACGCTGCGCAACAAGCTCAATGAGTATGCCCTCGAGGGCTTTGATTTCCCGAAAGGGGGGGACAGTGTTACCGATTAAGGGGCAGACTTTTCCCATGCCGAGCGAGGAACGGAAAAGCTCGTCTGAAGAAAAAGGTTGTAAAATCATAGCGATAGGTTCTCGGATGCTCAAACGTGACGATTGGCATCATGATTGCTACTTCCGGGGTACGGACGGACAAGCCATCTGTGACCCGAGAAGGAGACGCGCATGGCCCTCATGAATGTCATGGAAATTGCCGCGAGCGGTTTGCAGGCCCAGCGTCTGCGCATGCAGATCGTTTCGAGCAACCTGGCCAACATCAACACCACCAAGGGGCCGGGAGGAGAACCCTATCGCCGCATGGCGCCGGTTTTCGAATCGGTGGAAATCGGTAATGATTTCCAGAATTCCCTCGACGAGCAGCGCAAGCTGTACGGCGTGGCCGTGAACAAGGTGGCCGACGACAGCCGCGATCCGTTGCTGGTTTACGATCCGGATCACCCGGACGCGGACGAGCGTGGTTTCGTGGCGATGCACAACATCAACCTCGTCGAGGAAATGACCGATCTGATGAATGCGGCGCGCAGTTACGAAGCGAATTTGGCCGCGATGCAGACGGCCAAGAACATGGCCAAACAGGCGCTTGGCCTGGGTCGGTAGGAGTAGGTGATGAAAGACATCACGCTTGACGCAAAACTCCGCGCCCTCGAAGTGTTGCAGCCCAAGCCGCAGACAGCGGTGAAGAAAATCGAGGGCGAGGAGCAGGGACCCAGTTTCAACGAGGTCCTCAAGAAGGCGATCGCGGAAGTCAGCGGCCTGGAGAAAGACGCGGACCGGCAGGTCCTCGAACTGGCCGCGGGCAAGGCGACCAACATTCATGAGGCCATGCTGGCCCTGCAGAAAGCGGACATCTCCTTCAAAATGCTGATGGAAATCCGCGACAAGATCATCAGTGCATACAATGAAATAATGCGGATGTCTGTGTAAATCCCTATCGTCCGTCCAAATGAAAGGGAAGGGTACAGATGGCATCGATCGGCGATTCGTTCCGCCAATTGCGGAGCATGTTTGCCCAAATGTCCTTGGGTAAAAAAATTAGTTTTCTACTGATTTTTACCATCCTCTGTGCATCTTTTATGGGATTGGTTTACTGGGCCGGCCAGCCGGAATACCGGATCCTGTACACCGATCTGTCGGCCGAAGACGCCAACTCGATCGTCACGCACCTCAAAGACAATAAAATCCAATATCAGATCTCGCGCGGCGGTACGGCGATTTCGGTGTCGGCGGGGGACTATTACGAAGTGCGCATGTCGCTGGCCAATGCCGGATTGCCGACCGGCGGCGGCGTCGGCTTCGAGTTGTTCGACCGCAAATCGTTGGGGATGACCGATTTCCAGATGCGCGTTGCCTACCTGCGGGCGATGCAGGGTGAACTCTCACGCACGATTCAACAGATTGACGTCGTCGAAGGCTGTCGGGTGCACTTGGTGCTGCCGGAGGAAAAGCTGTTCGAGCAGGATCGCAAAGACACGACCGCCTCGATCGTCGTCAAGCTGGCCGCCAATGGACGGTTGAGCGACGAGCAGATCAACGGCATCGTCTTTCTGGTCAGTTCCAGCGTCGAAGGGCTGGACCCCAACAACGTGACGGTCATCGATTCGAAGGGCCGCGTGCTCTCGAAAAAAGCGGACGAAGCTGGCGGCGGTTCACTCACCGATACGGCGCACGGAATGGAGCGCCAATACGAACAACGCATCGTCAGCTTGTTGGCGCGGTCGATCGGACCGGAAAAGGTGGCGGCCAAGGTGACCGTCGAGCTCAACGACCAGCAGATCCAAAAGGTGCAGGAAGTGTACGACCCGGAAGGTCAGGTCGTGCGTTCCGAGCAGGTCGTTACCAGCAAGAACGAAGACAAGGAAAGCAACACCGCCGCCTTCCCAGGCGCGGAATCCAACCTGCCCGAAACCGCATACGAAGAGGGTAAGAGTCAGCAAAGCAGCGGCGAAAAGAGACAGGAAACGATCAATTATGAAATTTCACGCACGACCTCGACCATCACCCAGTTGGGCGGCACGATCAAGAAGTTGTCGGTGGCCGTGCTGATCGACGGCACCTATCAGGAAAAGGAAAACGCCGAGGGCAAGGCGGAACGCGCCTATGTGCCGCGCACCGAAGAGGAGATGAACACCTATCGGGAGATCATCAAAACGGCGGTCGGCTTCAGCCAGCAGCGCGGCGATCAGATCGAGGTGGCCAACATCGCTTTCGCGCCCGAAGGGCTGGGCGATGAAGCGGCGCTGAAGATGGATAAAACCGGTTTTTACCTGCAGATCCTCAACTATGCGATGGCGATCGTCGGCGTGTTGTTGTTCCTGTTGTTTGTGGTGCGGCCGTTGGTGCGTTGGCTGACCGCCGAACCGGGGATCGAAGCCGAGTTGGGCATTCCGGCCGGCATGCTGCGCGGCGCGACCGTCGGCGAGTTGGAAGCGCAGTTGGCCGGCGGCGGGGGCGTGCCCAGCGAAGCGCCCAAGGCCGAGCATGCCGATCTGCACGAGCGGATGCGCAAACTCGAACAACAGCGTTCGAGCTTGCTGGAGACCGCCGCCATGGACCGCAACGCGGTGACCCTGATGGTGCGCAAATGGCTCAAGGAAGACTAAGCAAAGGAGCGGACCATGTCTGAGGAAATGGTCGGAGTAAAACGAAAACTCAAAGGCACGGAAAAAGCCGCCGCATTGTTGATGTTCCTCGGCGAGGAAATCAGCACGGAAGTGTTTAAAAGCCTGGGCGACGACGAGATCCGCTTAATCGTCACCACCATCCCCCGCATGGGTGACGTCACGGCCGAGATGATGGAAAGCGTGCTCAACGAGTTCAACGAGCGCATCGCCCAGGAAGGCTACATGAGCACCATGGGTCGCGACTTCATCGAAAACGTGGTCAACACGGCCATGGGCGAATCGCGCGGCCAAAGTATGCTGACGCGCTTGGAGGTCGAGGAACGCCTCGACCAGATCCGTCGCTACGATCCGCGCACGGTGTTCAACCTGATCAAGAAAGAACATCCGCAGACGATAGCGTTCATCCTCTCGCAATTGCCGCCGACCACTACGTCGGAAATCATCGCGCGGCTGCCGGAGGATTTGCAATACGAAGTCGTCCTGCGCATCGCGCAGATGGACACCGTATTGCCGGGCGCACTCGAAGAGGTGGTCGAGGCGCTGGGGCGCGAACTGTCGACCTTCAGCATCGACGTGGCCGAGTCGACCGGCGGCGTCAAACCGGCGGCAGAAATTCTCAACTCGATGAAAAAGTCCATCGCCAATGAGATCATGAGCAAGATCGAGGAAGAAAACGCGGAATTGGCCGAGGAAATCGGCCAGCATATGTTCGTCTTCGAGGACTTACTCAGCGTCGACGACCGCGGCATTCAGATGATTCTTAAGGAAGTCAGCAACGACGATCTGGCCATCTCGTTAAAAATGGCCAGCGAAGACGTGAAGCAGAAGATCTTCAATAACATATCCGCGCGCGCCGCGGAAATGATCCAGGAAGACATGGAGGCGCGCGGCCCGCTGCGCATCTCCGATGTCGAAAAAGCGCAGCAGATGATCGTGCGCGTCGCCCGGCGTCTGGAGCAGGAAGGCAAAATTGTGGTGTCCGGCCGCGGCGGCGAGGAACAGTTCGTCTAACGCGAGGTGCAGGTGGGCGACAACCCGAAACACAAGCCGTTACAAAACGTGCAGAACCTGGCGTTTCCTTCGTTCGATCAGCAAGACAAGGACAAGCAGCTGATCGCCGATGCGAAACAGAAGGCTGCGGCCATCGAGCGTCGCGCCTATGAACAGGGTTTCCATAAAGGCGAAGCGGCAGGCATCGAGATGGGCTTGGCCAAGGCGCTGCCCAGCGTGGAAAACTTCGTTACGCTCGTCGAGCATTTCAACCATTTGTTGTTGGAAACGCTGGCGGCGATGGAACCGGAAATCATTCGTTTGGTGTTGTTGATCGCCGAGAAAGTCATTCGCACCACGCTGGCCGAGGACGACGAAGTACTGCAACGCGTGGTAAAAGCCGCGCTCAAGGAAGTGGATGAACGTTGGGAGGCGACGATCCGCATCAATCCCAACGAATATGAAATGATCAAACAAAGCGAAGCGCACTGGCAACGCACGAAAAACGCCGAGTTGGTGAAGCTGATCGCCGACCCGGCCGTTGCGCCGGGCGGGTGCATCGTCGAAACGCCGCAGGGTTTTGTCGACGCCTCGCTGGACACGGCGCTGGAACGCGTGGCGAAAATCGGGGACTGAAGTGTTCAACGAACCGCCTTACGATTGGCAGCCGTATTTCAAGACGCTGGAAAACACAGAGACCTTCAGCGTCAACGGCTATGTGCGGCGCGTGGTGGGTTTGCTCATTGAAGCGACCGGACCGCGCAGCCCGGTGGGTGGCGTGTGCAATATTTTCCCCCGGTTGAGCGATGGCGCGGAGGGCGAGCCGGTGACCGCCGAGGTTGTCGGCTTCAACGACGATGCGGTGCAATTGATGCCGCTGGAGGCGATCCACGACATCAGCCCCAAATCACGGGTGGAAAAAGTGCGGCGCAGCGCCACCGTGCCGGTCGGCGAAACGTTTCTCGGCCGGGTGATCGACGGTCTGGGCAATCCACTGGACGGCGGGCCGCCGATTTTCGGCTCCGACGAATTGCCGTTGTACGGGCAGCCGCTCAATCCGGTACGTCGCCGGCGCATCAGCGAAGCGCTCGATTTAGGCGTGCGTTCGCTCAACGGTTTGCTGACCGTGGGCAAGGGACAGAAAGTCGGCATCTTCGCCGGCTCGGGCGTGGGCAAGAGCGTGCTGTTGGGGATGATCGCGCGCAACACGAGCGCGTCGGTAAACGTCATCGCGCTGATCGGCGAACGTGGTCGCGAGGTGCGCGAGTTTCTCGAACGCGACCTGGGTACGGAGGGTCTCAAGCGCAGTGTCGTGGTGTGTGCGACTTCCGACCGCACGGCGCTGACCCGCGTGCGCGCCGGCTACCTGGCCACGACCATGGCCGAGTACTTTCGTTCGCGCGGCGCCGACGTGCTGTTCATGATGGACAGCCTCACGCGCATGGCGATGGCGCGGCGGGAGATCGGACTGGCGATCGGCGAGCCACCGACAAGCAAAGGCTACACGCCCAGCGTGTTCGCGATGATGCCTTCGCTGCTGGAACGCGTGGGCAACGATGCGGCGGGCGGCTCGATCACCGGCATCTATTCGGTGCTGGTCGAGGCCGACGACATCAACGATCCGATCGGCGACGCTGCGCGCTCGATCCTCGACGGGCATATTGTGCTTTCGCGCGAACTGGCCGCACGCAATCATTACCCGGCGATTGATATTCTCAATAGCGCCAGCCGCGTCATGCCCGACGTGGTCCAGCCGCAGCAGATGCAATGGGCCGGCCGGCTGCGTGAAATTCTGGCGGTCTACAGCCAGGCGGAGGATTTGATCAACATCGGCGCGTACGAAAAAGGGGCCAACCCGCGCATCGATTATGCCATCGAAGTGATTGAAGATTTGCGGGCCTTTTTGCGGCAGGGCATTGCCGAGCGCGTGACCATGCACGATACGCTGGTCGGCATCGCGCAGATCTTCCGCAAACATCCGCCGAGGTCGTAACGATGGCGCGCCGGCAATTTCGATTGGAAGCGGTTTGGCGCGTGCGACACTTGCTGGAAGACAAGGTCAAGCGCGAACTGGGCGATTTGCAGGCCGAGTTGATGCGCGTGCGGCAGAATCGCCGAGAGATCGATGAGAGCATTTTAGCCGAG
Source organism: bacterium (assembly GCA_036743315.1). Lineage (GTDB taxonomy): Bacteria > Lernaellota > Lernaellaia > Lernaellales > Lernaellaceae > CALBTQ01. Next base: position 1,660 of record DAINPV010000169.1, on the reverse strand, counting down.
CATCGACGCGTCGATCTGAGTCTGCACCAAGGTATGCGGGCCGAAGATATGCAACAGGCGATGTTTTACATCAACGCTTTGCATGAAAAGCAGGGCTTTGCGCAGTTGGAAGAAGTCGATGTGCGTCAGCGTTTGGCCGAAAAGCGGCGCGAATATCTGGTCATTTCCCGCGATCGGCAGGTGATCGACCGTCTGCGGGAAAAATTTCTCGCTCGTCGCGATTACGAAGAAAATCGCGAGCAGGAAAAGGCAGTGATGGAAATGGCGCTCAACCGTTTTTTGCGGGCCCAACGGCGGGAAGAGGCCGAGGAGTGACGAGATGAAACGTTTCGAACTCAAGCAATGGGGTGTTTTTACCGCAACGATCGCCGTCATCAGTCTGGTGCTGATTGTCGGTTTTATGGTTACGCCTTCGCGGGGACAGGACGAGCAAAGTCCGGATGCAGTCAGTCCCACTCCGCCGTTGCAGGGTCTCAAACAAGCGCTGACCGGAGACGAGGAACCGACGCCTACGCCGACAACCGAGGAAGGCGTTGCTGAAGCGCAGGAACCGGAAATCGACAGCAAGCCGACCCCGGAGGATGAACATCTGGCCTATCTGCAGTTGCTTCGCCAGCAGCTACAGCAGGAACAGGGAGATCTGGAGACGTTGCGCGAGGAAGTGAAAAAGGAAATTGTGCAACTGGAGGCTCTGCGCGTGGAAATCGACCAACGGCTGGCGAAAGAAGATGAAATCATGGCGAAAAAGATCGCTCGTTTGGTTAAAATCTATGAAGCGATGCGCCCGGACGACCTAGCCCCCGTGCTGGAAAAACTGGGTGAAGACATGCGCCTGGCCGTTCTTGCCCGCATGAAGCAGAAAACGGTCAGCGCGCTGTTGGTGCGTATGGATCCAGCCACGGCCGCCTCTGTTTCGACGAAATTGCTTAGTAAAAAAGTCAAGTAATGTCAGCTCGATAGTAACTCTCCCCTTATTACGCATAAAACGTCAGATCAATTCGTATCCGGCCGAAGAAGTTGGCACGAACACCGCATTACATCTCACCGCGAAATCACCCCTGAGCCGGTAATGGCCTTCAGGGTTGGTAAATTTTGAGGGTAAAAACAGGATGAATGTATCCCCGAAATTCCAAAGGAAAGGAGGTGAAAATGCCGTGCTTAATATTACTGAAATACTAAGTAACAACAAAAATGCGAACATGTCGTATCAGTCCGGACGGACCGACAACGCCAAGGATAAAGCCGTCAACGCCGCGTTCAACGTGATGTTGCAGGCCTTGCCCATGGCGGCCAGTCAGCCGGAACCGCAGGTGCCGACGCCGGCGGCAGTCGTGGAAAAATCGACGCCGGGCAACGGCCAGAAGGTCGAAAACGCCAAGCCGGCCGCAACGACGAACATCACGGAACAACCGCAGCGCAAAACCGTCTCCCAGGCGGAAGCCCATCAACCGAATCAGCCGGCCAACGCCGTGCATCGGGATGAAGCAGTCAAGTCGCAACTTCAGGTAAACACAAATGAAAATAAGGTTGTACAGGCGATGGACGCCCAGTCGGTCGCCCCGGCGGTTCAGCGTGCGAAACCGATGATTGTCGCCGCGAACGAGGCGGCCAAACCGGTGAAGGCAGACGTTGAGACGGTCCGAGTGCAACCTCAGCTCAG
>DAINPV010000168.1:0-8475 GCA_036743315.1 bacterium | reverse complement strand
TCGTCGCCGGTATCGTCGTCGCCGGTATCGTCGTCGCCGGTATCGTCGTCGCCGGAGTCGTCGTCGCCGGTATCGTCGTCGCCGGAGTCGTCGTCGCCGGAGTCGTCGTCGCCGGTGTCGTCGTCGCCGGTGTCGTCGTCGCCGGTGGTGTCGTCGTCGGTGTCGTCGTCGTCGGTGTCGTCGTCATCGTCTACCGGCGGGACGGAATCGTCGTCGTCGTCCAGCCGTCCCTGATCGGCATTGTCTGTGGAATCGCCGCCGCAAGCGACCAGCGAAAAAACGAGCGTCAGGACCGCCAGTAACAAGATCGATTTCTTCATGATCGTTCCTCTCCCGCCCTGTGGACTGCGCAATTATGCATTCTAGTTTATGCCCCGAATTAATTCAAAGGACGATCCGATTTTCCGGCAGACAGTCTTGCCATGCCGCGACTTCCGTGAATAATACCGGATAAGACAATCAGGCGAGGAAGATGCGTTCGAACCTAAGCCGTAACTTTACGTTTATTCTTTTTCAGGACCTGGCTTTGCTGGGAGCGATCGCGCTCGCCTGTTACTTACGCTACCTTTACGATATTTACGACCTGTTCACTTCCCGCACTCTCGGCGGCGTGCTGGTCATGTACGGGGTGATTAAAATCTCGTACCACTACTTCGATCTGTATGAAGTATCGCTGCACATTTCCTTCCGCGAGTTCATCAAGAACCTGCTCAAGGCCTTCGTGACCAGCGTGTTTTTCCTGACCGCGATCTACTATTTCTACAAGCCGGCGATGATCGGCCAGGGCATTCTCGCCCTCTCGGTGATTTTCTGCATCACGATCACCGTGCTGTACCGCCTGTTGTGGGGGGAGATCAGCGAGGAATCCAGCTTCATGCAGCGCGCGCTGGTGCTGGGCACGGGCAAGCTGGCGACGACCGTGTTGGAGGACGTGATCCGCTACGGCGACAGCGGCTATCGGATCGTCGGCGTGGTGGCCGAAGGCCGGGTGGAAAAAAACGAGGTGCTCGGCTTCCGCGTGTTGGGAGCGGCCGACACCCTGCCTACCTTGTGTGCGGAGCATCGCGCGCATCTGGTGATCGTTGCTCTCGACGAACAACGCGGCTTCCTGCCCACGCGCGAACTGATGGAAGTCAAGCTGACCGGAGTGCGCATCATTGACAACGTCACTTTCCACGAGCGCTTCGCTGGCAAGATCGTGCTCGAATCGCTGCGCCCGAGTTGGTTCGTGTTCACCGACGGCTTCAAGGTCGGCCGGCTGCGGTTGTTTTCCAAGCGCGCCTTCGACCTGATCACCGCGATGACGGGATTGATCGTCGCCGCGCCGCTGTGGGTGCCCACGGCGATCCTGGTCAAGCTGACCAGCCGGGGGCCGATTCTCTACAAGCAGGAGCGCGTGGGGTTGAGCGGCGAGACGTTTCAGTTGCTCAAGTTCCGCTCGATGCGGGTGGACGCGGAGGACGCCACCGGGCCGGTGTGGGCGCGGGAGAACGACGATCGCGTGACGCCGATCGGCCATTACATCCGCCGCTTCCGCATCGACGAGATTCCGCAGATGTTCAACGTGCTCAACGGCGAAATGAGCTTCGTCGGCCCGCGCCCCGAGCGGCCGTTCTTCGTCAAGCGGCTCAGCGAGCAGCTTCATTATTACAGTCAGCGACACGTGGTGAAGCCGGGCATCACCGGCTGGGCGCAGGTCCGCTACCCGTACGGCGCGACGGTCGAGGACGCCAAGGAAAAGCTCCAGCTCGACCTGTATTACATCAAACACACCAACCTGGCGTTCGACATCAAGATCCTGCTGGAGACGACCAAAATCATCTTCCGGAAAATGGCCCGCTGACGGCGGCGGAACTTAGATTTCGCCGCACTGGCCGACGCACAAGCCCCAGGTCACGCAGCTGTCGTCCAGGTCGCATTGGGCCATGCAGTCCAGGTTCGCGTCCGAGCCGAGGTCCGTTTCGCACGTGGTGATGCAGTCGTCCACCGACCCGAAGTATTCGTTCATCAACGAGCCGAGGCATTCGGACATCTTGTTGCACATGCCGGAGCAGGTCGAACCGCCGGTGGCGTCGTCATCGTCGTCATCGTCGTCGTCATCGTCATCGTCGTCGTCGCCGCAAGCCAGCATGGGAACCACGGCCAGCGTCGCCATCACGAGCAGCAGCAAAAACCATTTCGACAAACGCATGTAACTCCCCCTTGGTTTGTTGATGAAAGGATTTTCGTTCACCTTTCCTTCGAATGCAATGCGGTAACGGCAATACCCAAGCCCGCGACAATCTGTTAAGATACGCTCCGGACAACGTGGAGGCTTTTTTAAAATGCACCAACGCTTTTGGCTCGGCTGGATTTTGTTGTTGGCGATGACGTTGGCGACGGCGGCGTGCGGCGACGACGACGATGACAGCGATGATTCGTCCGGCGATGACGACGACGACGACAGCGGCGACGACGATGCCGACGACGACGACGATACCGGCAACGATGACGATACCGCCGACGACGATGCCGGCGACGACGACGCGACCCCCGATCGTCTCGATTACATCGATCCGCTGATCGGCACCGGCGGCCTGGGCTTCGGCTATGCCTCGGCCTATCCCGGCCCGAAAGCGCCCTTCGGCCTGCTCTCGCTGAGCCCGGACACGACCATTCACGGTCTGAATTTCAGCTTCAACCACTTCAGCGGCTATTACTACGCCGACACGCAGATCCGTGGGTTCTCGCACACCCACCTATACGGCACCGGCGCGACCGACCTGGGCGCGCTGCTGTTGATGCCGGTGACCGTCGAACCGACAAGGCCGATCTCCGAGGCCGACTACCGCAGCCGCTTCACGCACTTCAACGAAACGGCCAAGGCGGGCTATTACGGCGTCATGCTTGACACCTACGGCGTGTACGCCGAGCTGGCCACGCGCGGCTACGCGGCGATTCACCGCTATACCTTCCCGCCCGACAAACCGGCCTTCGTGGTGGTCGATCCGAGCCACGCGATCGACGCGGGCACGACCATGCCCGAAGCAACGATCCTGGTCGATCCGGCCACCAGCCGCATCAGCGGCGAGATTTTGGTCAGCGGCTCGTTGACCGGTCGGCACGGCGGCGTGCGGACCTATTACGTGATGGAGTTTTCCGAACCCTTCGCGTCGTACACCACCTGGGACAACGGCAATCCGCATCCCAACGGCACGATCGAAGCGGGCGAACAGATCGGCGCGTACATCGGCTTCGCCGATCTGCCGAACGATCGCGTGCTGGTGCGCGTCGCCCTGAGCTACCAGTCGTTGGAGCAGGCCGAGGCGAACTTGGAAGACCAGATGCCCGACTTCGATTTCGCCGCCGCCGTCAACGACACGCGCGACCGGTGGCGCGAGATCGTGAACATGATCGACCTGGTCGGCGCGACCGAAGACCAGCTGAAGATTTTCTATACCTCGTTCTATCACCTGTACATGATGCCCACCGACTGGGTCGAAGCGAACGGGCTGTACCACGGCTTCGATCACGAGATGCACGATCCGGGCGCGGGCCGGCGTTACTACACCGATTTTTCGCTGTGGGACACCTTCCGCACCTGGCATCCGCTGATGGACCTGATCGAGCCGGCCAAGTCGGTCGATTTTCTCAACTCGCTGATCGCCATGTACCAGCAGGGCGGCGACATGCCCCGCTGGCCCTGCTGCGAGGGCTACACCGGCTGCATGCTCGGCTCGAACATGACCTACCTGTTCTCGCAGGCGTACCTCAAAGGGCTGACCGGCTGGGACGTGGATCTGGCCTATGAAGGCTGCCGCGCGCAGGCGGTGGGCTCGACGCCGCACGGCCGCTCGGCGATGGAGCAGTACCTCAACGTCGGCTGGTGCTGCGAGGATGTGCGCGACAAGGGCACGAGCCATACGCTGGAATATTCCTACTCCGACGCGGCGCTGTCGTGGTGGGCCGCGGCGATGGGCGAAACCGAGGACGCCGAACGTTTCCTGGAGCAGAGCCACAACTATCGCAACCATTGGGATCCGGAAGTCGGCTTCCTGCGCGGGCGCAACTGCGACGGTTCGTGGGTCGAGCCGTTCGTGTCCTGGTACCCGTTCTCGGAACAGTACGTCGAGGGCAACGCGTGGCACTGGACCTTCTACGTGCCGCACGACCCGGCCGGCCTGATCGCGCTGTTCGGCGGCAACGAGGCCTTCGTCGAAAAACTCAACTGGGCTTTCGAGCAGGCCGAAACCGGCGCGCCGATCGCCTGGCTGCCCGACCTGTACTACTGGCACGGCAACGAGATGTCGATGTTCCACGTCTACATGTTCCTTTACGCCGGCCGGCCGGACCTGACGCAGAAGTGGTCGCGGTGGATTCTGGAGAACAAGTACCGCCCGCTGCCCGGCGGCTATGACGGCAACGACGACGCGGGCACGATGACCTCCTGGTACATGTTCGCCTCGCTGGGCTTCATGCCGTTGGCCGGCTCGGACCTCTACGTGGTGGGCAGCCCGCTGTTCGACGGCGCGACGCTGCACCTGGCGGGCGGCGACTTCGTGATCACCGTGGACGGCAACAGCGACGAAAACGTCTACGTGCAGTCGGTGGAGCTCAACGGCGCGGCGCTCGCCGAGCCGTGGTTCACCCACGCGGACATCGTCAACGGCGGCTCGTTGCACTTCGTGATGGGTCCCGACCCGTCCGACTGGGGAGTGGTGGAATAGACGCAGCCGAGGACATCTTCCGCCGTCCGCAAGCGGCCGTTGCCGTCGATTGTCACGTGCATCTGTTTCCCGCGCGGCTGTTCGGCGCCATTCGCCGCTGGTTCGCCGAGGTCGGGTGGAACATTCCCTATCCGCATGAAACCGACGAGGTGCTCGCCGCGCTGGCCGGCTTCGGCGTGGGCGAGTGCTGGGCGCTGCCCTATGCGCACAAGGCCGGCGTCGCGGCGGAACTCAACGTCTTTCTGGCCGAACTGCAGCGTGCCCAGCCGCAAGTGCGCGGCTTTTTCACCGTGCACCCGGACGACGAAAACGTCGGCGCGTTGGCCCGCGAGGCGCTCGACCGCCTCGGCCTGCATGGGTTGAAGATCCACTGCGAGGTGCAGCAGGTCGCGGTGAGCGACCCGCGTTTGGATGCGGCGTTCGACGCGATCGAGGCGGCGGGTCGGCCTTGCGTGTTGCACAGCGGCAACGCGCCGTATCCGTACACGCGACCGCATTTGGATGTGGCGCGCGTGGCCGAGCGCCTGGCGCGCAATCCGCGCCTGAAGATGGTCATCGCCCATTTGGGCGCGATGCAGACGCTGGAGTACCTGAAGCTTTGCGACCGTTACGCGGGCCTGCACCTGGAGGCGTCGTTCACCAACGTCGAGCCGTACCGCGCCGCCGTGCCCTTCGCTTTCGACGCGGATCTGGCGCCCTACGCCGAGCGTCTGCTGTTCGGCTCGGATTTCCCCAACCTGACCTTCTCCTACGCCGAGCAGGCCGACGCCTGGGCCGCGCTGCCGTGGGTTAAACGCGACGCGGCCGCGTTTTTCGGCGGTCGCGCGCGAAAGTTGCTGGGCGAAACCTGATTGATTCCATGTCGGCCGCCGGCCGTCGCCTTCCGCAAATTCCTCGGCGGTCACCGGAGGTCGGGAGCGCTGTTAACCAAGCGGCGATCTGTTTCGTGGACGTACGCGCGACGGACTATTTTTTCTTTTTATCGCTCCTGCGCTTTTCCGTTTCCTTGATAAAGGAAGCGATAAAATCCCGCGGCTGGTAACGAGCGATAGCCGCGCCGATTAATGCAAGCGGCAGATCTTCGATTTTTTTGAATCGCACGCACGAGCTGCCGACATCGAGGCGCTTGCCGGTTTTTTTATAGTCTTGTTCGAATTTTTGGCGGTCGTTCTCGTCGACGTAAATGGCGACCAGATAGACCGCCATATGGTTTTTCTGGGAAGCCAGCGCGGCGTACATCAACGGCTGTTTGTTGTAGGTGTCGGGGTACGTTTTCAGCGGCACTTCGTACGTGATCATACCCCAGCGCATGACCTCGTCGTATCCTTTCGGTAGATGGCGAAGAATGACTTCGCGGACTTGCGACAGGTCTTCGCGACGGTCGGCGGGAAGCTCCGCCAGGTATTCTTCGACGGTCGTTGCTTCTGATCTCATCTGGTTTTTTCTCCTTCCGCGACGGACGCCCGTTTTTCCAGCAGCAGGTACACGCCCGCGCCGGGCACGAGGCGCCCGAGCGTTTCCATCTCGAAAACGCTGACCAGGTAAGAAAGCGTTTGCAGCCAACGGCGCGGCTTGGACATCGTCTGTTGTACGCGGCAGACGGGTTTTTCTTCGGGCGGACTTACGGCGGCGAGCTTCGGTAGAGAAGTGGGGCGCAGGCGGTCGAGCAGGCCGATCAGCCAGGACACGGCCGGGATCAACCAGTGCGATTTGTAGACGAACCGCGAGCGCCAGGCGGCGGTCATCGCGCGCAGTCGTTGCGGGGTGAAGCGCACCAGGTGATGGTCGCGGCGGTCGATGCCCCACAGCTCGCCGACCTGCCCGCCGGTATTCAGCCATTCGTGCAGGTAACGAGCGGAAAATCGGCCGTAACAGTTGGTGTAGGCCAGCGCCCGACCGCCGGGACGCAACAGGGCGTGGATTTGCTCCAAAACGTTTTCCGGATCGCTGAGATGCTCAAGCAGGTCGAAGCAGACGATTTTGTCGAAGGAATCCGGTTCGCCGGCGATTTTCGTTAATTCGTACACATCGCCTTCCATGAACGAGACGTTCGCGATGCCCAACTCGTTTGCCGCGCAACGGGCCGCGGCGACGGCCGTGGGTGAAGCGTCGACGCCCAGCACCTCGCGCGCCTGCCCGGCGCACAACAGGCTGAACTCACCCAGGCCGCAGCCGACATCGAGCACGCGTTCATGCGCTTGCGGCCGTAAAAACCGTGCGATGAACCATCCCTTGGTCGTTTGCCGTACCAATTCCGGCGCGCGCACCAACGGCGTCATGCGCTCGTAGACCCGCTCTTCCCAAATGCGCGCTTCGTGCTCGGGCAAAGAGATCTCCATAGATTGACGACGGCCGATGATAACAGGTTTGTCGGGTGTTAGAAACAAAGGGCTTGTTTCGCCGGCTATAAAAGAGAAAAACCGGTGATAAATCAGGTCAAAATGTCAAAACCGTCAACCTGCATAGCTTGCGATGATCACCGCCAGTTGAGCGCACGCGTAAAACACCAGGATGGAAATAAGCACGTTGTGACTGACTTTTTTACGCTTTTTTTTGGTTTGTTCATCTTTCCCTTCGAAGCGGATGATCTCAAGAATCAACCACGAAACGAAGGCTACCAACATTAGAACCAATACAACAGTCTTCATGTGGTCCCCCGACCCCACGCGGTAAAGGTTGTTGGTTATTTGTCGATTTCGTCATCACCTTTCGTCATATGTATTTCTTGCTCGAAATCGAGCCGAATATATAAATCCGTGCCGACAAGCTTCATGGTTGTTTCCGCCAGCCCCAATGACTTGAAGAAAGGGTCGCTGAATTTAATGGTTTTATTGGATTGGATGTAACTCGCTCGGGAAAAAGTGCGTTTTAAAATTGACTGAATAATTTGAAAATTTTCCGCTAGGCTATTCTTGGCAAATTGAGGATGGTTGAAAACCAGACACTGGATAGCCTTTTTATCTGGCAAACAATAAATCCGGTGAAAACCTTCCAATCCATTAAGGATATGCTCAATTCGACTTTCATCATACGAGAGGTCGTCCTCCAAATCGCCCACCACGACTTGGAGCCCGGTTGAGGCAGTGTATGATTCGTCGATAATGCCAGTGACCTTGAAAGCGCCATTTTTATATAGAACTTTATTTACAACCGTCGACTGGGCAAATCCTCTTTCAAGGAAATGTTTCGTCAATTCGATTGAAATGTTTACCTGATCAGAATCATCAACGTCTGACATCGCAAAACCCCTGGATAAAACCGATTCAAAACAATACAAAAATGAAATAAATCAGTACAAAACTAGAATAGAATTAAATCGAGGATGTTTTCAAGAAATATTTTTCTAAGGGTAAATCTAATATTTTCTTTATAATCAAGCACTTATTAGTTTTTTGCGCGCTCTTCCTACAATTTGTATATCATTAATGGTTGCTACACAATATGTTGTTTTTTTGAAGAGGATAATGGCAAAAAAATATACTTTTATTGTTATAATTGGAATAGATGGTCGTTTAAAATAACATATGATTCGACATTGTTGATAAGAAGCCATACACCTTGCTTTTCCTATTCTTTTTCTGTTAATCTTACTTCCCCGCTGATGTGCGGGAGCGGACAGGAGTGAAATGCGATGAAACTAGTTAAGCTATGGGCTTTTTTATGCGTGGCGCTGATGGTCGGCGCGGCGCTTTTCGCCTGCGGGTCGGGCAGCTCCAGCGAGGACGACGATGACGACGAGGGCGGCGAATCGCTTGGCACGCTGTCGGGC
>DAINPV010000167.1:0-8497 GCA_036743315.1 bacterium | reverse complement strand
GATCTGGGCGTCAACCCGGGGGAGGCCGTGCGGCAGGCGTTGTCCGAAGCGATTCGCCGGGCGGATCGCGAGGGCGAGCAACCGTCGATCGTCTTGCTGACCTCGGCGCCGGGACAAGAGGAAACACTGATCGAGGAAATCCAGGCTTTGCTGGGCACGCAAGTGCCGATCATCGGGGGCTCTTCGGCCGACAACCAGGTGCAGGGCCACTGGAAGCAATTCACCGAACGGCAGCACTTCACCAACGGGGTGGTGATCACGGCGCTGTATCCGAGCGTCAACACGTACTTCGCCTTTCACAGCGGTTATGAACCGACGCCCAAGCGCGGCAAGGTGACCGAGGCCGTCGGCCGGGTGCTGATCTCCATCGACGGCAAGCCGGCCGCGCACGTTTACAACCTCTGGACCGACAACCTGATCGGCGAAAAAATGGCGCCGGTCAGCATTTTCGCCAAAACGACCTTTGCGCCGCTGGGACGCATCGCCGGGTACATCGGCAAGGTGCCCTACTTTCGCCTTTCCCACCCGGAGATGGTGACCGAACAGGGGGGCCTTTCGTTGTTCACGGAAGTCAACGTGGGCGACGAGGTCATTTTAATGCGGGGGACGCGCGACAGCCTGATCAACCGCGCCGGTCGCGTGGCCTATTCGGCATTGCAGGCGGACCGGGTTCGCCCGAAACGCATTTACGGCGCCCTGGTGATTTACTGCGGCGGCTGCATGCTGGCGGTGGGCGCCCACATGTCGGAGGTGGCGAAGAACATCAACGAGACGCTGACGGGCGTTCCGTTTCTCGGCATGTTTTCTTTCGGCGAGCAGGGCTGTTTCGCTTCGGGACAAAACCATCACGGCAACCTGATGATTTCCATGTTGGCCTTCGGAGATTAACGAAACGATGGATAAAACCGAACTCCTCCGCGAAGCGCTGATCGACTTGGAACGCGCGAACATGCGCGAGCGCGAATTGCGGCAGGAAAGCGAGGGGTTGCTCGAAGGGTTGCGCATTCTGACGCTGGGCGGCAGCGGGCGGGAAAAATTTTCGCAATTGCTGGCCAAGCTGCAAACGACCTTCGAATTCGAAGACGCTTTCGTCATCGAACGGCGAGGCGACGGGGCGCTGGTTCCCTTCGTGTGGACCTCGGAGTTGTTTGCCGACACGGTGTGGCACGCCCATTCGTTTTTCGAACGTGTATTGCATGGACAACCGGCGGCGTTGTTCGACGTCGCCCAAAAGAAGGAATGGCAGGAGCAACCGGAGGGGATTCGGCGACAGGTGAGTTCGGCGCTGCATTTTTCGCTGCAGGCGCCGGACCGGCAGGCCTTGATGATCTGCACCCACTCGCAACGCGGCTTTTTCGGCCAGAAGCACCTCAACGCGGCGCGACGGTTCATTCCCCTGGCGTCGCAAGCGCTGCTGAACATCATCATTCAGACCTCGCTGGAGGAGCGCACCCGGGAATTGGCCCGGGTCAACGAAGAATTGCGCTCGGAAGTACGCAAACGCAAGCACGCGCAGGAGGCGTTGAACAAACGGATCATCGCCTTGACCCGGCCGGCCAGCGACATCACCGACATCAAGCTCGGCGATTTATTCGATCTCGAGGAAATCCAGAAAATTCAGGACGCGTTCGCGGCGGCGACCGGGGTGGCCTCGATCATCACCGATATGCAGGGGCGGCCGTTGACCGAGCCGAGCAACTTCAGTCATTTGTGCGGAAACATCATCCGCCAGACACCGCGCGGCAGTTTAAACTGCCAGCATTCGGACGCGGCGATCGGCGCGAAGTGCCTCGACGGCCCGTGGATTCAACGATGTTCGAGCGGGGGCTTGTTCGACGCCGGGGCGAGCATCCGCGTGGGCGAGCAGCCGATCGCCGTCTGGTTGGTCGGGCAGGTGTACGACGAGTCGTTCGACGAAGACAAGATGGTCGAATACGCCGAGGAGATCGGCGCCGATCGGGGAGAGTTCCGCATGGCGCTGCGGCAGGTCAAGCGCATGTCGCCGGAACAATTCCGCCAGGTCACAACCGCCATGCATTTGTTTGCGCAACAACTTTCCACGCTGGCGTTGCAGAACATCCAGCAGGCGCGGGAAATCTCCGAGCGGCAACAAAAAGACGCGGAGTTGAAGGAGAGCAACAACAAACTCCGGGCGCTGATCCAGGCGATTCCGGACGTAATCTTTTTCAAGGATGCGGCGGGGCGCAATTTACTGGTCAATCGCGCCTTCGAACAAATGATGGGGATCACGCAGGAGGAGATCGCCGGCAAATGCGACGCCGAGATCATGCCGGCGGATCTGGCCGCGCAATGCCGCGAAAGCGACGAAGCGGTGATGCGCGCGGGCCTGCCGATCGCCATGCAGGAAAAAATGGAGAATCCGGACGGCACCTTCAAATTCATGGAAACGATCAAGGCGCCGATTTTCGACGAGGAAGGGCATATCGTGGGTCTGGCGGGGGTCAGCCGCGACGTGACCGAGCGGCAGGTGGCCGAGGACGAAAAGAGCCGTTTGGAAGAGCAACTGCGCCAGTCGCAGAAGCTGGAGGCGGTCGGGCGATTGGCCGGCGGCGTGGCGCACGATTTCAACAACCTGCTGACCGGAATCAACGGCTATGCGGAAATGCTCCTGTGTACGCAGGATCCGGACAGCGAACTGTATACCGAGATCGAACAGATCCAGAAAGCGGGCCAACGCGCGGCGAGCCTGACCAATCAACTGCTGGCTTTTTCGCGCAAGCAGATCATCAATCCGAAAGTCATCCGGATCGACGAGGTCATCGCGCGGGCGCAAAAGATGTTGGCGCGCATCATCGGCGAGGACATCGCGTTGAATATCCAGCCGGAGGAGAACACCTGGCAAATCAACGCGGATCCTTCGCAGATCGAGCAGGTGTTGGTCAACATGGCGGTCAATGCCCGCGAGGCGATGCCGCGCGGCGGCCGGTTGACGATCACGACGAAAAACGTCGAACTGGCGCCCGGGCGGCTGTCGATCGACGACACGATGCTGGTCGGCCGGTTCGTGTCGATGACCGTCGGCGACAACGGCAAAGGGATGGATCCGGACACGCTGCGCCATGTTTTCGAGCCGTTTTATTCGACGAAGGATCCCTTCCAAGGGGCCGGCTTGGGTTTGGCGACCGTTTACGGTATCGTCAAGCAAAACCAAGGGTACATCACCGTGGATTCGATCGTCGGCGGCGGCGCCACGTTTAAAATGTATTTTCCGGCGGTCATGGCGCCCGCCGAGCCGTTGCTAGAGGGGAAGAGTATGCCGGCGAGTTCCGGCTCGGAAACGATTTTATTGGTCGAAGACGAGCAAATGGTCCGAACCTTGGCGCGCAAGATTTTGGAAACCTTCAGCTACAACGTGCTGGAGGCCGAAAGCGGCCCGCACGCGCTCGAATTGGCCGCCGAGCATCCGCAGAACATCGATTTGGTGTTGACCGACGTGGTAATGCCGGCGATGAACGGCAAGGAGTTGTACGATCGATTGCTGCGGCAGCGGCCGGACATCAAGGTGTTGTTCATGTCGGGGTATCCGCAGAATTTCATCGCCGATCGCGGAGTGCTGGAGAAGGGCACCAACTTCATCCAGAAGCCGTTCACCATCGAATCGCTGACCGAGAAGGTCCGGCAGGTGCTGGGCTGAGCGTCAGGAGCGACGAAACAACTCCCGCAACGCCATCCGCGACAGATCGCCGGTAAGCGAGCGCTGCAGCTCGCGCAGACGTTCCTCGGTCGGACCGAGCAAGTAACAATCCTCGGCGGGCAGGGATTCCAACGGCTCGCCCGCCTCGTTGAGCGGGCAGATGTCGCGGAACTCAACCCAGCCCATTTCGTTTTCCTCCAGCCAGCGCAGCGGCAGACCTTGGGTGCGGCAGACGTAGGGCCGGGCGCGATAGACGCGACAGTTGCCCGTCTCGTCCAGAAACGCGCAGCGGCCGGCCGGCGCGGGTTCGCCCTTGGTCACGACCGCGGGAAAATCTTCGCAGATGCGCAGGGCTTCGATGTCGAAAACGGTCAACTCGTCCTGGCAGCAATCGCCGCAACCCGGCGCGCAACGCCAACGCGCGCCCAGGCGCGCGACGATCGCCGCGGCCTGTCGATCGACCTGTTCGTGCAGCGCGCGCAATTGTGCCAACGTTTTCTTTTCGAGTTTCGTCATCGGCTCCCTCGCTTTGCCGGTTGTAACCGAAGCGGGCGTTTTATGCCAGGGGCGAGGAATGATATATTTTCCGCCATCAGCGGACACCCTCTCCTGGAGCGAAGCGTTGAAACCTTTTTTGTTGACAGCGCTGGCGGCCCTCGGCTTTTTTACGCTGTTGCTGCTCAAGGTCGCGTTGTGGCGGAGCAGGAACCGGTCGCGCCTGGCGCGTCGCGATCCGACCTACTGGGCGCTGCTGGCCGCCATGTCGCTGGTTTTGGGCGCGGTCGTCGCCGAGGCATGGCTGACGCCGCCGCACGCCAACGGTCTCGGTTATTGGCTGGGCGCGGCGGTGATTGTCGCCGCATTGGCATGGATCGGCTGGGCCCGGCACGCGCTGGGGAATAACTATTCACCGACTGCGGAAAATCCCGATCCGGCACAGACGTTGGTGACCAGCGGTCCGTATCGACTGACGCGGCATCCGCTTTACTGGGGCAACCTGGCGCTGTTCGCGGGTTTGTTGCTGTTGGCGCAGGCGCGCTGGGCCTGGACCGCGCTGGTTCCGTTGGCGGCGTTTTTGGTCTGGCGCATTCGTCGCGAAAATCGGTTTCTGCGGCGGAAGTTCAGCGATTTCGTCTAACCGGCTTGGTCGCCTTTCGCCGCGCCTGAAATCTCGCCCGTTATCTGTTACGATGCGATCCATCGATATCCGCCAAGGAAACGGAGGAACAATGGCGCCGAGCAAAACCAAGAAAAAGCGCGACGTGGAAAAGGACTATCCGAAAAAGCAGTTCATCCAAAAATTGCGGCGGTTGGCCGACGCGCTGGAAAACGAAAAGCCCTTCCGCATCCAGGTCGCGGGCGAGCGGGTTTGTGTGCCCAAACGCGCGATCATCAACATCGAGCACGAGCGCGGCAAGAAAAACGAGGAAATCGAATTTCAGATGAAATGGAACCTGGAGGAGTAGTCTCCGACGCGCGGAGCACGCCGGTTACTTGATTTTAAACAAGCGGGCGTTCACCGCCACGATCACCCCGCCGACGAGAACCAGAATGAAATAATACAGACCGACCAGCCAGCCGGGCGATTGCGCCGGCCGGGCCAACGGGTTGAACATCAACACGACCAACACGATCACCACGCCGGCGCTGACCACGTGCATCAACAGATTGAAAATGTTCGTCTGCATGATCCGCCACCCATCCGTTCGCTATTGTCGAATTATAGCACAACATGTCCCGAGGAGCGAAACGGGCGTCAAGACAAGGCTTCGGCCTCCCGTTCGGCGCGGGCGCGAAACTCGTTCATATCCACCACGACGCCGCGCTCGCGCGCCTCTTCGGCGGCGAAGCACAGCAGGTGGGCGGCCAACGCGCGCTCGGCGTTGGTCAACAGGTCGCGGTTTTCGTCGCGCACGCCCTCGGCGAAGCGGACCATGATCGTCTCGTCGCCGCCGCCGTGCACGATGCCGTGATAGCGGATGCGCTCGCGGTCGATGCGCCCCGGCTGATAGGTGCGCGTTTCGAGCCGGCCGGAAAAATCGGCCGAGCGGATTTCACCCCGCGTGCCATGCAGGTTGAGCGTGCGCTCCCAGGCGAGGCTGAAGCCGGTGAGCTGAAACGAGGCGACCACGTCGTTGGCGAATTCGACGCTGACGGTCTGGTGGTCGACGACCTCGTTGTCGGCGCGGAAGGCGCACCGGCCGTTGCTCGTTTCGCGCAGCGCCTTGAGCACGTTTTCCTTGCCGATGTCGTGGACGATCACCGAGGCCATCGAGCGGAAGCGCGGGTTGAGCGCCACGTCGCGCAAGGCGCCCCACGACTGGCCGGTCAGCAATTGCCACGGCAGGTCGGGCTGGCCGGGATCGACGAAATGCTTGTAGGCGTTGAACAGACAAGAGTCGAAGACCGGGCAACCGTCGAGGCAGCGTTCGGGCGCCCCGGCTGGCGCGTTGGCGGCGGTGAAGTACGACAATTTGCCGAAGGAAGACACACGGGTTGCCGGCGCATCGGCGTACCAACAAACAAGGTCGAGATCGTGCACGCCCTTGGCCAGCACGAACGAGTGGCTCAGGTCGCGGCGATGGTGGATGCCGCGCACGTAGGACAACAGGAAGTGCCAGTAGCCGATGTTTTCGGCGCAGTCGATGTTCATCAGGCGGCCGATGCGTCCCTCGTCGAAAAGCTGGCGCAGGCGCGTGTAAATTTTGTTGTAGCGGCTTTGCAGCGCGATCATGAGCACCAGCGCGCGGGCGTCGGCCTCGCGCACGAGGCGCACGCATTCGCCGGGCGTGAGCGCCATCGGCTTTTCGAGGAAGGTGTGATAACCAGCGCGCAAACCGGCGAGCGTCGATTCGTAATGCAGGCGGCAGGGCAGCGCGTTGACTACCGCGTCGGCCAGTTTGGGTTTGGCGAAAAGCTCGCGCCAATCGCGGAAGGCGTTTTCTTTGGGGATGGCGAAGCGGCGGACAAAATCGGCGCGGCGTTCGTCGTCCATCTCGGCGACGGCGACGAACTTCATCAGGTCGCCGTGCTTTTTGGCCAGCGTGGCGAGGTTCAATTCGCCGCGCGCGCCGGCGCCGATCAGGGCCAAGGCAATCGGACGAGGTGCGGACATGGATGTACCTCCCAAGAGGTGAAGAACGTGCGGCGGTGGTTCATTTCATGAAGAACGGCCGCGTTTGTCAAGAACTTTTGAGGATCGATCGCGCCTACCAGTTATAATAGTTTTTTACCTGGTAGTTTTCTGTTGCTCATGATGGATCATTGTGTTATTTGTGAACCGTTCCATGGGGGGTGGAATGTCCGACCGCAACCGCACAGGGTCCCGCGCATTCGTTCATTGAAGGAGGGTTCGATGAAAGTTTATGCGCCGACACTGTGGTGCCTGCTTTGCTGCCTGCTGCTCGCCGCCGCCTGCGCGGACGATGACGACGACGACGACAACGACAACGACGACGCGGACGACGACGACGACGACGATGACGACACCACCGACGACGACACGGTCGACGACGACGCGGCGGCGGATCCGGTCGATACGTTCTGGGGCCCCGCGCCGGAAGAGGACGTGCGTTTGGAGGTTTTCGACCGCGTGTGGAGCACGCTGGAACAGAACTACGCCTGCTTCGCCAACAAGCGACAAACGCTGGACTGGCAGGCCGTGCGCGATACATATCGTCCGCAGGTGCAGGCCGCCGCGAGCTACGGTCGTTTCTTCCAACTGCTTAACGCGATGATCGACGAGCTGCACGACACGCACACGACGATCCAGAGCGTGCGCGTGTGCTACCAGTCGACCACCGAGCAGCGCCCGCCGGTGTTCATCAACAATTATTTCACTTCCCATTACGGCGCGTGCGTGACGCCGACGGCGGACGACGAACTGGTCGTCTATCGCGTGACCGACGACAATCCGGCCGGGCTGCAGCCGGGCGATCTCATCCTGGGTTACGACGGCAAGACGTGGGCGGAGAATCTGGCCGACCTCGACCAGCGCCGCCTGCCCGCCTGCGGCGCCAACGGTTCGGCGGAAGCGACCGAGCACGTGCGCCGGCTGCAGGTCGCGCTGGACAATGCACATCTGTTCACCACGCTGGACGTGCAACGCGGCGACACCAAGGCCGTCGAGCACATCGCCACCGACGACCTGATCGCCTACGGCTGCGACATTCTGTGCTCCGACCAGTTGCCGGTGGAGGGCGTCGAGTTTCCGTACGAGTTCTGGAACGACCAACCGTCCGACGTTTTGTACGGCCACGGCCACGTGAAGTACGGCAAAATCGCGGGGACGAACATCGGCTACATCTACGTCTATCAGTGGTTTTTCGGCGCGGGCGAGGAGTACGCCGAGGCGGTCGAGGCGTTGATGAACACCGACGCGCTGATCATCGACCAGCGCTTCAACCAGGGCGGCGTGCCGCACGCCAGCGACGGCAACTCGTGGTTGTTCGGTACGGACGTCGACTTCATCATGCGCTTCGTGCCGCGCGATCCGGACGGCGAAACGATTTACGATCTGCTGCTGGATCCGGGCGTGGGCGACATCGTGTCGATCGACGCGGACGAAGCGACCTTCTACGACAAGCCGATCGCCGTGTTGACGGGTCCGCGCGCGTTGAGCGGCGGCGACATTTATCCGGCGATGATGGTGCACCATCCGCGCGTGCGCACCTTCGGGCGGCCGACCAACGGCGCGTTCGGCGGGCAGGCGCAGTATTGGAGTTCGCCGGATCCGTTCATCAACGATCTGCTGTTGTATTACACCAAGACGGCCGGAGTGGACGCGGACGACCAACCGCTGCAGGCGTGGGAACACATGCCGGCAGCGGTTGGTCGTCCGCG
>DAINPV010000166.1:0-8510 GCA_036743315.1 bacterium | reverse complement strand
CGCTGACGCCCCTGATGCCCCTGACCATGGAAGACGCCATGCGCATGGCCGAAAAGCTGCGTCTGGAAGTGGCCGCCGGTCATGGTCTGCATTACAAGAACACCGGCTACATTGCGGCGATTCCGCAGGTGCGCGAACTGAACATCGGTCACGCGATCATCGCCCGCGCGGTGTTCGTCGGCCTGGAACGCGCCGTACGCGAAATGATCGACGTGATGGCCAAGGCGCCCAAGCTCGATCTGGGTTGAGGGAACACGCCGCGGCTTTGAACGAACCATGTCCGCCGTCGCCCGCCCAGGCGGGGAAGGAGAAAAATCATGAAGCTGGTCACGGCCGAACAAATGCGTGAAATGGATCGTCTGGCGATCGACACGATCAAAATTCCCGGCATCGTGTTGATGGAAAACGCCGGCGCGGGCGCGACTGAGGTCATCGAAGACGTCTTCGAAGACGAACTCGACTTCGGCGCGATTATCCTGTGCGGACCCGGCAACAACGGCGGCGACGGCTACGTGATCGCACGGCATCTGTACAACCGCGGTTACGATGTCGCCGTGTTCCAGCTCGGCGCCAAAAGTGCGCTCAAGGGCGATGCGCGCACGAATTTGAAAATCGTCGAGAACTTGGACATTCCGATCTACAGCCTGCTCAAAGAGCGGGATCTGGAAGTGCTGGAGGAGGCGCTCGACGATTGCGGACTGGTGGTCGACGCGTTGTTCGGCACCGGCTTGTCCAAGCCGATCGAGGGCTTGGCCGCCCGCGTGATCGACCTGGTCAACGATTCGGATGTGGCTATCGTCGCGGTCGATATCCCCAGCGGTTTGGGTGCCGATACGGGCCAGCCGCTCGGACCGGTGATAATGGCCGATCTGACGGCCACTTTCGGGTTGCCGAAGGTCGGGCAGTTTTTGTATCCCGGCGCGGAAATTTGCGGCGAGGTCGAAGTTATCGATATTGCCATTCCGTCGGAGGTCGAAGAGCGCGTGTACGCGCCGGCGCAGTTGATCGACTGGAGCGACGTGTTGCCGTTGTTCGAGCCGCGCGACGCCGACACGCACAAAGGCACATACGGCCACGCGGTGGTTTTCGGCGGCTCGGCGGGGATGAGCGGCGCGGCAGTGCTGGCCGGGCAGGCGGCGCTGGTCATGGGCGCGGGATTGGTCACCGTGGCCGTACCCGAGCCGTTGCTGCCGATCATGGAAAACAACCTCATCGAATGCCTGAAAACCGGCCTGCCGGCGCAGCAAGGGCAATTCGCCGCGACGGCGCTGCAGCCCGCGTCGGCCTTGCTGGCCGGCAAAACGGTAGCGGCGCTCGGCCCGGGCCTGGGGCGCGGCGCGGGCGTCGACGCGTTTGTCTGCGGTCTGGTTGCCGGGGCGGAGGTTCCGCTGGTGATCGACGCGGATGCGCTCAACGCTCTGGCGGACGATCCATCCATCTTGAACCGGGCGAAAGCCACACTGGTCCTCACGCCGCATCCGGGGGAGATGGCGCGGCTGTTGAATACGACTGTCGAGGAAGTGCGCAAGGATCGCGTCGGCTGCGCCGTCGATCTGGCCAAACGGACGAAGGCGATCGTCGTTCTTAAAGGCGCGGGCACGGTGGTGGCGGCTCCCGACGGGCGCATATGGATCAATGCAACAGGCAATCCGGGCATGGCCTCGGGCGGTATGGGCGACGTGTTGACGGGCATGATCGCCTCGCTGATCGCCCAGGGCGTCGATCCATTGGACGCGGCGGTGGCCGGCGTGTATTTACACGGCTACGCGGGCGATCTGGCGCGCGAGTCGGTCGGCGAACGCGCGCTGACCGCCAGCGAGGTGATCGAGGCGCTGCCGTTGGTCACGTCGTTGTTCGAGGAGATCATGGATCCCGCCGCCGAGTGGGAGGACGAGGACGAGTGATCGACCTGGGACGACGTGTTTCCGCCGGCGAAGAACAAACGCGGGACTTGGCCGCGCGCCTGGCGCGACGATTGAAGCCGGGCGACGCCGTCGCTTTGGTCGGCGAACTGGGCGCGGGTAAAACTCGTTTCGTTCAAGGTCTCGCGCGAGGCCTGGGCGTCCCGGCCGATGTGCCGATCACCAGCCCGACCTTCACGTTGCTGGCCGTGCATGAACAAGGGCGTCTGCCGCTGTATCACTTCGATCTGTACCGCTTGTCGACCTGCGTCGATCTTGATCGCATCGGCGCGGAAGAATACCTGTGGGGCGGGGGCGTGAGCGTGATCGAGTGGGCTGATCGCGTGCCCGAAGCGCTGCCGGACGATTGTCTGTGGATCGAGTTTGTTTTTGTGGGTGAAGAACGGCGGCTGATATTCCGGACGAACGATGAACGCTGGCGCGCGCCGGTCGAGGAATTGTAAATGGCGGTGATCGTCCAGAAATACGGCGGAACGAGCGTCGGCAGCGTCGCGCGCATCAACGCGGTGGCCGATCGCGTGGTGCGCGCGCATGAGCAGGGCCATGAGGTCGTCGTCGTCGCCTCGGCGATGGCCGGCGAAACCGACCGCTTGCTCAACCTCGCGCGCCAGGTGGCGGACCGACCCAACGAGCGCGAGTTGGATCAACTTGTCTCCACCGGCGAGCAGGTCAGCATCGCGCTTTTGGCCATGGCCGTCGAAGCACGCGGGCACCAGGCGCGCAGCTTCCTGGCGCATCAGGTGAAGATCCGCACCGACAATCATTTCGCACAGGCGAAGATCATGTCCATCGATCCCGCGGCGATTCTCGACCGTCTTGGCGAGCGGAAAATTGCGATCGTCGCCGGTTTTCAGGGCGTGGACCACGAGGGCAACATCACCACGCTCGGGCGGGGCGGCAGCGACACCACGGCCGTCGCGCTGGCCGCCGCACTCCAGGCCGATGTTTGCGAAATCTACACCGACGTCGACGGCATCTACACGACCGATCCGCACATCTGCCCCGACGCGCGCAAGCTCGCGCGCATCAGCCACGACGAAATGCTCGAGTTGGCCAGCCTGGGCGCGAAAGTGCTGCACATCCGCTCGGTGGCCTTCGCCAAGAAATTCTGCGTTCCCTTGCACGTGCGCAGTTCCTTTTCCGACGCGACCGGCACGTGGATCGTTCCCGAGGAGAAAAGCATGGAATCGGCGCCGATTACCGGAGTCACTTACGCCAAGAACGAAATGCGCATCCGCCTGCTGGGCGTGCCCGATACGCCCACGGCCACGCGCGATATCGTGTTGCCACTGACCCACGCGGGCGTCCATGTCGACGTGATGGTGCAAAACGCCAGCGTTGACGGATATTTCGATTTCACGTTCACGGTGCCCAAAGATCAGGCGGTCCAGGCGCGCGAACTGGTCGAACATGCCGCCGATGAACTCAACGCGGTCGGCGTCGAGATGGAAGGCCCGGTGGCGAAGGTCTCGGTCGTCGGCGTGGGCATGCGCACGCACGCGGAAGTGCCGGGCAAGGTGTTCGACACCTTGGCGCGCGAGAACATCCCCGTGCAGATGGTCGCAACCAGCGAAATCAAGTTGAGCGTGGTGATCGACGAAAATTACCTGGACGCTGCCGTGCGCGCGCTGCATGAAGCCTTCGGCCTGAGCCGGGAGGAATCAGGATGCGTGGCCGGCTGATCGCGATGGTCGCTCTGCTGGTGCTGGTTGCCGGCTGCGGCGGCGGAACAAGCGATCTGGTGTATCCGCCGGACAAAATTTCTTTTGCCGCGACCGACGATGGTTGGCGGCTGGGATTGCTACACTTCCCACCGACCGGCGAACCGCTCGATACTGAGCCGCTGGTGCTGTGTCACGGCATCATCACCACTTCCATCACCTATTATCAAGGCGATCGATACGGTCTCGCGCCGGTGCTGGCGGCGTTGGGCTACGATGTCTGGCTGGTCAATCTGCGCGGACGCTATCCGAGCGATCGGCCGGCCGCGAATCCCGAAAAAAACTTCGGTTGGACGATCGACGATTACATCAACCACGATCTTCCCGCCGTATTGGCGCACGTGCTGGAAAAAACCGGCGCCAAACGCGTGACGTGGATCGGTCACTCGATGGGCGGCATGATCGTCTATGCCTACCAGGGCACCCGGGACGATGCGCGCATCGCCCGGATCATCGCCATCGCCAGCCCGATTCGCTTCGCCGATTATTGCGACGAACTCAAGGACCTGGCGCGTGGCCTCGGGAGAAAATTCGACCGGGATTCCGCCTTGCGTTTGCGCATCGCCGGCCGCTTCTATCAACCGTTCAGTGAACATCGCCTTTTCGAAAACTACTTGCTGCTGGTGGCTAACCTGGACAACATCGATCCCGTGCTGTGGAAGCGTTTCGTGTCCGACGGCGTTTCGGATGTTTCGGGCGGGGTGCTGCAACATATTTCCGCCTGTGCGCTGGACGATTCTTTCAAGAGCTTCGACGGCGCGATCGATTACCGGCGAGCGATGAGCAACATTCAGGAGCCGATGCTGTTGCTTGCCGGTTCGGTGGACAAACTAGGCCCGGCGACCGCGGTCAAACCGGCGTTGGACTTGGTGGGCAGTCAAGACAAAACCTATCGCGAATTCGGCCGCGCCAACGGGCAGAGCGTCGAGTACGGTCATCTGGATCTGGTGATCGGCGACCACGCCCGCCGCGAGGTGGATCCGGTCATCATCGAATGGCTGCGGAGTCACCGGTAGGGAATCACCCCAACTTTTTCACCGCATCACGGCCGGCGATCAACACCGGATCGATCACCGGCGAGAACGGCGGCGCGTAGGCCAGGTCGGCGTCGGCCAGTTGGTCGACCGTCAAGCCGGCATGTACGGCCATGGCCAGCACGTTGGTGCGCTGCGCCGCGCCTTCCGCGCCGACGATCTGCGCCCCCAACAGACGGCGCGTTTTTTTATCGACGATCAATTTTACGTGGATCGGTTTGGAAGCGGGCTGAGCATGCGCGCGGCTGCGATGAGTAACGACGTTGGCGAACACGTCGAAGCCGGCGCGGCGCGCTTCGTCCTCGCCGATGCCCGTGGCGTCGACTTCCAGGTCGAAGCACTTGAAATGCATCGAGCCGATCGCGCCGGGATAAACGATGTCCCCGCCGGCGGCGTTTTCCCCGGCCGTCCAACCGTGCTTGTTGGCGATGTCGCCTAACGGATACAGATGCGGCAACCCGCTGACGCGGTTGATCGTTTCGGCGCAATCGCCCGCAGCGTAGATGTCGGGCACATTCGTGCGCATGTGGTCGTCGACGGCGAAAGCGCCCGAAGGACCGGTTTTTACTCCCGCCGCCACGCCGATTTCGACGTTCGGTATGACGCCCAGGCCGGCGATGATCAAATCGGCCGGGTAGGTTTCGTTCTCCGTTTCCACGGCGGTCACCAGGCCCCGGTCATCCAGGATGAAGCGTTTGGGCACCGTGTTTGGCACATAACCGACGCCCTGTTTTTCCAATTCGGCGCGAATATGTGCGGACAGTTCCGCCTCGACGACTTTCCCGGGTTTGTCGGAGCGATGCAGAATCACGTTGGCCACGCCGCGCGCTTGCAGCGCCTCGGCCAACTCCAGCACGATGAAACCTGCGCCGATCGACACGGCACGTTGCGGCTTTTTGGCGCGAAGGAACTCGTCGAGCGCAATGGCCGATTCCAGCGACTTGATGTGAAACACATTGGGCGCATCGGCTCCGGGGATAGTCAGACGGCGCGGACGCGCGCCGGTGGCAAGAATCAGCTTGTTGTAAGAGTATTGTTCGACGCGATCCTCAACGGCGTTGCGCACGGTGACATTTTTTTTCGCCGGGTCGATCGCCGTGACTTCATGATGCAGGCGCACATCGATGTTTTGTTTTTTGCGGAATACATCCGGCGGGCGCACCAGCAAATTTTCCCATTTCGGCACAACCCCGGCGATGAAATAGGGCTCGTCGCATGCGCCGTAGCTGACAAAGGGACCGGCTTCGAAGAGGATGATTTCCAAATTTTCATCGAAGCGACGGGCGCGACTGGCCGCGCTGGTTCCGGCCGCCACGCCGCCGATGACGATCAATCGCTTGGCCATGTTCATCTCCCGCTTAGGGTATAGGCAAAAGATAAAGCGCGAATCCGGCCTAGGCAACGATGATGGAATAAAATACAATTTCCGCCAAAAGGAGGGACGCGTGAATCGGTATGCGTATGCGATTGCGGCCTTGTGCCTGGTGTGCTTGTGGGCGTGCGCTTACGACAACGATTTCGCTTTCGACAGCGAGGCGTATGGTCCGGCCGAGGCTACGGAAATGATCATGGTCGACGGTGGCTCGTTCACCATGGGCTCGGATTATTCGCCGGAAATCGATCTGATCGACGGCATCGCCGACGAGGGCTTTTCCGACGAGCATCCGGAACACACGGTCGCGGTCGACGGATTTTTTCTCGATACATTCGAAACGACCAACAAACAATACCGCGCCTGCGTTCATGCGGGCGCCTGCACGGATCCGGCGACGCGGCATTTGATCGGCATCGACAATTATTACACACTGGCGATGTACGATGATTATCCGGTGACCAACGTGACTTGGGAGCAGGCAGACGCTTATTGCGCTTGGCGCGGCCGGCGGTTGCCTACCGAGGCGGAATGGGAGTACGCGGCGCGCGGCGCAATCGACGACCGCATCTATCCGTGGGGTTGGAAAGAACCGGATTGCGACATGGCCAACATTTCGGTTACCGGCTGGGTCGAGTCGCCGCTGGGAGAATTGGTGGAAACCGAATTGTGCACCGGCGCGCCGTTGCCGGTGAATTCCTACGCCGGTTGGGCCGCAACCAGCGGGGCGCGCAACATGACCGGCAACGTCGCCGAGTGGGTGAACGATTGGTACGCCGATGATTATTACGATCAAGACCTTTGGCCGGACAATGCGCAGAATCCCGCCGGACCGCTCGCGGGGGCGGATCGTGTGATTCGCGGCGGCGGCTTTTCATCGAGGGCGGTATACGCGCGCATCTCGTTCCGCGATCATCATCGACCCATGCACGCGGATTCGAGCATCGGTTTCCGTTGCGCACTGGATGCGGATTGATGGGGAAATACGCACACTACGAATTGCCGAAACAGATCGTTTTGTTGTCCACCGCCGACTGGGACGCGCCGCTGTGGAC
Organism: bacterium; assembly: GCA_036743315.1. Lineage (GTDB taxonomy): Bacteria > Lernaellota > Lernaellaia > Lernaellales > Lernaellaceae > CALBTQ01. The sequence continues at coordinate 1,406 of DAINPV010000166.1, read as the reverse complement.
CAACAAACAACAAATCGCCGTGCGGCTGGTTGAGGATTTTGAGGTCGTCTACGTTGAGCCGGTGGCCGTTTTTCTCAATCCCAAACGCGGCCGGCACAAGAAGGTGTGGACCGATCCATCGGGCGTGACGGTTTATCGTCCGTTTGGGGCATTGCCGCTCGGCAATAAACTCTGGCCGGTCAACGAGGTCAATTGGGCGCGGACGGCGGCGGATTTAGCGAACCTGTTGCGCGATAAAGGTTTTACGCAACCGCTCGTCTGGTGTTATCCACCGACCAGTCAGCCGTTGTTGAAACATCTGCCGCATGAACTGAGTTGCTACGATTGCGTCGACGAGTACAGCGCCTTTCCGGGTGCCTGGATCACCGCCGTGAACAACATGGAACGCAAGTTGATGCGCGCGGTCGACGCCGTGTTCACCACCGCGAAGAGCCTCTACGAAGCAAAACGCAAATACAACCCGCATACGTACTTTGTGCCCAACGTCGCCGATTTCGAGCATTTCCATCAGGCAGCCACGGCGACGCCCAACCTGCTGTTGCGCGACATGAACAGGCCGGTGATCGGTTTCGTCGGCGCGCTCAACTACAAGCTCGACGCCGATCTGCTGCGCGCCGTATGCGCCATGCGCCCGGAGTGGTCGCTCGTGTTCGTCGGACCGGAGCGGGAATTCAACGCGCAGCAGTTTATCGGTTGCGCCAACGCTCATTTTCTCGGCCGCAAGGACATCGCCGAACTGCCGGCGATCATGGCCGGATTCGATTGCTGTATGATTCCCTACAAGGTGGATCGCTACACACACGGTGTGCTGCCGCTGAAATTCTTCGAATACCTCGCCACCGGAAAACCGGTGATCACCACGCCGCTGCCGGAATTGGAAGCATTTCACCAACTGGTCGACGTCGTCACCTCGGCCGAAACTTTCGTCGAAGCGGTGGAGCGGCGTCTGGTTGACGATCCGCATGTCCAGCAGCGCGTTGCCTTGGCCGCCAAGAATAGTTGGGAACATCGCATCCACAGCATGCTCACGCATCTGGAAACGATTCATCACCAAAAGGCGCGAGGGCAAAGATGAAGGTCATCGTTCACTCGCGCGACTTTCCGCCCGACTTCGGCGGCGTACAAACGTGGATGGAGCGCATCGCGCGGCACTACGGCAAAGATGCGATCGTCCTGACGCGACGTTGCCATGGGTATGCCGATTTCGATTGTCGGCAAACCTATGCCGTCAAACGTCTGCCGCGCTTGGAGTGGAAACACAACAATCGACTATTCAATGCCTTTCTGCGCGCCGTGGCGTTGTTCTTGCGTTTTACGCTCAACGGCATTTATCTGGCCGAGACCATCCGCGAGCAAAAGACCGATGTGGTGCACTGCGCCTATGTGCTGGCCAACGGCCTGCCGAT
>DAINPV010000165.1:0-8554 GCA_036743315.1 bacterium | reverse complement strand
TGGTCAGCGCATTTTCGGCGTAGCCGGACATGAACACGACCTTGGCCTTGGGATTGAACAAGCGGATCATTTCGTAAAGCCGACGGCCGTTCATGCCGGGCATGACCACATCGGTCAGGACCAGATCGATTTCCTTTTGCATTTGCTTGTAGAGGCGGTAGGCCTCGAGGCCGTCGCCGGCGACAACCACTTTGTAACCGCATTTGGTCAGCACCTTGCGCACCAGTTCACGAACGATTTTTTCGTCTTCGACCACCAGAACGGTTTCCATACCCCGGCTCATTTCGCACTTGCCGTGCGACCGATCTTCGAGCGCCGCTTCATTGAGCACCGCGGGGAAATAGACGTCGAAGGTCGTGCCGGCATTGGGTTGCGAGTGCACGGTGATGAAACCGCCGTTTTGTTTGACGATGCCGTAAACCGTAGCCAAGCCCAAACCGGTGCCTTGATCCATTTTCTTGGTGGTGAAAAACGGTTCGAAGATTTTGCCGAGGATTTCCCGGTCGATGCCGTGCCCGGTATCGGTCACCGACAGCAACGAAAAATGACCGGGAGTCGCTTCGGGGTTCCAACGGCAGGCGGTTTCATCGAAGCAAACGTTGGCGGTTTTAAAAAGGAGCTTGCCGCCCTCGGACATGGCGTCGCGGGCGTTGACGGCCAGGTTGACCAGCACCTGGTTGATTTGCGTCGGATCGGCCTTGATCGGATGCAGATCGACGTCCAACTGCGCATCGAAGCGCACATCCTCGCCGATAATCCGCTCGAGCATGCGCTTGGAATTGTTGATCAGATCGTTCAGCGAAATCGTCTTGGGACTGATCATCTGCTTGCGGCTGAAAGCCAGCAGTTGTTGGGTTAGTTCGGCGGCGTGCTCGGCGGCTCGTTTGATTTCCCGCAGATCGTCGGCAAGCGCCGCCTGCCCTTCGGTGGTCACCAGCAGATAGTCGGCATAACCGAGTATGCCGGTTAGAATGTTGTTGAAGTCATGCGCGATGCCGCCGGCCAGCCGCCCGATGGATTCCATCTTTTGCGCCTGCCGCAGTTGTTCCTCGATGCGGGCCTTTTCCTCCTCGGCCTGCGCCAGCTTGGTGATGTCCAAACCGATGCCGCCGACCAGAGGCGTTTTCCCCATGCCCGGAATGGGGAACTTATGGATTTGCATGAGCCGTTTTTGACCGAAACGGTCGTTCAATTCATAATTGTCGAAAACGGCGCCCTCACGGATCGCCTGTTCGTCCTGGGCGAACAACCGGTGCGCAACATCCCCGCTGAAAAAGTCTTTCGTCGCTTTTCCCAACCAGTGTCCGGCATCGAAGTTCTGCTTGAGGAATTCGTTGACGTATTCCATCTGGCCGTTTTCGTTTTTGATGAACACGCCCGCGGGCAGATGATCCATGAAGGCGGTGAATTGCGCCTGGGACTTGGCGAGGGCGATTTCTTTTTTCTGATGTTCCAGCACGCTGGCGAGGATCACGCCCAAGGTAGCGAGCATGGAGGCGTATTCGGGCATCCAGTGGCGCCGGCCGCCGACGCAATCCATGCCCAGCACGCCGGCCAGGCGCCCGCCCAGAGCGATGGGGACGAAGACGACCGAACGTAAACCGGTAAGACGCATGAATTCGCGTTCGGCATCGGCTTCGGCCGGCAAATCGTCAATGTCAGACAGGAAAAGCGGCTCGAAACGGTTGAAACGGTCCAGCAGCCAAGGGAAGCGGTCGGTGTCGATGGTGCGCACCGAATGGGCCGGCGAGACAGGCGCACTGCGCAACCAATGATGGGTTTTGTAGGCTGTTTTTCCATCGGGACCGAGGACGTAATAGAAGCATTGATCCACCCCGGCGAACCGGCCCAACCTTTGGAGTGCGAGATCGATTTCACTGTCGATTTGGCCCGGTTCGAGGTTGATAAACCGGGTCGAGATGTCGGCAACGATTTGGAGGATTTCGAGACGGAACGTGAGCGCTCGTTCGGACTGCTTCAGCTCGCTGATATCACGCATGACAGTAGCGAAGTAGGCCGGTTCGCCGGTGGTTTGTGAAAAAATGGTAAACGTATGGATATCCACATGAACCGGCTCGCCGGTTTGCATGTGGACCAAGGTTCCTTCGCCGCGCCAGAAGCCCTGGTTTTTAATGGCCGGGATGATTTCGGCAAACAGTCTCGTTTGCTGGCGCTGGTCCATGAGGTGAATAAAATTCCTGTCGGCCAGGTCTTCATCGAGCTCCAGGCCGATCATCTGGCGGCCGGTTTCGTTAACGTAGATCATCCGACCGTCCAGCGTACACACGCCGATCAAATCGGAGCTGCGCTCGACCAGGGAGATCAGCTTTTGCTGCTCGTCCTGCAGGCGCTTGCGCTCGGTGATGTCGCGCGTCACACCCAGGATGCCGATTGGTTTGTCGTCATCGTCGAGCAGAAACGAGGCTTTGACTTCGGCCCAGAAGGTGCTGCCGTCGCGGCGGAGATGTTCCGCTTCCATCGTGCGTGTGCGGTACGGATCGATCCGGCCGTTTTGGATCAGCGCCATTTCTTCCGCAATCGCTTGTTGAACCGCCGCTTGCGAGGCGGGGGTCAGGCGGTTGAGCATCGGTTCGCCGATCAACTCGGCGGTCGACATGCCATATTTGCGTTCGGCGGAAGGGCTGATAAAGGTGAAGGATTGAAAATTCATATCCAGCACCCAGATCACATCGGAAACGTTCTCGGCGATCAGACGGAAGCGGTTCCGACTATCACGCAATTTTTGTTCGGTCTTACGGCGCATGGAAAGATCGCGGATCACCACCAGGCTCGCCGGACGGCCGGCAAACGAGACGGCGCTGCCGGTCAACTCCACCGGGAGAGAGGATCCGTCGCGGGCGATGAAATTGACTTCGATGGCGCCCTTTTCGTTTTGGCCGTCGATAAAGCGTTGGTACAACCGCATCAGGCGATCGAAATGATCGCGATGAACGACCTCCCCAAAGTGCAAGCCCGGCAATTCATCGGTCGAGTATCCGAGCAACTCGGCCAACTTCGGATTGGCGTAGGCGATTTTTTGGTCCTGCACGATGCAGATGCCGTCGCCGGCCGTTTCCACCAACGTGCGGTATTTTTCCTCCGACTCGCGCAAACGCCGTTCCTGCAGACGCCGCTCGGTGATGTCGCGCATGACGGCGACCGCATAGTCGGTTTCCTCCATGCGGGCCAGACCGACGGTGATTTCCACCGGGATGTTTTGTCCCCGGCCGATGAACCGCGATTCGATCGGCTGCGTTTTGTAGGTCTCGGTGGCGAAGCTGGTCAATTGGCGTTGCACTTCCGACCAGGCCTGGGGCGGAACAAAATCGGCAAAATTGGCCTGACACTCTTCTCCCTCCCGATGATCGGCGTAGCGGCGGGCCTGACTGTTGCAGTCGACCAGTTCGCCGGAGGGATATTCGAAAATGAAGACGGCGTCGTTGGTGTAATCCAAAAGCAGGCGAAAACGTTCCAGAACCGATATTCGCTGGCGAATTTCCGGAGTTCCGTATTCTCTGAGATTCAAAACTTTGTTTTCACTTCGGTCCATTCATTTTCTTTCGTCAGGCCGATCGTCCGATTGAACACCCGGCTGTTGCTCGTGTTTGATTATCGGTAGAACAGCCCAAAAGAAACACTTTCTTTTAATATTTTTTCAGTCATTAAAATCCTTGAACTAATCGTTTTTGAAAGATTTTCCCGCACCTCGGGAAATGCGCAACTTTATAACAGGTTGAAATCGTCTCTCAAATTGCTACACTGCCGAGACGTGTTTGCACAAAAAACAACTGGCGATAGCAAGGTGTGAAAGACCGATGAAACAGCGCGCAAGCCGGCAATGGACCGGTTTCGATAATTTGCTTCGAATATTCATTCTGGCGGCAATACTTCTCCCGGCGGCGGCGGGATGCTCGTCCTCTTCATCGACAGCCAAGTACAACATCGTGCTGATTCTGGTCGATACGCTGCGCGCCGATCATCTGGGTTGCTACGGCTACCAACGGCCGACCTCGCCCAACATCGACCGGCTGGCGAAGGAAAGCACGTTGTTCGAACAAGCGTTCAGCCACAGCCCCTGGACCATGCCCTCGGTGGCCTCGATCATGACCTCGCTGCCGCCGCGCGATCACGGCATCACCAATTGGAAACAACCGCTGGCCGAGCGACATCTGACCCTGGCCGAGCAATTGAAGAAAGGCGGCTTCGCCACCGCGGCGGTGGTCAGTCACTTCATTTTCGAGCCGAAATACAACTTCAATCAGGGCTTCGAGTTCTTCGATTACTCCGTTTTGGAAAAAGGACACCCGAAGAAAATTCACAGTTCGGGCGAAGTCAGCGACATCGCCATCAAGCAACTGGACGAACTGGGCGAGAGCGGCAAGCCGTTTTTCCTATGGCTGCACTATTTCGATCCGCACAACGATTACCTCAAACACGAGGGGCACGATTTCGGCGATGAGGAGGTCGATCGGTACGACAGCGAAATCGCCTTCACCGACCATCATGTCGGCCGTGTGCTGCAAAAGATCGAAGCCCTGGGGCTGCGCGATAAAACGATCGTCGTGTTCATGGCCGACCACGGCGAAGAGTTCCGCGACCACGGCGGCCTGCGTCATTCGCGGACGTTGTACAGCGAAGTACTGCGCATTCCGCTGATCATTCATACGCCCGGCTTCAGCCCGCAACGCATTAAAACAACGGTCAAGGAATCGGACCTCGCGCCGACGCTGCTGACGCTGATCGGGCAGAGCGTTCCCAAGGCGTTCGCCGGCGAAACGTTCGCGATCAAAGGCGATAAAATCAAGGTGGACGCGCCGCGGACGGTCTTCGCCGAAACGTTCCGCATGGCCAAAAAAAAGGGCGTCGTGCATGACAACTGGAAACTAATTCACGACCTGAAAAAGAAACGCTACCAACTGTTCAACCTGGAAACCGACCCGGTCGAAAAAGTCAACCTGTTCAAGAGCAACCAGCAGATGGCCGGCAAGCTGACCGGTCTGTTGACCGAGCACTATCGGGTCAAGCGCGCCAAAGTCGAAGAGAAGCCGCTCGACTCGGACCTGGAAGAAAAGCTGCGCAGCCTGGGATATATCAACTAACTGAATATCTTGACTGTCACGGCGGGCTTGGCTAGCCTCGCTTCATGCCTCGAATCGCAACCGAAGAACAACACGCTTTTCTGCCGCGGACGGCGGTTTTCCTCGCCGCCACCTTGGTGGGCGCGTTTTGTTTCGCCGTGCAATGGCTGCCGCTGCTGCTGGTGATCGCCGTGTTCATCTTTCCCCTGCCGTGGATCGCGGCGGCGTTGTTGGGCTTTACCCTGCTGCGCAACGCCCTGCGGCTGCGCGTGCCCCGCTTGGTCAAAGCGGCAGGCTGGATGTATTACCCGGTGGCGAGTTTGTGGGCGTTGGCGCTGGCCCGTTACGTTTCGTTTATCGATCCGATGTTCGCCGTGCTGACCGTCGTTTATGCCCTTGCGCTGGCTTATGTGTTGGCCGTGCATGAACGAAAGCGATGGCTGTTGGCGCTGTTCGCCATTCCGCCCCTCGTGGCTCTGTACCTGCTGCCCGACACGCCGATGGAACGACTGAGCGTCGTGCTGACGGTCGTGCTGCTGCCGGGCATGCTGTTGCTGGACGTGCGGACGATCGGGCGCGCGGCGTTGTTTTACGCGGCGGTGCTGGCCATGCTCATTTTGCGTTTGAGCCATTTTTACTACGGCGGCAATCCGGATCTTGCCGCCCAGGTATACACGCAGCCCAACGTGCAGCGCATCGTGTCGCTCGACCAGGGCCCGCCGGAAACCCTGGCGGCGCTGGGCCGGCAGTTGCGCTTCGCTGCCGACAACATGCCCGGGACGAGCACGATCCTGGGCGGCGACGCGGCGACGGTGGCGGTCGATCCGCTCGGGCACGGACCGCAGGTGATCATCGAAGGGCGCAGCGCCGACGCGATGACCTACGATCCGCAAGGGCGGCGGATGATCATCGCCGGGTACGAAACGAACGAGTTCGTTACGCTCGACGACGCCACGCTGCAGGAACGAACCCGCGAGCGCCTGCCGGGGCGCGCCTTCACCAACCTGTGGTGCGACCAGACGCATCGACTGGTGTTCACTGGCGACGATTTCACGCGCGACATCGGCGTCTATTCGCTGCCGGAAAGCCGCTTCACCGCCTTTCTGCCCGCCGGCGCCAGCAGCGATGCGATGATCGACAACCGCACCGGCCTGTTGATCGCCTCGCGGTGGTGCTTCGTGCGCTGGATCGACGCGCACCGCGGCGAAACCGTCCGCAAGTTGTTCGTCCCCGACGTGCACCTGCACATGGCCATGGACGAAGCGCGGCGCAAGCTGTACGTTTCCGCACCCAGCACCGGGCGCATTTGGCGCATCAACCTGGACAATGGCCTTGTGGAACTCAGAGCGGAAGTCGAAAAGGGCGTCCGCTACCTGACGCTGAGCGATGACGGGCGCTGGTTGTTTGCCGCCGGATACTTCCAGGGCAATCTCTATCAATTGGACGCGAGCAATTTGAGCGTCGTACGCCGCCTGTACGCCGGTCCGCGCGTGCGCACGCTGCATATCGCGCCGGGCAGCGGCAAGGTGTTGTTCACTTCGTCGCTGGGCGCGTTCCGTTACGACTTCGCCGCGCAACTTCCCCAGTTTCAGTTTCATCCCTGATCGGCTATACTGCCGTGACTTCAACCGGTGAAACGAAAATGGACGAAACGCCGAACACTTCCCTATCCCTGCGCTTGCCCTCCTGGCTGGAAACGCCGTTGGCGGCCGCTTCGGCTTTCATCTGCTATGCGGCCCACTTGGCGCCGTTCGACCTCGTGGCGCTGACCTGGATGCCCATGTTCAATGCGCTGATCGTGCTGACGTTGGCGGTGACGATCAAAGTGCTGCTGGTGCGCAAACTGCCGCGCCTGCACCGCGTGCTGGCCGTCGTCTATTACGTCGCGGTCGGCGCCTGGGCGGCGTTGCTGAGCTATTATGTCATGATCCTGGACAGTGTCTTTTTCGTCTTGGTCCTGGCCTTTGCGATGCTCATGCTCTGGGTGCTGTTCCGCCCGCGGGAAAATCGCTTTCTGTTGTTGATGCTGCTGGCCATCGCCACCGTGTACGCCTATACCATGCCGTACCACATTTCGCGCGTGGCGATTGTGATCGCAGCGCTGGTCGGTGGCCTCGGCGTGATGTTCGCTCCGCCGCGCCGGATCGGTCGACCGGCGCTCCTGTTCGCCGCAACGATCGTTTTGTTGATCAGCCGGCTGGGCATTTTCTATTTCGGCAGCGAGCCGGATGAGTTGCGGCGGGCGCTCGACGAACCGCGCCTTGAACCGGTGTTGACGCTGCAGGACGTCAAACCCGGCGTCTGGCAGAAAAATTTCGCCCTGGCCCGGTTTGCCGCCGACAACATGGCCGGCACCTACACGCTGGTCGGCAACGCCAACGCGATCATCGCTCTGCCTACCGGTCGGGCGGACTTCAAAACCCTGGCCGAGCACAACGCCGGCGACAGCGTGTTGTATGACATCCAGACGAACCACCTGATTTTCGCCGAGGCGGAAAACCAACGGATCAACGTGGTCGACGATCGCACGCTGGACCCGATCGCCACGGCGCACGAGCCCGGGCGCGTATTCACCAATCTGTTTTTGGATCACGCGCAGCGCCTGGTGTACACCGGAGACGACTTCACCGGCGACATCGGCGTGTTCAAGCTCGACGATTTCACCTTCGACCGTTTCATCCCGGCTGCCGCCAGCCGCGACGCGTTGCGCGACGAAAACAACGACGTGTTGATCGCGACCACCTGGGGCCGGGTGCGTTGGATCGACCTGCGCACCGACACCGTCCGCTACACCATGTGGGCGCCCGATTTCGAGATCCGCCTGGCGATCGACGCGCCGCGCCGCCGGTTGTATCTCAGCCTGCCGTCGCTGGGGGAAATCCGGCAGATCGACCTGGACAATCCACGCCTCCTGAAAACGCTCAAACTGGCGCACGGCGTACGTTTCATGCGCCTGAGCGAGGATCGCCGCATGCTGTTTGTCGCTGGGTATTTCGACGGGTATCTCTACCAAATCCGCGTGCCGGAAATGGAGCTGCACCGCAAGGTGTTCGTCGGTTCGCGCGTGCGGTCCTTGCACATCGCCCCCGGCGAAGATCGCGTCGTGTGCGCCTCGTCGTTGGGCGTGTTCCGTTTTAAATTCCGCTAATCGGGCAGGTTCAATTCGCGGTCCATCCAGGCGGCCAGTTCGTCGGCGTACCACGCCATCACGTGCACCGGCGGATGCAGCTTGCCGTATTCCTCGGGCTTTCCCGCGGCGGTCAGCACAAAAACAGGAATGTTCAGGCTCTCGTGGTGATATTGGAAAGCCTCGGCGGAAGCGGCCGGGCAAATGAACATAGCGGTCTGTGTGTATTGTTTTGCCCGGAAAACATAGCGGCGGATTTTATCGATGTTGTCCTCTTCCAGTCGCTTTTCATCCACCTGCCGCGCCGGCCCGACTCGCTCGGTCAGCGCGAGCATGGTCAACCGGTAGA
>DAINPV010000164.1:0-8568 GCA_036743315.1 bacterium | reverse complement strand
TATGGGCCGGGATCGTCGGCAAGCTCGACCACGAGGCGCTGTTCATGACCGCCTTCGGCCTGCTGACCGGTCTGGCCGGCGTCGCGCTCACCGCCTGGCTCGCCGAGCGCATGTACCCCGAGGCCTTCAGCAAGGCGCAGGAAGGCCGCAAGGCGCAACTGACCTCCGCGCCGCTGGCCGATTCGATCTTCGACGGCCTGTTCCGCCTGGCCAGCCCGCTGCGGCGCTTGATCATGATCAAAGACCTCAAATCGTTTTTCCGCGAAGCCACGCAATGGACGCAGCTTCTGTTGTTGCTCGCGCTGATCGTGGTGTACCTGTTCAATTTCCGCGTGCTCAAACTCGAGCGGTTTTCCGGCATCGATTTTTACATCCGCAACATCGTCGCCTACGTCAATTTGATTTTGGCCAGTTTCGTGCTCAGTGCCGTTTGCGTGCGTTTTCTGCTGCCCGCCGTCTCCGTCGAGGGGCGCGCCTTTTGGATCCTGCGCGCCGCGCCGATCAAAATCCGCGAAGTGTTGTTGGCCAAGTTCATGCTCTTTCTCGTGCCGATCGTGGTGATCGGCCAGATGCTCGTGATCGTCAGCAACTACTTTTTGCGCACGCACTTCTTTTTGACCTACATGTCCAGCGTGCTCATGTTTCTGCTCTCGATCGCCATCGCCTCGCTCGCCCTGGGTATCGGCGCGATGATGCCCAACTTCAACGAACGCAACGTCGCGCGCATGGCCACCGGCGCCAGTTCGATCGTCTACATGGTCGTGGCCATGGGGCTGGTCATCTTCGTCGCCGCCGTCGCCTACCTTCCGGGGCGCATCGGCTTCATGGCCATCGTCGGCCACCGAGCGCTGACCGCGACGCAGACGATCACCATCGTCGTCGCCGGCCTGCTGATCCTCGTGGCGGTGATCCTCGCCACAGTCATCCCCCTGCGCATGGGCATCCGCGCCCTGGAAAACCGCGAGTAACTCCCGAGTGGAAACCGGCCGCCGGGTGCGCTATAACAGGGGCATGTCCAAAACCGTGACGATTATCCTGTTGTGCCTTTGCCTGTTGGCCATTCCCGCGCTGGCCGACGGGCCGCCCGTGCTGGCGAAAAAGGCGCATGCGGTGCTGGCCGACTTCGCGCACCTGCCGGAGCGCAACTACTCGTTCCACGCCGAGGGCGACGCGGATACGGTCTATCGTCTCGTTTACGCACTGCTGCTCGAACTCGATTACATTCCCACCGCCAACGCCGTGCAGCAGGGCGATCTGATCGGCCCGATGCTCTCCAAGCACATGTTCCGCCGCGACAAGCTGGCCGAAGCGACGATGGTCCGGCTGACGGAAAATGAACAGGGCGTGGAACTGACCATCCGCGGGATCTACGTCGTGCCCGACCGCCAGAATTTGCTGGACCAGAGCGACCGCCGGCCGTCGCGCACCGTGCGCAAATTCAAAAGCCTCTTCGAAGCCAAGAGCAAGCTTTACGAACAAACGGAAAACCTGAATACCTACGAGTTGCTGGCCGGCGCGAAACAAAACCTCACCGCGCGCGCGAATTTGGAATCCACGCTCGCGCTGCTGGAACTCATCGAGCAGGCCACCTCCGCCCGCTGCCTCGCCGGACGGCAGGCGCGCGAGCTGGCCCATGCGGTGACCGCGGAAATCGCCCGTCAGAAAAAATTGAACGAAGCCGCCCAGCAGATGCGCGAGGAAATCAAGCAGGCGATGGCCGAACGCAACTGGCTTGCCGCGCATCTGGCCGCCGACAAGCTCCTGCATACCTGCCTGAGCAACGAGGTCAACAAAAAAGACGCCTTGTTCCAAGAGGCGCTCAAGGCCCGGGAAACCTCGCGCCGGCGTCTGGCCGCACTGGGCTCGCTGGTGATCTTCAACGAGCAACTGGCTCCGGCGGAGGAAAACGATTTCGCCGTGGGCTTCTCCATTCTCAACGTCGGTCGCGGCGCGGTCTCCTCGTTCAAGGTGATCGTCGCCACCACCGACGACGCGGGCCAGCCCACCGCCGGGCGCATCGGCCGTAACCATGCCTACACGGTCGAGCTGTCGCCGCCGCTGAAAAGCAACGAATACGCCACCGCGACCGTCCGCCTGCGCTTCGAGCATCCGGCCGTGCCGGTGCACGCCAAAGCGCGCGTCGTCGGCGTCAAGCGCTAGCGCAAAATATCTTCGAGAGCGCCCACCAGGGTCGGAAAACGGAAGGTGTAGCCGGCCTCCTGCAGGCGCTTGGGCAGCGCCCGCTGGCCGTTGAGCAGCATTTCGTCGGCCATTTCGCCGAACAGTATCTTCAATGCGAATCCCGGCGTCGCCAGCTTCGCCGGCCGCCCGAGCGCGCGTCCGAGTGCGACCGCAAATTCGGCGGAGGTGACGGTTTCCGGCGCGACGAGGTTGAACGGCCCGCTCAGGTCGTCGCGGTCGATAAGAAAACGAATCGCGCCCACCTCGTCGGCCAGGTGGATCCACGGCAAGCCCTGCTTGCCCGTGCCGATCGGCCCGCCGACGAACAGCTTGAACGCCGGCAGCATCTTGGCCAACGCCCCGCCCCGGCCCAGCACCATCGCCGTGCGCACGATCGCCCGCCGCACGCCCCACGCCTCGACCGCCGCCGTCGCCGGCTCCCACCGCCGCGACACCTCGGCCAGGAAGCCCGCGCCGAACGGATCGTCCTCGGTGAAGATTTTCTCGTCGTCGTGCCCGTACGCGCCGATGCCCGACGCTTGAATCAGCACGCGCGGTTTGCGCTCGATCTGGTGCATCGCCTCGACGATCGCCGCCGCCGCGTCCAGCCGGCTTTGCAGAATGTGACGCTTCATCGACGCCGACCAGCGGCCCGCGCTCACGTTTTCCCCGGCCAGGTTGACCACCGCGTCCGCGCCGTCCAGGTGCGCCGCCCAACCGGCCGCCGTGCGCCCGTCCCACCGCACCAACATCGCCCGCCGGTCCAGCGCGCGCGCGCCGTCGATCGGATTGCGCGTGAGCGCGACGACCGCGTGGCCGTCGGCCAGCAGCGAAGCGACCAGCGCCCGCCCGATGAACCCGGTCGCCCCGGTGATCAGTACTTTCATGATTGCCCCCTGCCTGGGATTTAACACAATTTAAGCACACGCCGCCGCGGGTCAACAACCGCAGGAGACGACCATGTGGATACTTCCTGGCGTGTGCCACAGTTTACGCCGCCAGGCATAAGTTGTGCATTGTTCGGACCAGCACACCTTTGGCTGACGCCAAAAGTGCGACACAAGGAAAACAAACCTGAAATTACGACGACACGAAGGAATTTTATCCCCGATTTTTGCGCTTCCGCCCCTTTGCTCGCAACGCGAAGCTGTGCCAAGATAGGGCCAATCACCAACCAGCCGGGAGGAAGCGATGGCCGGAGTCTATAGCATTGCGGAAAAACAGTTTCGTCTGGCGATGATCGTTTTTTGCGTGGGCTGCGTGGGCTTCGCCGCGCTGTTCGCCTTCGCGCCCGACGGCTTCGTCACGGTGATCAACTGGATCGGTGGGCTGTTTTCCGAAAAAAGCATCTCGCCGTTGATCTCCAAAATCTCGCTGGATAAATACCAGGATATCTTTTACGACAAATCGCTGGGCCTGCCCGGCGACACCAAGCTGCCGCCGCACGGTCTGTACATCATCCACTCCGTGTCGCTGATGCTGCTCATGGCGATCGCCTGCGGCCTGGCCGCCTACGAGCCGCGCAAGTATCGCGACCTGGCGCTGCTGCCCATCGGTTACCTGACCTTCGATTTCGTGCTCGGTTTGGCCTACTACTTATGGAGTTACCCCTACTTCGCCAACCTGGGCGTGGCGTTGATCGACGGACCGCTGGCCGTTGTCTTGCTGGTCTTCTACTTGCGCGCCCGCTCGAGTAAAACGCCCGCCGCGCCGACGGTCGCCGGAGGCGCGCACTGACCATGGCCCCGTTCACGACGATCACCGGTGACGGCGTCCGCATCGCCGGCGACCTGTTCCTGGCCCACGGCGCCAGCCGCGGCACGCTGGTGCTCGCGCACGGCCTGCCTTCGGGCGCGGCTCCGCCGACCGACACCACCGACGAAGGCTACCCCGGGCTGGCGCGCCGGTTGGCGCAACGCGGTTTCTGCGTGGCGATTTTCAACTTTCGCGGCACCGGCATGAGCGGCGGACATTTGCTGATCGATCGCTGGGCCGACGACCTGGGCGCGGTGCTCGATTATCTCGACGACTCCGAGGCCCGGCGCAAACGCTACGCGGTGATCGGCTTTTCCGCCGGCGGCGCGGCGTCGATCATGCGCAGCGCGCTCGACGAGCGCATCGACCCGCTGATCACCATGGCCGCGCCGGCCGATTATTCGTTCCTGCCGATCAACACCGACGCCGAGGCGTGGTACGCGTGGTACCGCGAAATGGGTATGATCCGCGAGGGCTACGGCGAAACCCCGCAGCAGTGGGCGCAGCGGTTCCGCGAGGTCAACGCGCGCGAAGCGATCGCCCGGTCGAAAGCCGAGGAGATTTTCGTCATCCACGGCACGGCCGACGACACCGTCCCGGTGACCCACGCGAACATCCTGGCCAAAGCGGCGGGCGACAAGGCGCGCTCGATTCTGATCGCCGGCGGCATCCACCAGATGCGCCGCGACGAGCGCGCGATCGACACCTTGTTCGACGTTCTGCAACGCGTTTTTTCATGAAGGAAGCACGATGATTGACGGCGTGAAAACCAAGCGACTCAAACCGATTCCCGACGAACGCGGACGGCTGATGGAAATCCTGCGCCGCGACGACGACCTGTTCTCCGAGTTCGGTCAGGTGTACGTCACCACCGCCTACCCCGGCGTGGTCAAGGCGTGGCACTACCACAAGCTGCAGGACGACCACTTCTGCGTGCTGGTCGGCATGATGAAAATCGTCCTGTACGACGCCCGCGACGACAGCCCGACCAAGGGCGAGGTCAACGAGTTCTTCCTCGGCGTGCACAACCCGCAGGTTCTGCGCATTCCGCGCGGCGTCTACCACGGCTTCAAGTGCATCGGCGACGCCGAGGCTTTGTGCCTGAACGTGCCGACCAACACGTACAATTACGGCGATCCCGACGAATACCGCCTGCCCGCGCACACCGACAAAATCCCCTATGACTGGAGCCGGGTGGATAAATAGACCGATCGGTCTTAAGCTCTTGGCGTCCGATGGAACTACCGGCCAAGCGAGGTTAACGATAGGTATATGGGCATCATCACCAAAATCTTCGGCACCGCCAACGACCGCGAACTCAAGCGCCTCGGCCAGATGGTCGCGCAAATCAACGCGCTCGAACCGCGGGTCAAAGCGCTGCGCGACGAGCAGATCTCCGCGCGCGCACGGGAAATCAAGGCCGATATCCGCGCCGTGGTCGAAGAATTCGAAGACGACGAGAATCTGGCGGCGATGGTTTTCGCCAAGGAAGCCGAGCACCTGGCCGAGGTGTTCGCCCTCACCCGCGAGGCCGCCGTGCGCTGTCTGGGCATGCGCCCCTTCGACGTGCAGCTCGTCGGCGGCATCGTGTTGTGGGAAGGCAAAATCGCCGAAATGAAAACCGGCGAAGGCAAAACCCTCGCCGCCACCATGCCGCTCACCCTGCACGGCATGTCGGGCCTGGGCGCGCACCTGGTGACCGTCAACGATTACCTGGCCAAACGCGACGCCGAGTGGATGGGGCCGATTTACCAAATGATGGGCCTGACCGTCGGGCTGTGCGTGCAGGAGGTCGAGCCCGACGAACGCCAGGCCAGCTACCGCGCCGACATCACCTACGGCACCAACAACGAATTCGGCTTCGACTACCTGCGCGACAACCTCAAGGTCCACGCCAGCCAACTGGTGCAGCGCCGGCATCACTTCGCCATCGTCGACGAGGTCGACTCGATCCTCATCGACGAGGCGCGCACACCGCTGATCATCTCCGGCCCCGTGCGCGACGACCCGACCGTGCTCATGCGCGTGCGCGACGTCGTGCGTAAGCTGCAGCGCGACAAACACTACGAGGTCGACGAAAAGCACCGCAACGTCATGCTCAACGACGAGGGCGTCGAGGCCGTGCAGCGCGACCTGGGCGTCGAGAACCTTTACGACGACGAACAGGGCGAACTGCTGCACCGGGTCGAGAACATGGTGCGTGCCTACGCGCTTTACAAGCGCGACAAGGATTACATCGTCAAAGGCCGCGAGGTCATCCTCGTCGACGAGCACACCGGCCGCACACTGCACGGGCGGCGCCTCAGCGAAGGGTTGCACCAGGCGATCGAGGCGAAGGAAAACGTGCGCGTGCGCGCGGAAAATCAGACCTACGCGACGATCTCGCTGCAAAACTACTTCCGCATGTACGACCGCCTGGCGGGCATGACCGGCACCGCCGACACCGAGGCCGTCGAGTTCAAGAAAATCTACAACCTCGACATCGTGATTATCCCGACCAACATGCCGATGATCCGCGACGACGAGCCCGACAAGGTGTACCTCACCGCGGGAGAAAAATTCGCCGGGCTTTACCTGGACATCGTCGATTGCCACCTGCGCGGCCAGCCGATCCTGGTGGGCACCGCCTCGGTCGAAATGAGCGAGCTGGTCAGCGATCTGCTGCACAACAAGCGCAAAGAGCGGCAGGTGCGCGAGATTCTGGATCGCGACATCATCGGCAACTGGTTCGCCGAACTCAACGAGGCCACCGGCCGCGACTACGATCCCAAAATCTTCAAGGTGCCCCACACCGTCCTCAACGCCAAGCAGCACGAGGCCGAAGCGCTCGTCGTGGCCCAGGGCGGTCGCGCCGGCTCGGTGACCATCGCCACCAACATGGCCGGCCGCGGCACCGACATCAAGCTGGGCGGCGACCCCGAAAAGCTGATCTTCACCGAGGAGCTTGTCTCGGCCAAAGCGAGCAAAAAACAGATCGACGCCGCCGTCGCCGAACGCGCCAAGCAGTGCGCCGCCGAACGCGCCCAGGTGCTCGAACTGGGCGGTTTGCGCGTCATCGCCGCCGAACGCCACGAGTCGCGGCGTATCGACAACCAGTTGCGCGGCCGCAGCGGCCGGCAGGGCGACCCCGGCTCGTCGTGCTTCTACCTCTCGCTGGAAGACGACTTGCTGCGCATTTTCGGCGAACGCACCGAGGCGCTGCTCTCGCGTCTGCAGATGGAAAAGGATGTGCCCATCGTCAGCCACCGCCTGATGGACCGCGCCATCGAGCGCGCGCAGAAGGCCGTCGAGGGACACAACTTCGACATCCGCAAACGCCTGCTGGAATACGACGACGTGATGAACCAGCAGCGCACGGTCATTTACAAAATCCGCAACAAGATCCTCCGCGAGAGCGACGTCCACGACGAAATCCTCGACATGGCCGAAGAAGTCGGCGGCAGCATCGCGCTGTCGTACACCGCCGGCATGGGCCGCCCCGAGGAGTGGGATCTGCTCGGCCTGCAACGTCTGCTGAAAAACCGTTACGGCATCGCCCGCGACTGGCACGACGACGAAAAGTTCAACCTGCGCGCCGATCCGCTGGCCGAGGAGGTCGCCGTCGACATGCGCGCGGCGCTGGAGAAGCGCTACGCGACGATCCAGAAAATCGACTCCGAGCGTTACCGCGCGATCGAGGACCACAGCGCCGACAAGGAAAAACTGCTGCAGACATTGCTCAAGCAGGTCGCCTTCGGCTACATCGAGCGCTTCATCCCCGAGGAACTGCCGCCGAAAAAATGGAACTACGACGCCATCGCCGGCGCGTTGCGCGACCGCTACGGCTTCGACCTGGTCATCGAGGACGCGGCCAAGGACAACATGAGCTGGGAGCGTCTGCTCAACTACATCGCGCAACACCTGAGCCGTCGCCTCGAAGAGGACCGCTACGCGACCGAACCCAACATCCGCGAGGACTGGGAGGTCGTCAAAGTCGAACGTCAGCGGCGACTGATCATGAAGGCCGAACAACGCACCTACCTGTGGGCCATCGACCATCACTGGCAGCGCCACCTGTGGCACATGGATCACCTGCGCGAAGCCGTCGGCTTCAGCGGTTACGCGCAGCGCAATCCCTTGCTCGAATACAAACGCGAAGGCTTCAAGCTGTTCGACGAGATGATCTGGAACATCAAGAAAATGACCATCAACGCGCTGTTCCGCCTCGGCTACGACGGGCGCTCGGGACGCATCGTCCTGCCCGATTTGACCGACATCTCCGACGAAGCCAAGCAGGTCAAGGACGAAACGACCAGTTACAAGGAAGCCATGGCCGCGCAGCAGGACGTGGCCGACGGACCTTCGCCCGACGCGTCGCCCAAGGGCGTCACCGTGCGCCGCGAAGCCCCCAAGGTCGGCCGCAACGAACCCTGCCCTTGCGGAAGCGGCAAAAAATATAAACACTGTTGTTGGGATAAAGATCACAGGGTGGGCTGACATGTCCAGACGCATCGGTTACGGGACGACGATCGCCGTGCTCACGTCCGATCCGGTGTTGTATCAGTCGACGGAAAAGGCCCTGCGGGGCTTCTCCATCTCCAACACGTTTGCGGATGCGCGGGTGATCATCGCCGATATCGGCTCGCGTAAAAT
>DAINPV010000163.1:0-8573 GCA_036743315.1 bacterium | reverse complement strand
TGTTTCATTTTCTGGTCGCCGCGTTCGCCGGGTTGCTGTACGCGCGCATGGGTTGGTTGAAACTGACCAAGGTCGCGGCCGTCGCGCTGGCGTTGACCCTGGGCCTGTTCATCGTGCATCGCCTGGGCGGGGCCGATCTGGGTCAGGCGATCGTCATCGCCTACAGCCTCACCGTCGGGTTGTACACGGTGGCGTTGTTCACCGTCTTCGGCGAAGAGACCTCGCGCGAGCGCCCGGCCACGGGCATCGCCTGGGGCATGTGCCTGGTCGGATGGATTTGCAGTCCGGCGGGAATCGCGTTGGGAACGGCGCTGCTGTGACGCCTACCAGCGCATGATCATTGCGCCCCAGGTGAAGCCGGCGCCGAAGGACGCGAAGCCGACCAACATGCCGGGCTTGATCAACTTCTTCTTCAACGCTTCGTGGGTGACGATGGGCAGCGTCGCGGCGGTCGTGTTGCCGTACTTCTCGATGTTGTTGAGCGTCTTTTCCGGCGGAATGCCGGCCGTCTGGCAGGCGAATTCGTTGATGCGCAGATTGGCCTGGTGCAACACCCAGAAGTCGACCTCCGCCGGTTGGACGCCGGCCTTGTCGCAGGCGGTTTTCATCGTTTCGGGCAACCGCCGGATGGCGTGCGAAAAGACCAACGGTCCTTTCATCTTCGGATAGATGCGGCTTTCCTCGATCATCTTGTGCGTCAGGCGCGGATGCTTGACCGAGCTTTCCATTTCGGTCCACAGCGCGCGGAAGTACTTGCCGTCGCCGTGCAGATCGGTCGCCACCACGCCCTTGTCCTCCTCGTCGGTCGCCTGACAGATGAACACGCCGGCGCCGTCGCCGAAGATCACGGTCACGTCGCGCCCTTCCTTGGAGAAGTCCAGCGCGGTCGAGTGAATTTCCGAGCCGGTGACCAGGATCGTCTTGAACAAGCCTTGGCGGATCCAGGCGTCGGCCACGGCCATGGCGTAGAGGAAGCCGGTGCATTGGTTGCGGATGTCCATCACCGCGCCGCCGTTGATGCCCAGCGCGTTTTGCACCAGCGGGGCCATGCCGGGGAACATGTGATCCATGCTCAGCGTGGCGGAAATGACCGCCTCGATTTCGTCGGCTTGGATGCCCGCTTCGGCCAGCGCGATGTCGGCGGCGCGCTTGACCATCTCGGTGCCGCTCATGCCCTCGGGTACGAACCGCCGCTCCTTGATGCCGGTGCGCTGCACGATCCATTCGTCGGAGGTCTCAAACAGTTTGGCCAGATCGTCGTTGGTTACGATCCGCTCGGGAACGTACATCCCGGTGCCGATGACTTTCATGCTGGGCATCGTCGACTCCTAGAGTTTGATCTTGCGCAAATACTCCGCCGCTTCCTCGGGCGGCGTAGGGTTGATGTAAAAACCGCTGCCGCGCTCGAATCCGGCGATCTTCGTCAGGCGCGAGGTGATCTCGATATGCCAGTGATAAAACGCCGTTATGCTCTGCCCGAAGGGCGTGGTGTGCAGCGTCAGGTTGTAAGCCGTTTCGCCCACGGCCTGTTCGAGGCGGCGCAACGTTTCGGAGAGGATCTTCGCCAGGAAAGCGAATTGCTCGTCGTTGGTTTCCTCGAAGCGGGCGTGATGATCGCGAGGGAGGATCCACAGCTCGAAGGGATGCCGGCTGGCGAAGGGCGCGATGACCACGTAGTCGGGATTTTCCGCAACGAGCCGTTCGTTGTCGTGCAGTTCCTGGCGCACGATGTCGCAGTAGATGCAGCGCTGTTTGAAATCGAAATACCGCTCACTGCCCTTGAGTTCCTCCATCACCGACTTGGGCACGATGGGCAGCGCGATCAACTGGCTGTGGCTGTGCGGCTGCGTCGCGCCCGCGCCCGCGCCCTCGTTCTTGAACACGAGGGTGTATTTGAAGCGCTCGTCGCGCTTCAGATCGTTCATGCGATCGCGGTAGGCGCTCAAGACGCACTGCAATTCGTGCTCGTTGTATTGCGACATCTTGCGGTCGTGCGCCGGGGTTTCGATGATGATTTCGTGCGCACCGATGCCGTTCATTTTGTCGTAGAGACCGACGCCTTGCCGATCGAGATCGCCTTCGACGCGCAGCGCGGGAAACTTATTGGGAATCACGCGGATGCGCCAGTTGGGATCGTTCATCCCACCGGAATCGCGGTAGGCCAGAATTTCGCGCGGGGTCAGGTGTTCATTGCCCGGACAGAACGGACAGATGCCCGGCTGTTCGAGCGGCGGCTCCGGTTCGAGATTCAACGGCCGCTTGGCGCGCTCGGTGGAGATGATGACCCACCGTTCGGTAATCGGATCTTTGCGAAGTTCGGGCATGTTACTTTTTCCACCATAGCGGATCGACGTCCGCGAAAACGGAATCCTGCGCTTCCAGTTCGTCGAGGAAAATGCCGTCGGCGTCCGACATGCCGCCGTTGGTGCGGTAGCGTTCGAGAATGCCGACCAAGCGCGTGAAATATTCGTCGTGCACCGACAAGCGCATTTCGGCGTAGTCGCGCGCCGACCAGGTGCTGATCAGGAACTGCCAGTCGCTGGCTTCCAACAGCAGCAGTTCGCGCGCGAGTTGTTTCATCAGACGTTTGATCGTCGGGTCGTCGCTGGCCGCGAAAGCCTCGGCCAGTTCGCCCATTTTCGTTTCGGCCCGGTAAATGTGTTTCCAGGACCACTCGGTCCATTCGTTGAACCAGATGTAATGGTAGCCGCCCTCGCCCCAACTGCCTTCGGGGATGGCGATGATCTCGGTCGGCGGATTCGTCTGGAGCATCTGCCCGCCGGTGGCCGGTTCGAGATCCGGATCGGCGGCGACCCACTTACAGACGTTGTAGATGAATTCCGGCCCCTCAAACCACCAGTGACCGAACAGCTCGGTGTCGAAAGGCGCAACCAGAATGCCCGCCTCGCCGGTTTGTTCGCGGTAGGCGGTCAATTGCTTTTTGATCAGATCCTTGAAATGGCCGGCGTTTTCGTTCAGCCGCGCGGTGATGATCGACGGGTCGTATTCTTTTTTGTCGCCCAGGTCGACCTTCGCGCCGGTGACGCGCCAATAGCGGTTTCCGCCGGGAAAATGTTTTTTATGGAAGTCGAGGTAGTTGCCGTCGCCCGGATACCCGTACTCGCCGGACCACACCTGGAGCGCGGTTTGCGTGTCGCGGACGAGAATCGCCGCGACCTTCGAACCGCCGCGGCTGGAAACCAGATACGCTTTACGCGGGGTTTTCGGATCGCCCTCGATGTGCGTGTAGGCTTTTTCGAACTGTCCCCACAGACGTTGCAGAGCGTCGAAGCGGTCGATGTACGCGCCGATCGGCTTGCCGCCTTCAAGCAAGTGGCTGTCGACGATGAAGTAGCTGATGCCGTTTTCGTACAGCACTTCCTCAACGCCGACCCGGTCGAAGGTTTTCTTGCCGGGGAACTCGACCGGGTGCGTCCAGGCATACGACGGGCGATAAGCGCACTCGGGCAGCCAGATGCCCGCCGGCTGTTTGCCGAAATGCTTACGGTACGTTTCCACGCCGGTGCGCACCTGGGCGCGCACGGCCTCGTCGGAGCCCAGCAGCGGCAAGTAACCGTGCGTCGCGGCGCAGGTGATGATTTCGATGTGCCCCCCGTCCTGCAATTTGCGGAACGAACCGACGATATCGCGGTCGTATTTTTCGTTGAAGTCGCTGCTGATCGACATGAAGTAGTCGCGCCACATGGCGGCCAGCGTCGCCTTGGCATCGCCGATGCGCGTAAACGCTTCGCAGTCGTTGATGCTGGCTTCGATCTTCTGATTGATGTAGTCGTTCAGAATTTCCGGGAACGCCGGATGCGCCAACTGTTCGCATAAAATCGGCGTCAGGCCGATGGTAATCGCCGGCTTGATGCCCTCGTCGACCAACCGATGGAACACATTCAACAGTGGAATGTAGCACTCGACCGCGGCCTCGTTGAGCCAATCGGTGCCGTGCGGCCATTTACCGTGTCCCAGCACGTAGGGTAGATGGGTGTGCAGAACGAACGTGAATTTTCCCACAGACATTTTATAGACTCCCCAGCGTCAAAGTCAGTTGCAAAGCTTTGCTTTCCCCCGTGCCGATGCGGAACCGGTTGCAAAAGGCAAAGGCCGTTCCCTGATAGGTGCGCTCGAAACCGCCCTCGCTCTGGCTGACGGTTTCGACCGGAAAATGCCACAGCTCGGTCGGTTCGTCCACGCGCATTTCGACGCGCAGCTTTTTCCAGGCGTCGTTGAGCGCGATCCTTTCAATGCTTTCGGCAATGCCGCTGACGCCCAGCAAACGTTTTTCGTCGCCGACGTCGATCCAGCGATCCTCGGCCATGCCGGCCAGCATGGTGAAGTTCCACTGCCGCGCCAACCACAAGTCGATTTCCGGTCCGAGGTTGGTAACCGTGGTGACCAGATCGATCCGCGGACGATCGATCGCCGCCGCAACCGTTTTGGTCACGCGCAGCGGATGACGGACGCCGCCGGGGTAGATGCCGCCCTCGCGGGTCATCTCGATTTCGCAGCGATCGCCGAGTCGTTCGGCGCGCACCAGTTGGTAGGGCTGGTTGACGAAATCGCCCAGTTCGCCGTAGCGCACGGTGGCGAAGCCGGCCGCGTCGGTCCACGGCGCGAGGAAGTGATCGAGGTTGCCGTAACGGTCGAACCAATCGTAGAAGAGCAACTCAGCCAAGCCCTTTTCCTTGACGCGCACAACCTCGTGCGGATTTTTCGCCTCGCCGTCGGATTCCTGATGCGCCGACAACTTCGCGTGATAGATCTCGCGCCGTCGCGCCAGCACATCGGTGAGATGATGATGCGAGCGCCGGTCGACCAGTTCGTACACCGAACCGCCGTAGGACGGTTTGACCACCAAATGCAGATACGCGGTGTCGATCACCACCTCGTCGTTGCCGTCGGCGTCGTGGTCGGTCACCTCCAACACGGGCAGACCGAGCACGGCGTCGATTTTATCCTCGGCGGCGTACAGTTCGTTGAACACGCCGTCGCGCAGATAGTTCAGGTACAGGCCGCCGAACAGGCCGTGCCAGTAAGCGCAATTGCATTGACCGCGCAGCAACGAGGTTTGCGCTTCCTTGAGCGCGGCGTCGTCGGGGTGCGCGGCCAACGCCCGCCGCAGCTTTTTCGAAATGCGCAGCATGCGTTTGTGCATGCGGTTGGCTTCGGGGTACTTGGCCAGGAAGTTGTCCCAGAAACCGCCGCGCACGAAGGGCGCCAGGTGATCCCAATGCCCGTCTCGCGTCGCCTGCTCGCGGATGCGCATCAATTCGACGCCCGCCTCGACCGGCAGCGACCATTCCGTCATCTCGTGGTAGCTGGCGGTGGGCAGATACAGGCGGCCGGTCGGCGGATCGGCGTCGAGCACCTCGCGGTACAGCACGATCTCGATGTCATCGGCCTGCTCGAGTTTGACGAAGAATTTTTCCAGCCACTGTTTTTCATAGACCCACTCGTAGGTCTCGGGCCAGATGCCGAATTTCTCGCCGTCGTCGGCGTAGGTGACGACCGGGCTTTTCATCCGCTTGCCGATTTCGCGGATGTACGCCAGGTTGTTTTCCGCCGAATCGAAGGGGATTTTGTAGCGCAGCACCTTGTCGATGGGGAAAATCGCCGTCGTGTCGCCCCAGCGTTCCGTGCTGTAGTAACCGACCATCTTTTCTTTCGGGATGCCGGCGAAGCGGAAATGACTGTCGTCGACGATCGTGTATTCGATGCCCGCGGCGCGCAGCAGCACCGGCAGACTCGGCTCCCAGATGCGCTCGGTGAGCCAGATGCCGCGCACGGCGGCGCCCAGGCGTCGGCGCGCCCAGTCGTTCATGCGCATGAGCTGTTCCAGTGCGTCGTCGTAGGGAATGGCGGTGAGAATCGGCTCGTAAAAGCCGCCGCCGAGAATTTCGAGCTGATTGCGCTCGACCAGTTTGCCGAGCTTTTCGACGTATTCGGGTTTGTGCGCTTCGATCCATTCCAGCAGACAGCCGCTGTGGTGAATGGCCATGCGGATCGCCGGATGCGCTTCGAGGATCTCCAAAAACGGCGCGTAGCAGCGTGCGTAGGCCTCGGCCATCACGCCGGCGAAGTTGCCGACCGGCTGATGGTTGTGCGTTCCCAACGCGAGGCGGACCTTGTTCTTGTTCACGTCACACACTCCAGTTGATGCTGTCATAATTTTCATCGGGTACGTAAATCATGACGCGCCCGTTTTTCGGAAAACGATCTTCCTCGACCTCGCCCTTCATCAGGTAAATCGCGAACCACAACGGCTGGCCCGGCGTAACTTCGAGCAGCTGGAAGGGCACGGCAACTTCGGCGATTTCGCCGACGCGCACGCCGTCGTGACGGGCGATCGCTTCCCACCGGCTTTGCTCGTCGGGGGCAAACAATTCGTACTCGCGCAGTTCGTCGTTGCCCAAGGCGAAGGGGAAACGCAACTGGCGCTCGACCTGCCCCTGCAATTGAACGACCACCCGCAGTCCGTTTTCGCCGTAGGCCAGGCACTCGTCGGACGGGTCCAGGCGCAGGTAGAGGTTTTGCTGATCGAAGCCGAAATACAGCTTACGCAGGATGTTTTTGGACAGGTGCATGCTGCCGCGTACTTTGGCCAGATCGATAAAGCCCGCGTCCTTCCACTCATAGAAATGAGAGACGCGGCCGTCCAGTTGCGGGGAAATGAGCGAGAGTGGTTGTACTACCAATTGACTGTCCCGTTCGCGATGGATCGGTTCGTCGAGATACGCCGGGACGCGATCGCCCAACAACCGAAATACATTTTTAAGTTTGCCGCGGAACAGATTGTCGAATTCCGCGTCGTTTTCGCTATTGAAATCGTCGTCATACCACCAGAACCAATCGGAACCCTCCGCCTGGAACAACTGCTCCTCGGCCGCGTCCAGCGTCGCCGGATCGAGCCGGCCCGCCTGCCGCGCCATTTTCAGCGCGTTGTGCGTGCGCTGTACGAGCGTCCAGGCCTGATTTTCCTCCGGTCCGCCGATCCAGATGCCGTAATTCGCATTGATCCACGAACCGCTGTGCAATTTGTTCAACGTGTGTTGCGGCGGTTGTTCCTCCACCGCCTGGCGCATGGACACCGGCTCGAAGCGCTCGTCCTCGACCAGAATCTTGAACAAGCCATTAAGGAAGCCTTCGCCGCCGTCGGCGTAATACTCCCATGGGTTCTCGCCGTCAAGGACGATCGACACCGTGCCGCCGGGCGCGACCTGCCGGATGCGGTCCAGGTGGCGGACGAAATCGGCCAGGGCGATCTCCGGCGGGTTCTTGCTGTAGGTGAAGCCGATCAAGTCCGACAGATAGCGATCGCGGAAGAATACGGCCACTTCCGTATCGTTGACCGGCAGGCGATAGGGCCGGTACAGATCGCGATCCCGGCTGAATTCCGGCAGGCTGCGCGCCAGAATGCCCTCGTCGGTGGCCATCCACTTCAGGCCCGCCTCGGCGAACAACGGCACGACCTCGGGACAGACCGAACCTTCGCTGGGCCAGACGCCGACCGGCGCGCGGCCGAAGGTTTCGCGGTAGTAATCGACGCCGTGTCGGATTTGCGCGCGCGCATCGTCGCGGAAGGAAAAATCGCCGGGCAACGTGACGTAGGGCATCGAACGGCGCACGACGTCCGTACCGACGAGAATCGGCAGGATCGGATGATAGAACGGGCTGGTCGAGATTTCGACACGGCCCGCGTCCAGCAACCGCTTCCAGCCGGGGATGACGGCGGCGAGCACTTCGGCCTGCACGTCGAGCACCAGGCTCTTGTCGGCCTCGGTGAACGATCCGCTCTTCTCGATCAGCGGCGCGATGCGTTCGTCGCGTTGCGCGGTGAAGCCGAACCACGACAGGTTGAACCACACCTGCAAATCGCGCAGGTCCTGTCGCGAGAAGCGGCGCACCGCCTCGTCGATGGCTTTGGGATCGCTGGGCACGCCGCGCCGTTGCAGCAGGGCGGCATAGCCCGGATGACGGCGGACCATCGTGTCCCAATTGGACATGAAGAAGTAGCGGAGGATGAAGGATTTCTCGTCCGGCTCCAGATCCTCGGGGAAGATGCGGCTGAGATTGAGGAAGGTGTCGCTGAGCCGTTCGTTGTGTTCATAGGCTTTGAGTTGCGCCAGGAGGCTGGGCACGACGTTGATCGTGCAGGCCATCCGCGGGTGCTTCTCCAGCACGGCATTCATATCGGCATAGGCCTTGGTGGCGTGCAGACGCACCCAAGGCAGCGACGTCTCGCCCGAGAGATCGTCCAGATAATACGGTTGGTGCATGTGCCACAACAGGGCCACGCGCAATGGCGCACTCATGCTTCGATCCTGGTTCCTTTGGGAATTACGGTTATGCCGTCGTCGGTTACGGTGAAACCGCGACGGCGGTCAAGTTCGTGGTCGAATCCGATCTCCAGATGGGACGGCACGCGCACGTTCTTGTCGATGATGCACCGATGAATGCGGCTGTAGCGGCCGATGTCCACGTTTTCGAACAGGATGCTTTCGGTCACTTCGGAGAAACTGTTGATGCGCACGAACGAGCCGAGAATCGACCGGTCGATGTGACCA
>DAINPV010000162.1:0-8586 GCA_036743315.1 bacterium | reverse complement strand
TCTCCTAGTAGCAAATCGTACGCGAAATAAAATTATGTCCGATGTTTCTGTCAAGAGCCTAAATACTCAATGTTGAATGAATTGCCTCCCCTGCCGATATCGGACATAATTTTATTTCGCGTACGATTTGCTACTAGGAGAGCATCATGAATCGACACATCTGGTTTACGGTATTGGTCGTCTGTTTTTATCTGTTTACCTTGTGTTTCTGTTCCCAAAATGAAGATGACGACGACGATGACAACGGTGACAACGACGTTACGGACGATGATGTCGCTGACGACGACAGCGCCGATGATGATCTGACCGACGATGATGCGGTCGATGATGATACGATGTCTGACGACGACGATTCGGTTTTTAATGAAGATATGCTATGGGGCCGCAATATTTGCGGCGGCGACATCGACGACCATACGCTGGTCAGGGTCGGCAGCTACAATTTGCACGGCGGCAACGAAGCTTCCATTGAGGAACTGGCCCAGGGCATTGCCGATCATCTGCCTTTCGATCTGCTTTTCCTACAGGAGAGTCCGGAAGACTACAGTGACGGGCTGGCCGCCGAATTGGGGATGAACCTGTTCCGCTACGGCGGTTTGGCTATTCTCTCCTTTACCGAATTGCGCGATCCGGTCGGCATTTCCCTGGAAGCGGGCCGGAGCGTGGCGCAAGCGCGCACTTCAATCGACAGCGTCGAGTTCTCTGTTTATGCGGTGCACTTGGGCTGGAATTCCGAGGGAGATGCACAGTGCCGCGAATTTATCGACGAGGTGATCGCGAACGACCCGGCGGAGCGGATCATCGCCGGCGGCGACTGGAACGAGGAGCCGGGGTCCAGTCAGTTCGATATCCTTTACGAACAATTCGCCGATTCCTGGTCTTCGCTGGGGCTGATTCCCTCGCAGCGTGTTTCCTGGCCGGCCAATATGTTTTACGGCAGCGAAGGCGCCCTGCTGATTGACAACAATCTTTTCAACAAGGATTCCGGCGCTTGCGCGGTGGACGGCGAGATCGTCAACTTCTCACCGCTCCTTTCGGACCACAAATTGCAATTTTCGACCATCGCCTTTCCACCGACTGCCGCCCCTCAGGCGCCTTATCTGCTGGATGTGGTGTTCGGTTTCGACGAGAACGTCTTGGCCCTGCTGTTCGATAAGCCGATGGCCCAAGCGATGGTGACAGTTCACAACGACGATGCTGAATTGGTCGTGGACGGCACCGAACCCTTCGGCGATGGCGAACTTGTTTTGGTGACCTTGGGCGAAGCAATGCCGGTCGATGTGCCGTTGACGGTGACCGTAACCGACGGGCAGGACATCGACGGCAACGCCATTGCCGCGGAAGCAGCGATGACCTTTGTCTATCACGAAAACCTTATTGTCGATAACGGTTTCGAAGAGGGTGGGGCGACCTGGACCCTGAGAAAGATGGAAGTGAAGGACGATGATTGGTGGGGCGTCAAGCCGCTCGGCGGCGAACATTTCGTTTCCGGTCTGGCCTTGTTGAAATCGCACGGGTCCGCCGAGCAAACGATCGATCTGTCCGCCATGGCCGAGGCGATCGACGACGGCCGCGCCTACCTGGAATTCGGCGGTTTTAGCCGCACCGGGTACATGACCGAAGGTTCTTCGAACGTGCAACGGCCTTATGATGAGGCGGAGGCGGTGGCGAAAGCATTTGACGCCGACGGGCGTTTGTTGGCCTGGTATTCGTCCGGCCGCTTGGACACGCTGTATTGGCAGCCGTGGCGGTTGGTTAAACCGTTGCCGCCGGGAGCGCGTGAGGTGCGCATTACCCTACGGGCGGTCGGCGGAATGTTCGGACTTTTGTTCAACGCCGCCTCCTTCGATGCGTTGCATTTGTCGGTGGTCGATGCGGGCGAACCTCATGGGCAGATCAGCGGCAATCTGCTGACCAATCCGCTTTTCGAAGACGGTTTTGCGGGTTGGGAAAAAAGCGGACTGCTGTTGGTCGGCGTCGATCGCTATGCCGGTCCGATCGCCAACGCCGATATTAATTCCTTCACCGGCGAATATTGGGTCGCCGGGCTGACGACCATGTCGAACGTTTCACTGACGCAAACGGTTGACCTGAGCGGCTACGCCACGCAAATCGATGCGCAAACGCTCACGGCTTTCTGGGGAGGAGCCATGCGGCCGTTGGTCGGCCTTTCCGACGTGTCGATTACTCTGACCTTTCTGGATGAGAGCGATAATGAATTGGATGAGGACCTAATCGGACCGTACAGCGCGGCCGAATGGTGCCAATACACGAGCGAAATCGAGGTGCCCGCCGGCGCGCGTTCCGCCGTGATCGCCATGCGGGGAGGAGCCTCGTTGAATCTGGAGGCCGTTGTATTCGATGCTCCCTTCATTTTTTTGAAGCAAAACGACCAGGGCTATTCAAACTAGATTAGTAATGTGATATAGACCAATAATCCTATTTGCCGAATCCGATCACTCTCCAAGAGCGAGGAGCATCCTGTGAAAAAACGTCAAGTATATTTCGCGTTCTCTCTCCTGTTTATCCTCTATATTTCCGATTACGCCAGCCGGATGGTCATCGTTTCGCTTTTTCCCTTTCTGAAAGAAAATTGGGGAATTTCCGATGCGCAATGCGGGATGATGGTTTCGGCTGTTTACTGGTCGATCACCGTTTTAACCTTCCCGATTTCCATATTGATCGACCGTTGGAGCCGACGTAAAGCCATCGGCATCATGGCGGGTTTGTGGACCCTGGCGACTGCTCTTTGTGCGGCGACATCCAACTTCACCCAGTTGTTTATCGCCCGATGCTTGGTCGGCGTCGGCGAGGCCGGTTACGCGCCCGGCGGTACGGCGATGATTTCCGCGCTCTTCCCGCAAGAAAAACGGGCGCTGATCATGGGCTTCTGGAACATGTCGATTCCCCTGGGCAGCGCGCTGGGCATGGTCGTCGGCGGCTTCATCGCGGTTAAATACGGTTGGCAGCAAGCCTTCCTGTGGATCGCCGTGCCCGGTCTGGTCGTCTCCGTATTATTCTTCTTCGTCAAGGATTACGAGACGGTTCAGCTCGTGAAAACCGACGAGGCGCCGGATCAGACCGATGCGACGGCGGCGCCGGCCGGCACGAAAATGAGTTTCAAAGATAAAGTGCGTGAATTCACCGGCACGCCGTCGGTGATGTTCACTTTTTTTGCCTTTGCTTGTTGCACCTTCGTGACCACCGCCATGATCTCCTGGCTGCCGACCTACTACGAGCGCATGGAAGGCTTGACGATGGATAAGGCCAGCATGAAGGGCAGCCTGGTGATGCTCTCGGCGCTTGTCGGCGCACCGTTGGGCGGCTTCCTGGCCGACTATTGGCAGAAACGGCGCGCCAATGCGCGGATGTTGTTTGCCTCGCTGGCGACGCTGACGACAGCGTTGTTTTTGGGTTTAGCGTTCTGGGTTTTCGACGGGACGGTCGAATACATCACCCTGATGTTCGGCGGGGCGGCGGCGGTGGCGTTTTTGCCCGGCGCGGCGGCGGTGACGCAGGACGTGATTCACCCCGGTTTGCGCGCGATTTCTTACGCCATCTGCGTCATTGTACAGAACCTGTTGGGCAGTTCGCTCGGGCCGCTGTTTGTCGGCGCGGTTTCCGACCAGGTCGGTTTGGCCAAGGCGATGTCCACGCTGCCGTTTTTCATGGTCGGCGCGTCGATCCTGTTCTTCATCGGTTCGTTCTGGTATGCGCGCGATCTGGCCAAGGTCGCGAAGGTCAATCTGAACTTCGAAACGTGATCACTCCTTCATTTGCTGCTGCACGCGTCGGATGACCCGGTCGGTCATCCGTTCGCGCAAACGCGGAAAGATCCGGTTGAAGTGGTAGAAAATGGCGCCTTTCGTGCCGGGCACGATGATCGGTTGATCCTTTTTCATCCCCGCCAACAAACCTCGGGCGGCTTCGGCCGGCGTGAGCACCCCCGCGTTGTTGTTGATCGCTTTGACTTCTGGCGGCTTGGTTTTGTCGGTTTCGCGCAGCAGGGGCGTGTCGACCTGCGGCGGGCAGAACGCCGACACCTTGATGCCGTATTTTTTGTACTCGCTGCGTAGGGCCATCGACAGACCGACCATGCCGAACTTGGCGCTGGCGTACGCCGCGTAGCCGATCAGGCCGATCAGACCGCTCATCGATGATACGTTGACCACATAACCGCCGTCTTTTTTCATGTATGGAATCAGCGCCGCGCAAACGTTGCGCGCCCCGTACAGCGAGATCTGCACTGTTCTGTCGAACCGTTCATACGACAGTTCCTCGAAATACACCGCCCCGCCGATACCCGCGCTGTTGATCAGCACGTAGGGCACGCCGAAAGACTCTGCCGCCGCGCGCAGGGTCGTATCGACCGCCAGGTGATCGGTGACGTCCAGGACGACCGTCGCGAAGCGCTGCTCGGGTGTGCGGGCCGCCTTTTTCAGCGCGGCTAAGGCTTCCCGCCGTTTTTCTTCCGGATCCACCGAAAAGGCATAGACGTTGGCGCCCAGCGAGGAGAACAGTTCACCCGCCGCCAGGCCGATGCCGCTGGTGCCGCCGCTGATGTACACATTGCGTTGGGAAAATTCCATGCTGTCCTTCCCGGTCTCGGTTTCGGTAAATAATATGCGACACCATACCCGCCGAACGATGTTTGGACAAGATTGTATGTTATTGTCAGTTATTATTGTTTTAAAACAAATGACATTAATCGATTGCACAAATATTAAAATTCTCCTAAAAGGGAATGTCCTAAATTGGAAAGTTCGAGATTCGAGTATGACCGAAGTGGAAAGAAATACAGACGGTATACCAACCATCACCATGAGGGGAGTTGCGAATGAGGCGCGTTTGTTTGGTGTCGGTATTATTCATCCTGTTTATCGGTTGGGCGACGGCGGCGCAGGCGGGACTGACGTTCATCCCCAACACCTACGGACTTTCCGCCAAGTCGATCGGCTTGGGCAATGCGATGACCGCGGTCGGCGGCGATTATTCGGCCGCCTACTTCAACCCGGCGGCGTTGGGCGCCATCGGCGTGAACCAGATCGATCTCAACTACCTGATGGCCAACCCCGATTTCACCGGCGGCGTGAAAAATGGTGAGGAAGTCGAATTCGACACGGCCAACAAGGTCGTTCTTATCGGCTTTACGATGAACCTCTCCAAACTGTTTAAAAGCGAGCACGGCCTGGGCTTGGGCTTCGACGTGGCGGTGGACAACAACCTCAAATCGTTTCTCAACTTTGAGGAACGGCGCGACGATCGCGGTCAGTTTTTGCGCTACGGCCTTTCCAGCGTGACAATGATCACCGGCCTGGGCGTCGAGATTCTACCGCAGCTTTACCTGGGCGGCGGCGGTTACATCATGGTCAAGGGCGAGAATAAGCTGGTTGCCGAAACCGACATGGCCGGCAATACCAAGCAGGAGGAAATTCAGGTCAGCGCCGAACCGGCCATCGCGCCGATCGTCAGCCTCTATGCCCCGGTGCATCCGCTGATTACCCTGGGCGCGACCTACCGCGGGCGCGGCATGGCCGAATTTTCCGACATTGACGCGGCCACCAAAGCATTGGTCAGCGATTCGCCGCTGACCCAGTTGAACCTGGTGATGGGCTTCAAGGACGGCTACGTACCGCAGCAGGCCGCCTTCGGCGTCAGCCTGTATCCGGTCAAAGACTTGATGGTCGCCGTCGATCTGACCTGGGCTAACTGGGCTGACTTCGCCGAAGAGGTAAAAGATGGCGACGTGGTCAAGGACGACGCCGACTTCGAAACCAAAGACACCTACACGCCGCGTTTGGGCGTGCAGTACCGCGCCTGGAGAAACTTGCAACTGCGCGCTGGCTATTACTACGAACAAACCCCGTTCGTTGAGCCGGGCCTGGGCGATGCAGCGGTGCTGGACAACGACAAACACGTGGCGAGCCTGGGCGCGGCGTACGACGTCGATTTCATTCCCTTCATGGCGCAACCGCTGACGGTCGGGGCGAGCTACTTCTATCATCACCTGGCGCCGCGGACCGTCGAGAACGGCGACGATGTTGAATTCGAGAGCAGCGGCAGTCTGCATGGCGTGGTCGGTTCGCTGACCCTGCGGTTTTAAGCGAGAGGTGACGTCATGAAAAAGTACAGGCAAACCATGATTCATTGCGCGATCCTGGCGCTCTTGCTTGCGCTGTTCGCGGTGGGTTGCGGCGATGAGTTCGAACCGTTGCAGACGGCGACCGAGCCGGCCCCGTTGCAAGTGACCATGACCATTCCGCATCACGAGCAATACAACGTAACGATGAGCAGCAAGGTCGTCGTACACTTCAACGAGCCCATCGACGCCAATACACTCAACTCGCGCGTGAAGGTGTTGGATCGCGGCGGCTACATGCCGGAAGCGAAAATCAGCGTGTACGGCAACTCCATCATCGTCGAACCGATCAAGCATTGGGACGAGCGCACCGAATACACCGTGCACATCCTGCCCGGCGTCGGCTCGTTCAACGGCCATGAACTGACCGCGGAAAAGACGTTCACCTTCACCACCGGCATGCGCATGCCCAAGGCGGCCGAGCAGTTGTCGGTGGAGCGCGTCGAACCGCTGCCCGGCGAGCCCTGCTGGGACTTCATGACCTTCCGCATGTTCTTCAATGAGCCGATCGACCGTGACACGCTCGAGTTCGGCAAGAGCATCCGCTTCGTCGATCTGGACACCGGCGAAGAACATCCGGGCAACGTGTTCGGTCGCTCCAATCAGGTGGTGTTCGATCCGGACGAGGATCTGGTTCCCGGTCATACCTATCGCCTGACCATCGACAAGCAATTGCGCGATTACAACAACCAGGCGCTGGCCGAAGACTATGTTGTCGATTTTGTCGCGCAATCCACCGGCAAGCGCACCGTGCTGGCGATGGATCATTGCCCATCGGTGCTCGACGGCGAATCGTTTTGCGCTTCGCTGCCGGACGACGATCAGTTTCCGATGAGCACCTACATTCCGCGCCAGCTCAATTCCATGTTCTCGCAGTCGGTCTTCCTGGGCGGGACGAACACCAAGGCCGGCGGACGGCTGTGGAGCGAGTTTGCCGAAAGCACCGTCGCGCCCGACAACATTCCTTTCGTCGTGCGCAAGGGGCAGAAGCTGTACGGCAAGTCATTGCAGTTTCTGGTCGGCGGTGTGATCGAATCGAGCATCTTCACCGGTGAGATCACTGTGACGCTGCTCGCCGACGCGATCGGCACGATGTCCGGCTCCGAATACGTGCACGGCGAGGCGGGATTGCCCGCGACGATGCGCATCACGCTGGATTCGGCCATGAGTTTTGAAAACGAAACCTCCAACAGCCTGATGCCGCAGCCGATCCTGGGCACGGTGCTGGTCGGTCAGGCGACGGTGAAGCCGGTCGAGGGCATGCCCGAGTACGAGGCGATGCAAATCGAACTGGCCGGCTTCGCGGAAATCAATCTCGGTCCCGAATTCTTCCCGGTCGACATGGCCCTGAAGATGATTCCGCCGCCGACGATGCCGGAAGCGCAAACACAGGATACGGAACCGCCGACGATCAAGTCGGTTTCACCGGTCGATATGATTGTGACGCCCGAGGACATCCGCGAATATCTGCCCACGCGCATGGCCGGCGACTGCGTCGTGTTGTACTTCTCCGAGCCGATCGATCCGGACACCATTCGCGACTACTTTTATCTCGAAGGACCGGACGGTCGCGTGGCCGGCAAGTACGACAATTTCGATCCGAAAATCTGGTTCACGCCCGACGAACCGCTGGACCCGAACACGACCTATCGCATCGTCGCGCTCGCCGGCATCAAGGACATCGCCGGCAACGCTACGACGCAGACGCGTACTTGGTCGTTCACTACGATGCCCTATCAGTCGTCTGCGGCGAACCCGCCGATGTTGGCCGCCTCCGTGCCCGCGCGCGGCGACGGTCATAAGATGGCGCGTAACTTTTTCCCCGAGTTTTACTTCACCCAGATCGTCGACGAGGACAGTCTCGTCTATGGCGAAACCTACGGATTGTACGATCTGACGCTCGGCGGTCGCCTTGTGCCGGGTACGCGGAAAAACTATTCGGTATTCTTCGATTTCATCCCGGACGAGGAGTTGATCATCGGCCATCTGTATCGCTGGATGATCAACGACGGCGTGATCAACCTCGACGGCCTGGCGCTGGATACCGATTACGATCGCGAGCCGGGCGGCCCGCCGATCGTCATCGATTTCGTGGCGTCGGAATACTCGAACTTCAACGAGACCATGTTCGTCAGCTACGCTTACGCCGACGCCGACGTAAACGGCTATCTGGAAAACGACGAAGTGCCCACGCCGGCGAACTACATGATCATGGATTCGCCGATGATCAAGGATCCGGTGTACGTGATGGGCTTCTTCCCGGTCAATGTGCACGAACTGAGCTACTATGAGGACGGTGAGCCGCACATGGAGGTCAACGTCGTCGCCAACACGCTGCAGTTCGGCACCAGCGTCGGCGTTAGCTTGTTCGGCGACGACAAAGGGCTGATGGATATGGGCCAGTTCCGCATCCTGATCCGCGATTCTTCGACCACCGACATCTATCA
>DAINPV010000161.1:0-8611 GCA_036743315.1 bacterium | reverse complement strand
CGACAAGCCCCGAAAGGGGCGACCGGTCAGTAGCGAAGGGCGATAGCCCTGGAAATCGCGAACATCCCAAAGCC
Organism: bacterium; assembly: GCA_036743315.1. Lineage (GTDB taxonomy): Bacteria > Lernaellota > Lernaellaia > Lernaellales > Lernaellaceae > CALBTQ01. The sequence goes on along the minus strand of DAINPV010000161.1, from coordinate 8,537 downwards.
GATAAGCCCCGGAGGGGCGGAGGAATCTTTGCTCATTCGCATCAACAAGCTTACCGGCACCCCTTTCAGGGGTTCAATCGAATTTGCTCCATCTTATACCAGGGCTGAAGCCCTTCGCTATTGACCTGCGCCCTGCGGGCTTGAAGATCCAGCACGGAAATCCATCTCAACATTGTTCGACTTCGCCCGTTTTTTTATCGGGACACCCTAAATCGAAATCGCTCTCCTGTACTTTTACGCCCTTACATTATGTGAAAGAAGATTGTGTTGAAGTCAGGAAGCGATTGATCCAAACCGCTCCTTGCCCTACACTGTCGCGAATCAAAAGGATGCGCGGGTGGAAGCCGAACAACTGAAGACCGAACTGAAGAAAATCGCGTTGCTGTTGCCCCTGGGGTTGCTGGTCGGCTTCGCCGTGGGGCTGACGATGGTCGTGCTGCATCTGGTCGAGCAGGGCGATTTTCACTACGGCCTGTGGCGCACGGTGATCGGCCAGGCGACCCACACGCTCAACGGCGGCGTTTTCGTCGCCTGCAACGCGACGCTCCTGTTGATGATCCTCGGCGCCCTGCAGGTCATGCTCGGCCGGCCCTTCGCCCCCGGTCTGCGCACGGCGATCGGCGTGCTGCTGTTCTTCCCGCTGTATCTGACGATGGTCTGGCTGTTCACCTACCTGACCGTTTCCGGACAGAGCGTCGAGACGCATAAGCTGCCCGCGCTCATCCGGGAGAATGCCGAATTCACGATCTACCTCGACCGCTACTTCTGGTCGCGGCTGGATCTGCTCGCGGTGGCCAAAACCTTCGCCAACCGCTTCTGGTGGATGGTCGCGGGGCTATTGATGGCGTCCATCTTCGGCGTCTGGTTCAACCACCTGGTCGCCGCCCTCGGCCGATTGGCGCGCCGCCGGCCGAAAACGTCCGCCCCGGCCCCATTGGGCAAGTGGGCCGCGCGACTGCTGATTCCCCTCTCGGTGGTCGTGATCGCGCTGATCGTCCTGAACATGACCAACCGGGCGCTGGCGCTGACCGGCCGCGACCTACGCCGCAACGTGATTCTGATCAGCCTGGACACCCTGCGCGCCGACCGCCTGGGTTGCTACGGCTGCCCGACGGCGAAAACGCCCTTCCTCGACTTGCTGGCGAAAAACGGCGTGGTCTTCGAAGAGGCGATTTCCAACTCCAGTTGGACCCTGCCCGGCCACGGCGCGATGCTCACCGGTGTGCAGCCGACCACCCTGGGCTTGTTCAAGGTCACCGACCGGCTGGACAACCACGCCCTGACCATCGCCGAGGTCATGCGCGAGCACGGATTCGACACCGGGGCGATCGCCAGTTACATCCTGCTGGACAAGGTGTACGGCTTCCACCAGGGCTTCGACTATTTCGATTACGAGGATCTGCAACCGGCGGCCACGATCGTCGACAAGGCCATCGGGTTCATCGAGCCGCGGCTGGCCAAGAATTTCTTCCTCTTCCTGCATATGTACGACACGCACTGGCCTTACGAACCCGACGAGGCGACCGCCAAGGAATTCTGGCCGGGACAGATCGTCGCGCCGTTGCGGCAGTTGATCGCCACCACCGACTACGCGCAGTTCGCCATCAAGGTGATTCGCGGCGAGGACATGCTCAACGATTTCTGCCTGGCGATGTACGACGGCGAGATCGCGCAGGTCGACCGCGAGCTGGGCCGACTGTTCAAGTTTTTGTACGAGAAGCAGGCGATCGACAACACGGTGCTGATCGTCACCAGCGACCACGGCGAGGAATTCCGCGACCATGGCTACTTCGGCCACGGCCTGACGCTGTACGACGAAGTGTTGCATGTGCCGCTGATCATGCGCTTCCCGATGATGCTGCCCGAGGGTGTGCGCGTACAAGGGCAAGTACAGACGCTCGACCTGTTCCCCACCATCTTGGGGTTGGTCGGGATTGAAGCGACAAAATACAACCTGCCCGGGCGCGACCTGCTGGGGATGATCCACGCCGGCGCGGCCGACCCGCTGCCGATGATCGCCGAAACAAGCATGAGCGGCGATTCACGCTACGCCCTGCGCAACGGGCAATACAAACTGGTCACGCCTTACGAATTGGATTTCGGCGCCAACCTGAAAATCGACAAACCCGAGGAGATCTTCGATCTGCGGGCCGATCCGCGCGAACGCACCAATCTCGCCGAAACGCATCCAAAGATGGCCGAGATTTTGCGGCGCGAAATGGCCGCGCAGATGGAAGCGATCCGTCGAAGCTCCGCGACCGGCAAGACCTTCTCGCGTTCCGAGCAATTATCTGCCCAGGAAATCGAACGCCTGCGCAGCTTGGGTTATTTGTAACACAAAAGCGGGACGCATGCGTTTTGCCGTCGCTTTGCCGGCGGCGGCCGCTCCGGGAAATATTTAATTATTATCTCATTACAATAACAACGAGATCGCAACGTCGGGCCTGCGATCGTTTCCCGCGCATCCTTTGCCGTCGCCGGGATCGTCCGTCAAATTAACCAACGCCGGCCAAACGGCCCGAATGATTTTTTTACTCTCCAAAAGAAAAGAAAAAATGGAAAGGTAGTTTCTTAAGTTTCTCTTCTATCTATTTGTTTTTTATTGACTTTGACGCAGCACAGCATGGCTTTTACGAAAAAAGCAACCAATTCAATAACTTATGACTCAAAAATCGGAATTCGAATGCAAAATCAGAGGGTTCGGCCGAAGAGACTCAAAAGCGAAAAAATCATTTTCTTCTTGACCGTCCCCAGGTCGTGTGCTATTGGCATAGAAGATTTTGGTTCAAAGACTGAGCCAGAGAGGTTGTTCGTTTACAAATTCACTGTTTCCTTAAAAACCTAAGACACCCTAAACGGAGGAGAAAGAACATGACCAATAAACTGATGCTTCTGACCATCATTTTTGCTTTGGTCCTGAGCCTGGGCGTGGTTATCGCGTGTGGCGACGATGACGACGACGACGATGATGATGCCGCCGACGACGATGCCGCCGACGACGATGATGACGACGACGTGGCCACCTGCGAAGACGCGTGGATGTTCTTCGATGACTGCGGCTGGTACCTGGAAGATGAAGAAGGCAACGCGATCGACGTGGCCGACCTGATCGCCTGGTGCGAAGCTGGCGAAGCTTTCTACGGCGACACCGGCTTTGATTGCCTCGTGAACAACATGGGCAACTGCGACGAAGCCGCTGCCTGCATCGAAGACGCTTTGACTGCCTAATCAGCGACAAAGTAAAAGTTCGATAGCGAAAAGCCCCCGGGCCGCAAGGCTCGGGGGTTTTTTTTCATTGCTGCGCCGACCGCCGGAACATGGTAGGATGACCGGCAAGCAGGAGGATCAAGCCATGGGTCCCGACAACGACCGCAGTTGGAACGACGACGACCGTCCCTCGTGGCGGGAACTGGACAAGCGGCGCGATCGATCCAACTATCGCCGCGAGGAAAAGCCGGCCTTCACCGGCACGAAAAAGCAGCAGGCCTGGGCCAAGCAGGTCGCCTTGCGCGAGGCCGACAAGCTCTTCGCCAAAAAAACCGACGCCCAACAGGCCGCCGCGGTCGAGGAACTGGAACAAGCCCGGGGGTCGGACCGCTTCGACGAGTTGGCCGACCGGTTCCTCGAAACTTTCGGCGTGACCGACGATTGGCATGTGCAACTGCTGCTGAGCGAGGCCGGACCCTCGAAAATCGCCGTGCCGGCCATCGAAGCCCTGGTCGCCGGGGTTTCCGAACGCACGCGCGAAGATCTACGGGCAATCAAAAGCCGGTTGCGCATCGCCGCGATGACCGGTAAAACAAAGACCAAGATGGCGGCGAAAACCGCCTTGGAAGCGATCGAATAATCCCACGCAGGAATCAATAGCTGAGGAGAGGCCCATGAGCGAACCCGTGGTCATCGTCCGCGACGAAGGCAGCGCGCGCATCGTCACGCTCAATCGCGCCGACAAGCGCAACGCGATGAATCTGGAAATGTTGGCGCAACTCGAAGAAATCATGAAGGAAATCATCGAAAAGGATTCCGTGCGCACGGTGATCCTCAACGGTGCGGGTCCGGCTTTCAGCGCCGGCATCGACTTTTTCGCCCTCGCCGGGGCCGACATGAGCGGTACCGGCAAGTTCCGCGCCCTCGTGCAGCGGCTGCAGAACGTCACCCATCAACTCGCTCGGTTGGAAAAACCGGTGGTCGCCGTGTTGCACGGCTATTGCATCGGCATGGCCCTGGAATTCGCCCTGGCGTGCGATTTCCGCATCGCCGAGGTCGGCACCCGCATCAACATCGAGGAAGTGCGCCTGGGCCTGATTCCGGACGTCGGCGGCAGCACGCGTCTGGTGCGCACCGTCGGCCTGCCGCGGGCCAAGGAACTGATCATGACCGGCAAAACCATCGACCCGGAAACGGCCGAGAAATGGGGCCTGGTCAACGAAGTCGTGCCCGCCGGCGAGGGGATGACGGCGGCCATGCGCTGGCACCAGGACCTGGGCAAGGGCGCGCCACAGGCCGTCGGCGTGGCCAAAGTGGTGCTCGACCATGCCTGCGAGTTGGATCTGCAATCGTCGATGAAATTCGAAGCCGTGGCGCAGTCGTTGCTGGTGCGTTCCAAGGACTTCCAGGAGGGCGTCGCCTCGCGCATCGAAAAGCGCGCGCCGGTCTGGAAAGGCGAGTGATTTTCAGTCGATAGGCAAAAGCGGCGGAACGGTGACGGCAACGCTCCGCCGCTTTTCTCTTTATTGCACGAAAGCCATGCCCGACCTGGATTCGCCGGACGACGGCTCGACCAACAGCGCCTCGGCGAAGAGATTATCGGCAAACGCCAACAATAACATGGTGTTGTCTGTTGTATTCCGCGCCAGCAGCACGTTGCGGGCCATGCGCCCGGAAAAATGTTCCGTGCCGCAATTTATAGAAACTTCCTCTCCATTGCGCTGAGCCAGACACACCAGACTCCGGTCGTCGAAATCCACCCGCAGCGCAGCGCCGCTCAGATCGTAAGGCGACAGTCCAACGCACCGGTTGCTCAGCTTGCGGCCGACGAACCAGGAACCATCGGAGAACAACTCCTCAATGGTCCCGCCAACCAGGCGATCCCCCTGCCGGACGGCCTGATAATACACCTGCGTATCATCCTCATTCGACCGCAGGGTCACTTCATCGTGAATCTCATACCCAGTCAGATCCAAGCTGCCGATCGTCCCATCGTCGCCGGGGATGGAAAATAGCAACGCGCCATACAGCCAGGAATCGCGCTCGCGGACATCCAACAACTGGAACGAACAATCGTCCACCCACAACAGCCAGATGCCGTCGGCGTCCTCGGCCAACGACTGGGCGCAATAGGGCTCGTTGATCACTCCATGGATCGGCAGAATCATCGACTGTCCGCTGACTCCCGCCACACGGCCGTCCGCCGCAATCCGCTTGAACAGCATGCGGTATTCCACCGCGGTCACGCCCAGGGGAAGTTGATAGGGAATGATGGTATTTTCCGGCAGGCCGTCGGCGGGCAACGCCAGGTCCATCACCACGAACTGCCCTTGCAGATCTGTCCAATCCTGAGCGAAAACAACCGCTTCCGGCTGTTGCCAGACCTGGGCGTTCCCGCGCCAATCGTCCCAATTCAGACCGAAGGACGCCAGCAACCGTTCGCCCTCCGCCAGTTGCGGCAGGCGAATCGTACCCTGCACGGTAATCTTCCCGCTCGGCGCCACCTCCTGGGTGTCGATGATAAAATCACTCTCGTAGATGACTTCGGCCCTGACGCCGCCCGAGATTTGGGTAAAGCCGCTCAGTACTTGAAGACTCATCAATTGATAGACGTCATTATCATTAATCCAGGAATAAAAATCCATGATCAGCGCGATATTCCCCTTGAGTTTCCAGGGGATTTCATGATCATTTTCGGCAAATTGAACGGCGTCATAATCAATGGTCACAACGACATTGTACCAATTCCGTTTTTCCTCAATTGTTTTGGACGCCGTATACTCGACAAAAACCAGATTGGGAGCGCGACGCAAATCGGCCAACAAGTATTTTTTAAATCCTTCAGCATCCAAACCGGCCATATAGAAGCTTTCATCCACATACGGAAACACCATTTCATCCAAGGCTTTCGGCGTGCGGGCCAGCAGGCCCTCGACGATTTCATCCACCGTGGCGGAGATTAAATTGCGGGGATCCTCCTCGTAGCTGTCATCGTCATCGTCATCGCCACTGTGATGGTCGTCATTGCCGTTGTAATGGTCCCAGGCATCGCCGTCTTTACCGGGATCGCATTCACAACCGGCCGCGCTGAAAACCATAGCCAAACAAACAATAAAAACAAGAAGATACGAAAATTTCATGCCGACCCTCCCATTTGCCGATCCCCTCTCCCGCGACGCGCGGATTACTGCACGGAAAACGCCCCTTCGCTCAGTAAACCCGTCGCCTTATCCAACAGGGCCGCATAGCCCCGCGTATCGTCCTCGAAGGCCAAAAACAGAGCCAGACCGCTGTTACCGGCCTCGTCCACGACCAGCGCGTTACGAACCATTCGTCCGGCGAAAGCGCTGCCGCCGCAATTCAGGCCAATGTTTTCCCCCGCACGGGCGGCCCGGCAGGCGAATTGCTTATCGCCGATCGCGATTTTCAACGAAGCGTCGTTTAAAAAGAAATGCGGCAGGCCGACGCACCGGTTGCTCAGCTTGCGGCCGATAAAAGTCGGGTTGGCGCCGATTTCAGCGTCCGGGTAGTCGATGATGCCGGTCAACCGGTCGCCCTGCCAAAGCGCCCGGTAGACGATCTCCCCTTGGGCGGTGTTCGCCGCCAGGCTGATTTCCTTGCCGAGAAAACTTCCCGCCGGCTCCCATCCGCCGACCCACCCCTCGTGACGGAAGGCAGGAAACAGGCTTGCGCCGTAGAGTTGCCCGCCGGCGCGACGCACGTCAAGCAGTTCGAAGGGCGAATATCGCGGATCGTCCACCCGCAACAGCCAAAGGCCGTCGACCTCGGCGCCCAACAGATCGCCGCAGTAGGCCTTGTTGTGATCGTAGTCGTTGGGATACGCATAGGTGAACCCTTTCACGCCCACCGGACCACCGTTTTCATCGGTCACGATGAAACGCACGGTTAGATCCACCGCATCGACGCCCAACGGCAACTCCCCGGGAATCATGTAGTTTTCCGGCTGTTCATCCACGGGCAGGGTCAAATCGACGTTGACGAACCACCCTTGCATGTCGGTCATGTCCCAGTCGTACAAATAGCTCTCCGGCCGACCCCACATCTGCGCATGGCCGCGTTGATCGCCCATATCAAGGCTGAAATTGGCCGTCAGGCGTTGCCCCTCCTTTAATTCCGGCAGGTGCAGCATTCCGTCGATGTTCACCTCGCCTTGGGACGGAAAATCTTCGTCCTCCGGGTAAAAATCGTCGGAGATGACGATGTCGAATTCCTCGCCGCCGAAAAGCGTTTCCTCACCCGAAACGGTGACGATATCCTGGACCACCCATAACTCCCAAGAATCCTCCACTTGAACGACCTCGAACGACTTTTCCTGAACGCCTTGAAAATTGAGGTTAAAATCGGTTTCGTCGTTCGGCGGGTAATAGCCGGAGTAATGGATGCGGACATCCACCGAGGCTTCGTCGCCATCCCGGAAAATATATCCATACACGCCGAAGTCGGAAATGATTCGCTCCGGCGAGGTGCGCAGCTCGGACTTCAGGTATGCGAAAAAACCATCACGATCCAGGCCGGCGTGAGCGAAGTTTTCACTCAAATTGGGATAGACCTTCAGGTCGAGCGCCTCGGCGTCGCGCGCCATCAGGCCCTCGATCACCTCCTGCACCACCGCTGCGATTTCAGGATTGTCCAGCCACCCGTAACCGCCGCCACTGCCGGAATCGTCCCATTCGTCAGTATCGTCGTCGGCCGGTCCCTGTTCGAGCGGGGCTTCACGCAAATCGCAGGCGCCGATGACAAAAACGCATAAAATGAGGAAAAGAAAAACGGGGTTTAAACGAAAACGGAAAGGGCAATCCATGGCGCACCTCCAATGCACCAAGCCCCTCTCCTGCCATTTCTTATAGCACGAAAAATAATTTTGGATAGCAAAAATGTAGCGGGGGGAGAAAAAAACGACGGTGGGCGACAATCCTCGCGGCAGCCCTCATCCCCGGCCCTTCTCCCACGGGGAGAAGGGAGTAAAGGTCGTCATCAATTTTTCCTCGGTGGCACTGATACGCCAAACGCAGTGAGGCTTATCAGTGTTAAAATATCCACTGTTATGCTCGCTCATTTTATTCGCTCGTAAAACAGTGCCGCCCGGCACTGTGAGAAACACTGATAAACTCGCTCGTCTTGCTCGCTCGTGTATCAGTGCCACCGGCCGGCAAATAGTGCATCCCATATCCTGCGAATAAGCTGTTACCTATGTGTGATCTTGACAAACGTGAACCCTCATCCCCGGCCCTTCTCCCACGGGGAGAAGGGAGTTCAAGCTGCCGACTCTTACCCTCTCCCGGTGGGAGAGGGTCGGGTGCAGCCCGGGG
>DAINPV010000160.1:0-8688 GCA_036743315.1 bacterium | reverse complement strand
GGTCGTTTCTTTGTTCTTGGTGATCGCCAATTCGCCCATTTTTTGGAGATTGTCCAGCACATGGATGCGGTCTTCCGCGCCGCCCTTGTCCAGATCATCCAACAGTTTGTCGATCATCTTGCGCGCGGTCGACCAACTCATTTCGTCACGCACGCCGGCTTTGGAAAACACCGCTTCCTCGGCCAGTTCAGGGTCGAGGGCGAGAATCATCTGCGCCAGCGATTTACGCGCCGATTTGTCCGCGGCGAACTGACCGCTGATCAACTCCTTGAACGCCGCGCCGATTTCCGTGGCGTTCATTTCGCCGAGATCGCCCTTGCGGATCTTGGCCACGATTTCGGTAAAGACGATGTTCTCCAGCATCTTGTCGTCGGAGGCGACCTGGTCGGCTTCCTCCTTCTGGTCGTCGGCGATGATGCCGTACTTGAACTGGTCGACCAAAATGTGGCTGACGCCCTTGCCGTCCAGAATCGTCTTGACGCCGCCGCGCTTCTTGATCTGCGCCTGCGTCTCGGCGAACAGCAACAGGAACACGCGGACCTCTTCCAGGCTCAGGCCCGTCTTGAGCGTCATCGAGTTCACGTTGCGCTCTTCCAGCGCCTGCACGAAGTCCTCGATGAACTTCGCCTTCTGCTTGAGCTTGATGTCGTCGATCAGCAAGTCGCTGCCCAACCGCGTGAAGGTCAGGCTCTCGCGCCCCTGCATCGCGTTTTCGATCGTCGACAGCAGGCTTTCCAACGCCGCCGACACCGAGGGGTGATCGGCGCTTTGGTACATCTGCGTGGTGCGCAACAGCAGATTCAAGCGCTTGATAATGTTCATGCCCAGACGCGACATGACCGCGTCGGACAAACGCGCGTCGCCCTCGCCGCCCGCGCCCGCCGAAGCCAGAATCGACCCGGCTTCGTACTGGTTGATCAACGAATCGTTAAGGAGCACCTCGTAAACGACCTCGTCCTTCGAGCGGAAGTCGCCTTCCTTGAGCTGATCGATCATGATGCTCCAGTAGGCGCGTCCATAATTGTTCAAATTCACGTGCAAAAGTTTGTCCGACGCTTGCGGGTCGTCCAGAATGCGGTTGACCACGTCGGTCGCGTGGATCTTGAGTTTGGGCAGACCTTCCTCGACGATCCGGTCGGTCACCAGGTAAAAGAACTGGAACATCATCGCCGCCTTGGCCTTGATCACCTTGACCGCCTTGGCGTCCAGCCGCGAGACTTTTTCGAATATCTGGATCAAGCGTAAATACTTGTCGGTGCTCTTGAAGGTGAAAACAAGCTGCCCCATTGTCTTTTTACCGGCCACTTTGGTCAACGTCGGCACATCCAGGAACGTTAAAAAGGCTTTGGCGTAACTGAGGTCGTCCAACGCTTTGTCGGCAATCTCAAACCAATAATCCGCCGCTTGGCGAATCGAAACGCGGCTGAAGGCATTGTTCAATATCTCCGCCTGTTTCTGCGCGTCCGGCGCCGTGCCGACCGATTTGATTACCCGACCTAGTTGGATTCCTTCTTCAGCAGCCATCCTCTCCTCCGCCCGGGATGCGTGACAATAATAACTCTATTGACGCTAATGATTGCATATCATCTTGATGCTAAAAGGGCAACAAAGTACATGTCAACAGCGGAAGTAAAAAAATGAATGGCGATTTTTCCTAACGCGTCGCGTCATTGATTGACACCTTAGCCGAACAATGGATAATAAAGGGGCAGTGAAACATCAAACTGGTCGCGGGAATGCCCAAGGGAATTTTTCGTTATAAACCTTATAAAAAGCAGCCCGAAGAACAGGCCGGGCACGAAAAACCCGCGGGCATGGACTTGACCGAAATCGAACTGGAACGCGAACTCGAAGAGCACAACAAGTTCAGCGCCCTGTTTCTCGGCTCCTTCGACCTGGCCCGCATTCGCTTCGCCCTGAAAAAATTCGGCATCGCACAACAACTGGCTTCGCGCGGTTACCATTCGCTGGACCTGGAATTTCGTCCGCGCGGGCCCTTCGAACATTTCCTGCGCATCTACAACGTTGAGGCGGGCAAGCGCGAATTGCTGGGCGAGGTGATCCTCAAGGAGAGCCGCTTCCAGCCCTGCAACGATCATCTGGCCAAATTCGGACTGCCCGCATTGAACCTACTATGCATCGAATGGATGCTGATGCAGAACATCCACGGCGAGTTTTCGGCCGATCGTCCGCGCCTGCCCGGGCAGAACTTCCCCGGCCTGGGCGTAGGCAACCAGGTTGTCGCGCTGCTCGAATGGGTTTCGCGGATGATCCACAAAGACGGCCTGATGAACATCCCCGAGTATTTTCACAACGCCCTGTTTTATTCGAAGTGGTTCAAGTTCATCGATCCGCACATGCAGGGCACGATGGAGGCGATTTTCACCCAGTTGACCGCCCAGGGGCACAGCGTCGCTTCTCTTTCCTTTGCCGTTTACTTCGAATGCCTGCGCGACGCCGGCACCGGCGAGCTCTTCGCCTGGACGCCGCACGAGCAGGTCTTGCCGTTGAGCGAGTCGCTGCTAACTTATTTCGCACGACCGGAGTACGAGGAGATGGTCGCCGCCCAGCGGGCGCGAGTGCGGGTCGCCGTCGACGAACCGACGCTGGCCGAAAAAATGAAAACGGTCGACGAAATCGATTGGTAGGTTTATGGAATACGAAGGCATGGTAATTCGGCCGCCCAGCGAGGCGCGCTCGTTGATTTTGCAGGCTACCTTCGGGTGCAGCCACAACAAATGCACCTTCTGCCCGACGTACAAGGGCACGCGGTTTCGCATCAAAGAGGAGCAACGGCTCTTCGCCGAAATCGACGAAATGGCCGCGTTGCGTCCGTGGCGGCGCGTGTTCCTTGCCGACGGCGACGCCCTGATCATCCCCCAGCCGCGCCTGGTGCGCATTCTGGAGAAGCTGCGCGGGTCGATCCGCGGCCTCGAGCGCGTGGGCATCTACGGCAACGCCAAGGCGATCATGAAGAAGAGCGTCGAGGAGCTCAAGGAACTGCGTGCGCTGGGCCTGGGCATCGTCTACTTCGGGCTGGAGTCGGGCGACGACGAAACGCTGGCCTTCATCGACAAGGGGCGCACCGGCGAGGAGATGATCGCGGCCGGGCGGCGCGTCAAGCAGGCGGGCATCGAATTGTCGGTCACCGTACTGCTGGGCGTGTCGCCGGATCGGCCGCGCGAACACGCGATCCACACCGGGCGCGTGCTCACCGCCATCGACCCGGATTACGTCGGCGCGCTGACCGTGATGGTCGTGCCCGGCACGCCGCTGTGGGACCTGCAACAACGGGGGATCTGGCGCCTGCCCGACGAGTTCGCCATGCTCGAGGAACTGGCGCTGATCCTCGCCCACACCGACATGACCCGCGGCCTGTTCATGTCCAACCACGCCAGCAACTACGTGCCGCTGCGCGTGCGCATGCCCGAGGAGAAGCCGGCCGCCCTGCAGATGCTCCGGGAGATCGTCGGCTCGCGCAACCGCGACGCCCTCAAGCCCGAGTGGCTGCGCGCGCTCTAGGGCCAGGAATCATTCCTGGTCATCCTCAGGCTCGACCCGGGGATCCAGAAGTCCATTACCGCCACGCGAGGCACGGCCTTCCCTAATTACAGCCGGATTGAACATCCGTAAAAAAAGAGATAATTGATGTTGATTTTAAGAATAAATAGTGGTTGGATTCCCTTGGACCTTGAGTGCAAATCATCCCCCTTTCGAGGAAAGGGTTCATTGATGAAAACTTACGCTTTCTTCGTCGCGGTTATTCTGCTGCCGACGCTGTTGGGCTGCGGTTCATCCGAAGACGCGCCGGACTTCGCCGCCGTCGAGCAAGCCTCCGAACTCGAGGCGGCCGGCCCGGTGACCGCCGTCTTTTTGGCCGACGAACGCTACGAATTTCCGCTCGCCCGCGAGATTTCCGCCGACCGACCGCTGGAAACCGTTTGCAGTCGCGACGGCTGGTGCTGGCAGAATCCCCTGCCGCAGGGCAACCCGCTCAACGACATCTGGAGTTATTCGACGAAGGACATCTGGGCCGTCGGCATGAACGGCACCATTCTGCATTACGACGGGGCGACCTGGTCCGGCGTCGCCGACATGGTCGAGGCCGAACTGAACGGCGTCTGGGGCACGTCCTCGGCCGACACCTTCGCGGTCGGGACGAACGGCACGATCCTGCACTACGACGGCCGCGTCTGGCGGCGTTGGTTCACCGATCGTCCGTGCCAATTGCAGGCGGTTTGGGGCGCGGCGTCCGACGACGTGTTCGCCGTCGGCGATCACGGCGTCATTCTACATTACGACGGCGACTCGTGGACGCCGATGGCCAGCGGCACCAGGAAGGAATTGAATACGCTCTGGGGCTTCGCCGGCGACGACGCGTTCGCGGCCGGGCGCTCCGGCGAGATCCTGCACTACGACGGCGAATCATGGACGCCGCTGCCTTTCGCCGAGCCGGTCGATATCTCCTACATCGCCGACATCTGGGGCGCGGCGCCCGACGACGTTTACGCCAGCGCCAATTATTTCGATGGGACCTGCTACACCGGCAAAATCCTGCACTATGACGGCAACCAATGGTCGGTGTTTCGCTCCGGCATCGAGCCTTTCACCGGCGCGATCTGGGGCTTTTCCGCCACCGACATTTATTTCCAGGCGCGCTATTATTCCACCTCGCGGCTGCTGCATTTCGACGGCGCCAATTGGACGGAAACGGACTTGCCTCCCGGGATCTACGCTTTGTCGATGGACTTCGCCGGTTCCGATTCCACCCTATTCGTCGCCTCCTCCTACCGGGGCGAGCTGCTGCGTTATGACGGATCGACCTGGACCGAAATGACCTCCAGCGTGATGAAAGCGGCCGCCAACGCGATCTGGGGCTTCGCCGAGGACGATATTTTCGTCGTTGCCGAGAACGGAAAAATCGCGCACTTCGACGGCGCGTCCTGGTCGCCGATGGACAGCCCGACCGACTGGCTTCTGACGGACATCTGGGGCTCCGCGCCCGACGACGTATGGGTCGTGGGATGGGACGGCGCCATCATTCACTATGACGGCGAAGAATGGTCGCTGTCGGACAGCGGCACGACCGAGGACCTGTACGCCGTGTGGGGCTTCTCGCCGACCGACGTGTGGGCCGGGGGCAACGACGGCAAAACCGACAAGGGTTTCCTGCTGCACTTCAACGGCAAGGGGTGGTCGCGGGCGGTCGAAAACATCAACCGCCAAGTCAACGCCCTGTGGGGCGCGACGCCGAACCAACTGTTCGCCGCGGCCGTCAACTACATGTATCGCTACAACGGGCTGTCGTGGTCGGCGATGCCCTTCGACGCGAAATGCGCCCTGTACGCGATGTGGGGCTCGGCGGCCGACGACGTGTTCGCCGTGGGCGGCACCACCTGGAACGAAAGTTACATTTACCACTTCGACGGCGATCAATGGTCCTCGATGAACGTCAACGTCGACAAGGAACTGTGGAGCGTCTGGGGTTTCTCCGCGTCGGACGTGTACGTCGGCACTGAAAACAGCACGATCCTGCACTACGACGGCATGTCCTGGAAGATCATGCACAGCGGGCTGAGCGGCGCGGTCACCGATCTCTGGGGCCCCTCGCCGTCCGACGTGTTCGCCGCCGGCTGGGCGCCCAGCAACGGCGCAATCCTGCATTATCGGCCGTAAGCAAAAGCGAGCGACGCCGAACGTCGCCTATCATGCATACATCCATTGTTCGAGTCGAGCGGAACGGCCTTCCACCTGTGGAGACTTTCGATTGTTATGGTGTGAAGGTGGAAGCGCCTGTCGCCCCGGCACGGGAATCATCGCCACGCGCCTTCGATCAGTCGTCCTATGAGCAACCGCAGCCATCGTCGTTGTCATTATCATCGTCATCATCATCCGACTCGTTGTTGTCATCGTCGTCATCATCATCGTCGGTATCGTCATCGGCTGCATCGTCGTCGATCGTGTCGTCGTCGGGCCAACCGGGTTTGGAGTAATCGACGTCGGCGCAGGTGCCGGGATCGGTCGGCACGGCCGGTTCGTCGTCGGACAGGTCATCTTCGTCGATGACGAGCAACTGGTTGGCCGCCGTCTCGTAGCGCGTGACCGTCTTGCCGCTGAGAAACTTCGCCGTCACCCGCCAGGCCTGCGAACATTGGTTGAGGCCGAAGTGCAGCACGAACGGATCGCCGTTGGTCGTGCCCTTGCCCGACGTCACCTCGCGGGCCTGCGCGCCGCCGTCGTGCACCAGTTGCAGCTCGACGCGCGCGCCCACGCAGAACGGATCGCCCGCGTTGCACTCCAGTTGCACCTGCAAATAATTGTTGCCGTTGGCGTTGCCGCGATACAGTCCCTGGTTCGACGCGAGATCGAGCACGCCGTCGCCGTCGTAATCGGCGAAGGTCGCGCCCCAGCCGTTCTCGATGTTCAGGCCGCTGAAATACGTCACGTCGCTCAGGTGCGCCGCCCCGTCGTTGCGATAAAGCTGCTGCCAGAAATCTTCATAGACGTTGGTCACCAGCAGGTCGAGCCAGCCGTCGTTGTTGAAATCGCCCAGGCACGGCTCGGAGTTCGTCTCGACGTAAATGACCTGCGCGGCGGCGGTGTAATCGGTGAAGGCGTAGTCGGGCGGCCCGTCGTTGAGAAACAGCAGGCTCGGATCGGAAAAGCCCGCAAAGCGCGGATGCGCCAGGTTCGCGTCGAACAGATCGAGGTAACCGTCGTTGTTGAAGTCGCCCCAGGCCGAGCCGATGGTGTGCCCCCATGCCGCGTTCATCTCGTAGCCCTGCACACCCTTGGCCAGCGCCACTTCGGTGAAGGCGCCGGCGCCGTCGTTCATGTACAGCAGGTTGGGGTCGAGCCGGTAGTTGCTGACGTGGATGTCCGGCCAGCCGTCGTCGTTGAAGTCGCCCCAGTTCACGCCGCGCCCGCACAGGTAATCGCCCGCGGGCAACTGCGGATCGAGCCCCAGGTCGTCGGCCACGTCGGTGAAGGTGCCGTCGCCGTTGTTGCGATAGAGTCTGTCGCGCGTGCCGATCGCCAGTTCGTCGCCCGGCATTTCGTAGTTGGCCAAATACAAGTCGAGGAAGCCGTCCTTGTTGTAATCGCCCCAGGCCGCGCCCTCGCTGGGGTTGAGGTCGCGGTCTTCCTCGCTCAGCGCCGCGTCGGTGACGTCGGTGAAGGTGCCGTCGCCGTCGTTGCGGAAAAAGCGGTCGTAGTTTTCCAGACTGCTGACCATGGCGAAAAAGTCGAGGTCGCCGTCGTTGTCGAAGTCGGCCCACACACAGCCGTTGCTGCCCACGCCGTCGAGCCCGGCGGCGGTGGTCGCGTCGGTGAACGTGCCGTCGCCGTCGTTGGCGTAGAGCACCGGTCCGGAAAACAGCAGGTCGAGGTCGCCGTCGTTGTCGTAATCGCCCCAGGCCATGCGGCTGCCCAGTCGCTCGATGCCCGCCGCCGCGGTGACGTCGGTGAAGTAGAAGTCGGTCGGTTCGTCGCGGTAATCGACCGCCGCGAGCACAATCCAATCCTTCAGCGTTTCGCTCCACTCGCCGTCGAGCCGCTGCTTGTTGCGCAAGGCCAGATCATCGGTGGCGTCGTAGCACAACTTGGCGCCATCGTCGGTCAGACGCACGAAGCCGACGTAAAACGGCTTGGGCGGATCGACGATCAACCCGAGGTCTGCCAGATCGACCGGGTAGGATTTCTGCGCGTCGTCGGTGGACAGCGTTTGCGGCTGAATCAAATCGCGACCGAGGTCGGGCAGGCCGTCGCGTTCGGCCCAGACGTGCAGTTCCAACTGCCCCTCGCCCTCGGCGGTGAACAACACCTGCTGCAGCAGCATCGCCGCTTGCGGATCGAAGCGCATGGCGTAGGCGTCGCCCTGCTTGCCGTAGCGGTCGCAGCGATCCACGTAGCCGTCGGAATATTCGAGCCACAAACGCCGCGCCTGCGCCGACGAGGCGGTAAGCACCGCGAACAGCAACGCGCATAACACAACCGTCGCTTTGTTGTTCATGACCTTCCTCCCCTGCATGATCGACCGGTTCGTTCTATCGTTGCCGGAGTGCGTCGCGGTGTCAAACCGCCGCATTTTCCGGTTGCAAGCGACCGGCAAAATATGATAGCAAGTGTCCTGCTTTTTGACAGTCTGCGGGTGTAGCTCAATTGGTAGAGCATCGGTCTCCAAAACCGAGGGTCGGAGGTTCGAGCCCTTCCACCCGTGCATTCCGCCCGGCCGCGCGGCCGGGTTTTTTCTTTTAAAATGCGCTTTTAACGCGCGGGGAACTTGACACCGCGAAAGGCGATTTGCTAAGAAAAATAGGTATCCTATTCGCTATGGGTGTAAGTCAGGCTTTTTGGGGAACGCCTATTTCATTCATAAGACCCGTTTTAACGTCATGGGGTCCCATGACCGGCACAGAAAGGACAAGAGCATGAGCAAGACCGCAGCGGAAGTGTTCCAGAACATCAGTGCGAAATTGACGGCCGACCCGGCCAAAGTTGCCGGCATCAAAGCCGTGTACCAGTTCTGCATCACCGGCGACGGCGGCGGTGAGTGGAACGTCGACCTGACCGGCGACGCGCCGAAAGTCAACGACGGTGCGCACGAAAGCGCCAACTGCACCGTGACGATGACCGACGAAGATTTCATGGGCATCATCGACGGCAGCCTGAACGCTCAGATGGCCTTCC
>DAINPV010000159.1:0-8688 GCA_036743315.1 bacterium | reverse complement strand
CGTCATCGGCTGTATCGTCGTCGACTGTGTCGTCGTCGACCGTGTCGTCGTCGGCCGTATCGTCGTCGAGCGTCTGTTCCTGCTCGTCGAATAGAGATAGCTGTAGACGAGCACGCGGAAGTTGAGAATCGAGGGGATCGTTTCGACGACCGGGATGATGAACGAGAAGGCCTTGGTGTTGCTGTCCTGCACCCACTCGACCGGGTCCATCGGTTCGTGCGCGGCGTCCTGGTTGAGCAACTCCAACTTGACGTCGATTTTCTGGTCGGGGAAACGGCTGAGCGTTTCCAGGTAACACTCGGCGCGGACACGCAGGCCGGTGGGGCCTTTTTTCGAACGGAAACGGGCCACGCCGATTTGATCGCCGACCGACAGGTCGTACAATTCGTCGATGGTCACCTCGATGGGCACCGTTTCGTACTTCGACTCTTCCTTGTCATCCTCTTCCTGGGTGCAGGCGCTGACCATGACGCCGCCGATCAGCGCGACCAAGGCGGCGAAAAGCATCAACTTCGAAAACCAACGCATACGCATTCACCTCCCCCGAAGGGTTGTTCAATGAATGTTCCTAGCAAGCCCGCGATGATTCTGTCAATCGCATCCTAACTTATTTCGCGCCCGCCCGAAACCGAGAAAAGTGCGTCGATCAGATCCGGGCAGGCACGGAGGATATTGAGCGTTCATTGCTGTGCAATGTTCGAATCAACATACCTTCGGCTTGCGCCATAAGTGCGGCACACGAGAGTCTCGGCGGGTGGCACTGTTTTGCGAGCGAATGAAAGCAGCGAGCATTACAGTGGATGATGAAAACACTGATACGCCTCGCTTGGTTCGGTAAATCGGTGCCACGCCACTTTAGCTTACAGGAATTATTTTCGGTGGCACTGATACGCGAGCGAGCAACGCAAGCGAGTTTATCAGTGTTCATTTAAAACACTGATAAGCCTCACTTTGTTCGGCGTATCAGTGCCACCGATCGCGAATTACGCCCGTTTGCGTTCGATCTCCCGCTGGCGCAGTTCGACGCGGCGGATCTTGCCCGAGACCGTCTTGGGCAGTTCCGCGACGAACTCGATTTCGCGCGGGTACTTGTAGGGCGCGGTCGTTTCCTTGACGAAGTTTTGGATGTCTTTGACCAACTCCTTGGACGGCGCGTAGCCGGGAGCCAGGATGATGAACGCCTTGACGATCGTGCCGCGGATCGGATCGGGGCTGCCCACGACCGCGCTTTCGGCGACGGCCGGATGCGCCTGCAACGCGCTTTCGACCTCGAAGGGCCCGATGCGGTAGCCGGAGGCCTTGATCACGTCGTCGGCGCGGCCGACGAACCAGAAGTACCCGTCGGCGTCCTTGTAGGCGCGGTCGCCGGTGAAGTACCAACCGTTGACGAACGCGCCGCGGTTGGCGTCCTCGTCCAGCCAGTATTCCTTCATCAAACCGACGGGCCGTTCGGGTTTGGTTTTCACCGCGATGTGCCCTTCCTCGTCGGGCGGGAGCACCTTGCCCTCGTCGTCGACGATCTCGATGGTAAAGCCCGGCACCGCCTTGCCCATCGAGCCGTAGCGCACCGGCAGGCAGCGGAAATTGGCGATGATGTTGACCGTCTCGGTCTGGCCGTAGCCGTCGTAGATCGTCGTGCCGGTTGCGCGACGCCATTGCTTGATGACCTCGGGGTTGATCGGCTCGCCGGCGGACATTGAATGGCGGATGGAGCACAGGTTGTACTTGCTCAGGTCCTGCAGCACGAGCATGCGGTAGGCGGTGGGCGGCGCGCAGAAGGTCGTCACCCGGTACTGCTCGATCAGGCGCAGGGTGAGGTCGCTGTCGAATTTGCCGCGCGCGTCGTGCATGAAAATCGCCGCGCCCACGTGCCACTGGCCGAACAGCTTGCCCCAGGCCGCCTTGGCCCAGCCCGTGTCCGAGAGCGTCCAGTGCCGGTCGGTCGGTTTCTGATCCTGCCAGTATTTGGCGGTGACGAAGTGGCCCATCCCGTAACTGGCGTGGGTGTGCAGCACCATCTTCGGGAAGGCCGTCGTGCCCGAGGTGAAGTAGATGAGCATCGGCTCGTCGGCGCGCGTGACGGGCAGTTCGGCGTGTCCGTCATCGGGCAGATCCGCGAAGCGCCGCCAGTCGCCGAAGGAACCCTCGACGACGATTTTGTGTTTGAGCGTCGGGCAGTTGGCGGCGACGGCCTCGACCTTCGCGGCGTGCTCGGCCGCGACGATCGCCCCCGATGCCTCCGCGCGCTGCAGGCGGTATTCGATGTCGTGCTCGGTCAGCAGATTGGTGCCCGGCATGGGGATAATGCCGCACTTGAACATCCCGACCATCAGGTAGTGCCACAGCGGCAACCGGTGCACCTGCACGAAGACGCGGTCGCCCTTTTTCAGGCCCAGCGCCAGCAGCGCCTGCGCGGCGCGGTCGGTGCGCTCCTTCATCTGCGCGAAGGTGATCACCTCGTGCGCGCTGTTGTCGGCGTTGACCCACACCAGCGCCGGGCGGTCGGGCATGTCGGCGGCGCGGGCGTCCAGGACGTGGCGGCCGAAGTTGAAGTCAGGCGGCGTCTGCCAGGAAAAGTCGCGGTATTCGCTTTCGTAGTCGAGCATGTTCGGAGCCAGGGATTCGTTCGCGTTCATTCCGGAAGCCCTCCAGTGTTGTACGGTTCATCGTTGTTGTCCCCTGCAAGCTCCGGGATGTCCTGCGCATCGTCGTTGTCCGTGCACGCGTCGTTCCTCGCTCCCTCTCGCGTGGCTTTTTAACCGCGAACGAGGGGTTTGTCAATTTGATTCAAGCGGAGGAAAAACACCTGACGAACGATTTTTTCTACGCCGACCATCCAAGCAACAATTATTTTTCAGCCGAGGCCGTAGTCATCATTGCAATTGGAAAATCCATGCTTAAAAACCCGTCGCAATCACTCCTGCGGGATCTCGTGCCTCAGGCGACAGAGGTTAGTTTTCCTGAGCGCGAATCCTCCGCAACGCAGCGAATCGGAAGATGAGCAATAGCGAGAGGGATCAACCGACGGTTTTATACAGGCCCAACTTATCGGCGAGCAAAACCGTTGCGGCGCGAAAATAGTTGAGCAGGTCGTAGACGGAGCGCATGTCCAGCAGACGCCGGAAAATATAGGCCGGTCGGGCATAGAAATCGTTGAACGCCATCGCGATCCAACGATTGATCGTTTCGGCCGGGATGCCGCTGACGCCGCGCCGGTCGAGCAACTCGGTTTTTCCGCCCAGGTAGTAGTCGAGCATCTCCTTTTCGGTATAGACGCCCTTTTGCATATCTTCCCGGGCGCGGATGCTGCCGGGATCGGGCAACATCTGGGCGTAGAGCACAAAATCCGGTTGGTAGCGGCGCATCAGCGCCATGGTTTCGCGGACGGTTTCATCCGTTTCGCCGGGCGAGCCGATCAACATATAAGCCAAAATGCGAATGCCTGCCTGCCGCGTGGCGGCCAAGCCGCGGCCGATCTCCTCGACGGTTATTTCTTTGTTGTAAAAATCGAGGATCGGTTGCGAAGCCGTTTCGATGCCGTAGCTGATTGTGTAGCATCCGGCGGCGGCCATTTCCTTGAGCATTTCCGGATCGACCCGGTCGCAGCGCGTTTTGCAGGTCCAATGCAATTTGGCGTTCAAGCGTTTTATTCCGCGGGAGATTTCAATCACCCGGTCGCGATCGAAGGTGAAGGTCGGATCGACGAAGTGAATTTCGCGCACGCGATAACGACGAATCAAATCGGCGATGTCGTTCACCACCCGGTCCGGCGAACGGAAGCGAATGTCGCGAGGCAGAGTGCAGAAGGAACAGCCGTACGGACAGCCGCGCGCCGATTCGATGTATTGCCCCGGCGGATAAACGCCGAACGGCGGGTGCAAGCGATATCGATGGAGCGGAAGCTTTTCCAGCAAGGGACGAGGCAGGGTATCCATATCGAGCGGCTTGCGCACCGGTCCGCGTTCGACCGTTCCGCCGCGGATGTAGGTCGTGCCGGGGATGTTGCGGACGGATCGTCTTTCCGCCAACGCGTCGATGATATCGACGATCGTTTCCTCGCCTTCGCCGTGAACGATCAAATCGACGGCCTGCGTGTAATCGGCAAAGCGGGCGGGGTTGAGCAAGCCGACCGGGCCGCCCAGGGTGATCAATGTTTCCGGATGATGCCGGCGGACGATTGCGGCCAATTCAATGGCGCTCTCCGCCGAAAAGTAGTTGGCGGAAATGCCGACATGATCGAAGCGGTTCTCCCGCAGGTGGCGTACAATGAATGACTCGTCATCGGCATACACATTGGCGTCGAACAGTTCCACCGGATAGCCGGCCCGCTCGAGGCAAGCGGCCAAGGTGGCGATACCCAAGGGCGCCATCGCATAAAAGCCGGATACGTTTAGCCTTTGTCTTTTCGAATGGGCGTGCACCAACAACGTTCGCGGTTTCATTCTTTCCACTCGTCCTTAGGTTCCCGGTGAAGAGCTTGCCGAGGATTCTAAACGCAAGGCCGGAGCGATTCAATCAAAAGATCGGCGTGGCGGAATCAAGATCGAGGATCACCGATTTTCGCTTACCTTCCTTGAATTTCTTCGGATTTGAGCTGACAATGCCTCGGCAGTCAACCAGCGACAAATTCACGACCAACAGCCGCCGTGTCGTTTGGCAAAATGAGGGGCCTGGACGTATGGCATCGATCGTCATCATCTCGCCGCGGGAAAAGAATCCGCCGCTGGAAACCACGAGTTTTCGCATCCGCATGGCGCTGCATGGGGTGATCGCCGTCGGCAGCGCCCTGGAAGCGCGCGGCCATCGGGTGCGGATTTTCTGCGAGCTATCCGGGGCCAGGGTGGATTGGGAGATCGTGCGGCGGGCCGATTACGTTTGTTTTTCCTTTTTATCGTTTTGCGCCAAACGCGCCTACGCGATGGCCGATCGCGTGCGCCAAGAATGCAAGCTGCCGGTGATCATGGGCGGCTCGCATCCGTCGGTTATGCCCGAGGATTGTCTCAACCATTGCGACTACGTGGTGCGCAACGAAGGCGAGCAGGCGCTGGCCGAATTGATCGAAGCGTTGGAAAACGGGAACGACCCGACGCCGATCAAGGGACTGACCTTTCGCGACGCGCAGGGTCGGTTGATACACAACGAGGATCAACCGATGAACGCCGATTTCTCCAGGCCGTTGAATCTGGACCTCATCCCCGAATACGGCACGCGCGGTTTTTGGTGGAATCTGAAAGACGCGTTGGACAACGGCATGCCCCGCGTACCGATGCCGGTGGTGCAGGCGTCGCGGGGCTGCCCGGAAAACTGCAAATTCTGCGTGGTGAAGTACCAACTGGGCAGCCGTTATCGCAAGCGTCCGATCGAGGTCGTGCTCAATGAAATAGAGCAATACGGCAAACGCTTTCAAACGCCGTATTTCATGTTCGTGGACAACGACATGTCGGTGGATCCCCAATTCACCAAGACCTTGCTCTTGACGATCCTGGAACGTTACGGCACGTCGTTGCGCCCGTACGTGTTCAGTCGCATCGATATTTATAAAAACGACGAGCTGCTGCGGATTCTGGAACAATTCGATCACGCGACGCTGGGCGTGGGCGTCGAATCGCTCAGCGACGATTCGTTACGCGATCTGAACAAGCGGCAATCGCGCGAGGATATTTTCACGGCGATCGCGGCGCTGCGTCGCTACAAGATCAGCGTCAACGGATTGTTCATGTTCGGCACCGAATACGACACGCCGGAGACGATTCGCCAGACGGTCGACTACTGTATCGAGAGCGGTTTTTTCAGCGTCGGTTTGTTTGCGATCTACGATTTCCCCGGGCGCGAATCGTTGCTCGGCCAGCCGCAGATGATCGCCGATCATTTGTTCATTCACCGCGACTGGCGCTATTACAACTTGAGCTTCGCGGTGAACTATCCGCGGTTGATGCGCCCCAGCCAGTTGCAGGCGGGAATTTTCGAAGGATACAAACGCTTCAACGACCGCTCGCCCGACAGCATGTACCAGTTCATGCCGACGCGCCGGACGGCGATGAAGTACCTGGAATACCTGCGGCGGGTGGAAAGGCCGTTTTACGACGCGCACGACCGGCGCTTGGAGGAAAAGGTCGCCGGCCGCACCCTGGCGGACATGGACGCCGAAGTGCCGATCCGGGTTTCGCAGGCGGAGATTTATCTGGAAACGGCGAATTTTCTGGCGCGCAACCTGATCCGCCCGATTTCCTGGAAGTTGCTGCGCGGGATGATGTTCTCCGCGTTGACCGCGAAACGACAACCGTAGGGCGACGCGCATGGCCAAAGTCGTTGTCATTTATCCCCGCGAAACCGACCCGCCGGTCGAAACCAACAGCTTTCGCGCGCGCATGCCCCGTTACGGCGTCTTGTCGATCGCCTCGCACCTGGCGGCACACGGCCATGCCGTGCGGGTTTTTTGCGAATTGACGGGCGCGACGATCGATTGGCCGACGGTCGCCGCCGCCGACTTCGTCTGCTTTTCGTTTTTGTCGTATTGCGCCAAACGAGCCTATTCCTTGGCTCGGCGCGTGCGTGGTGAGTATGGCAAAACCGTGATCATGGGCGGATCGCACGTTTCGGTGTTGCCGGAAGAGGCGCTCGATTTTTGCGATTACGTCGTTCGCAACGAAGGCGAGGCGGCGCTGCTGGAATTGCTCGACGCGCTGACGGGCCGACGCAATGTCGGGCGCATCGGCGGGCTTTCCTATCGCGACGGCAAGGGAAACATCGTTCACAATCCGGATCGGGCTTTCGACGCCGATCTGGCGATTCCGCTGCAGCCGGAGTTGATCCCGGAGTATCGATCGTGGGGGTTTTCTTCCGCCGCCATCGGCGACGCCTGGCGCAACGCCATGCCGCGTGTGGCGTTGCCGATTTTGCAGACATCCCGCGGGTGCCCGCATTCGTGTTTGTTTTGCGTGGTCCGGCAGCAACTCGGTGCCCGCTACCGCAAGCGGCCGATACCGGTCATTTTGGAAGAACTCGCCGCCTATCGTCGGCTGATTCGTTCGCCGTATGTCTATTTTGCGGACAACGATCTGGCGGCGGAACCTGATTTTTCCATCGAGCTGTTACAGGCGATTCAAGCGCGCTTCGGCACGGATCTGCGAATTTACCTGTTCTGTCGTCTCGCCATCGCGCGGGAAGAAAAATTGCTGCAACTGCTCGAACGTTTCGCCGGCGTGACCCTGGGCATCGGTTTTGAGGCGCTCACCGACGAAGCGCTGGCCGAACTGAACAAGCCGCAGCGCTTCGCCGATATTCAGGACGCGGTCGGCGCCTTGCGAAATCGTCGGTTGGATGTTCACGGTTTGTTTATCGTCGGCAACGAGAACGATCCGCCGGACGTGGTACGGCGTTGCGTCGATTTTGCGGTGAGCAATCGATTTGCCAACATCGCACTGACGCCGCCCTACGATTTTCCCGGGGCGCACGGGCAATCGGCACAGCCGCGGCTCGTGCCGGATCACTTGTTGATCCACCGCGATTGGCGTTTCTTTTCGGGAAATTTCGTGGTCCATTTCCCCAAGCGCATCCGCCCCGGCGATCTGCAACGGGAGGTGATCGCGGGCTACGATGCGTTTGCGCGCCGGACCCCGAACAGCATGGTGAAGTATTTGCCGATTCGGGCGACGGCGGCAAAGTACATAAATTATTTACATAGTGTGGAAGGTGCGTTTTACGATCACCGTAACGAACGGATCGAAGAGCGTGCGGCGGCTCGTCGCCTTGACGATCTGGCCGACGATCTGCCAATCGCGGTGTCGCGCGCCAGCATGTATCGGGAGACGATCCGCTTTCTTGGCTTGAACGCTTTGCGCCCCGCTTCCTGGCGTATTCTCAGTAAAGTATTGTTGCTGCAACGGTGAATTTTCTATTTTATTCCTTGACGAAGTATGGAGGCAAAAAATACAATCCTTCATGGGTTGGAATATAGGCCGTCAACCGGCGATCAGCCACCATTTTAGGCCTATGGCTTCGTTATCTCCGAAAGAATAAGGCGACGTTCTCATGCATTACCACACGGCGTTAAAAGGCAAAGACCGGATCAAGATGATGCTCGTGCGTCCGCCGGGGCATCTGTGGCCGTTGATCAATGAGTCGGACAATTGGCTTTTGCCTTTGGGACTGCCGGCGCTGGCGGCTTATCTGCGGCGCGAGATGCAGGGCATCGATCTATACATTCTCGACTGTCTGCCGGAAAAAGTCGGCTGGAAATCGCTGCGCCGAAAAATCGCCGAATATCAACCCGATGTTTTCGGCGTCGGCGATTTGCTGATTTACATGCACGAAGGCATGCGCGCCCTGCAGGTCGCCAAGGAGGAAAATCCCGATTGCGTGACGCTGGCCGGCGGTCATAGCCACAGTCACATGCCGGAATACTCCTTGAAAACGTTCCCGCAGCTCGATTTTGTCGTTCAGTACGAAGGCGAGGAGACCGCGCGGGAGTTGCTGGAAACGTTGCGCGCCGGCGGGGATCTGTCCAAGGTTCGTTCGATCGCCTACCGCGACGGCGATTCCGTGGTGATCACTCCACCTCGGCCGTTGATCGAGGACATCAACACGCTGCCGATGCCGGCGTACGATTTGGTGCCGGTGAATAAGTATTCGCCCGGCGGAGTCATGTATCCGCGGGCGGTGACCATCCAGGGTGCGCGCGGTTGTCCG
>DAINPV010000158.1:0-8751 GCA_036743315.1 bacterium | reverse complement strand
CCCGCCTTCAATCGCCTGGCGCTGTTGGCGACCAACACGTTGTCGATCGCCTCGCTGGTGCGCCGCAAGGCGATCGGCGCGGCGCGTTTCCGCACCACGGCGCGCGGCTTCGAATACGAGGATTGGGATTTCTGGCTGCAACTGACCGAACGCGCGAGCGCGCGCTACGTTCCGCAAGCGCTGTACGAATACCGCATCCGCCCGCACAGCCGGGGCCAGGCGGGCAATCGGCATTACGCCGAGGTGATCGACGATCTGCGCCGCTTCAACGCCGCGAGCTATGCGCCCGCTGCGCTGATGGCCGCCAAGCGCCGTTGGAGCCCCGCGTTGACGATTCGCGCGCGCGACGACGAATCCTTCGCGCGTCTGACGGATTTCCTTGCAAACGAAACGACGCTCGATGCGCAAGTCGTTCACGTCGATGAAGAGGCGCTGGGAAAATTCATCCTCGACGATCTCGGCGGCAAGCCTTTGACGGCCGATGTTCTGCGTGCCTTGTTGCAACGGTGGGAAACCTACGACGTGCCGCCCGCCGTGCCGCCGGGTTGGCGTTTTTCCACGGCGGCTGATTGGCAAGGCGGCGTCGATCCGACGGCCTCAGCGGCGCAACGATATCTTGCCGCAACCGATTTGGAAAGACTTGGCGCGATGCAGGAAAGACTGTGGCGCTGGTCGTGCCCGGCCTGGACCCAAATCGCGCCGCCCGAAACCATCGACGTCTTGGTCGGTGAAATCGCCCGCGCGCGTTACGCCGTGCAACGCCTGCGCGATCGCGGCCGGCTGCCCTACGCTCTGTTCGGCGCGGGGATGCACACGCAGCGTTTGTTGGCGGCCGAGGCTTTCGTGCCTGCACCGCGCGTCATTTATGACGATCGTCCGTCGGTCGATCGACTGGCCGGCGTTCCGGTCCGGCAACCCGCAACGAACGGCGAATTGCGTGCGGTGATCGTCAGCAGCGACGCGCACGAGCGCACGTTATTTGCGCGGGCGCGTGAAATATTCCTATCGCCGATGCCTGTCTTGCGTTTGTATTCCTGAATTATAAATCGATTTGAGCGCAACGGTCGCGCGTCGCGACGATCAGCGGTTCCAGCAGCCAATACAGCGGTGTATCGGCCAGTCGATGCAACGTCGCTTTCCGGGCCGTAAATACAATACACCGGCACGCCCCGTTCGCGCAGCGGCGCGGCGCACGGTGCGAAACATCAACGCTTCCATTTTGATCAAAGCGGGATCGGGCATCGCATTCTCGTTAGGCTATTTACGTAGAATATAGTTACCCAACACCAACGCATCCATGCCGGTCTTCAGGTAACAAGCGATAGCCTCGGCCGGTTTATTGACGATCGGTTCTCCCATCACGTTGAAGCTGGTGTTGAGCACGACCGGCACACCGGTAAGTTTATCCAACTCGGTCAAAAGATGGTAAAAGAGCGGATTGTCGTGTTCCCCGACCGTCTGCAAACGCCCGGTGCCGTCCACGTGCGTTACCGCCGGAATGACGGACCGCGTTTCCGGGCGAATGGGTTTGACTTGCAGCATGTAAGGTTCCGGCCGGTCGTGCTCGAAATATTCACTGACGCGCTCTTCCAGAATCGCCGGCGCGAAGGGACGGAATCCCTCGCGGAATTTTACGCGCGCGTTGAGCGTATCTTTCATCTCGGCGCGGCGCGGATCGGCCAGAATACTGCGGTTGCCCAGCGCGCGCGGCCCGGCCTCGGAGCGTCGCTGGTACCAGCCGACGATCTTCCCGGCGGCGATCATCTCCGCGGCGACGCGCCATGGCTCGGTTGATTGTTCTGCGATCAAGCCCGCTTCTAGAATCGCCCGTTCGATTTCGCCGGTCCCCGGTTCGAAGCCGAGGTAGGCCAGATTGCGATGCTCCACCCGCGGGTGTCCCAGCACGTTGTGATACACCCATTGCGCCGCGCCGATCGACAACCCGCCGTCATTGACGAACGGCGGAATGAAGATGTTGCGGAACGGCGTGTTGGCCAGCACCTTCGCGTTGGCGCAGGAATTGAGCGCGACACCGCCAGAAAGGCAAAGGTTCTCGCACTTGGTTTGCTCATACAAATAATTCAAATGATGAATCAGCGCGCGTTCGGCAAATTCCTGCGCGCCGTAGGCGATGTCCTCGTGATGCTCGGCGAACGGTTGATTGCGTCCGCGCGGCGGACCGAGCAACTCCGCCATTTTCGGATTCATTTCATAGACAGTGGTGTGGTGCCACATGTAATCCAGATTCAGCCGCACTTCGCCTTCCGGAGCCAGTTGCGCCAGTTGGCTGAACTCCTTCGCCAGGCGCGGACGGCCATACGGCGCCAATCCCATGGTCTTGCCTTCATCATAGGAAGGAATAAATCCTAGGTGCTGTGTAATATTCTGATATAAATAACCAATACCATGCGGATGCTCGAGGGTTTTGAGAACGCGCAACTTCGTTCCTTCGCCGATGCCGAACATGGTAGTCGTCAGATCGCCGACTCCGTCCAGCGATAACACGGCGGCGCGTTCGAACGGCGAGCTGTAAAAAGTTGAGGCCATGTGCGCTTCATGATGTCCGATTTGATGCGCCGGCGCGGCGAGTGAAAACCGGGCGTGCGGATATCGAAGCTCTCGGCGGATTTTTTCCTGCAATTCGTTGGCCCAGCCGTACCAAACGGTGAGCATCGTATCCAATTCTTGCGCCTTTTCGGTGATGCGTTGGGCCATCTCATCGCTGACGTCGAACGGATAGGCGATATGATCGATCGCCTTGGCGCCGCCGGCCATGTTCAAACAGAAAATTACCGCATGAAACGGATACAAATTTGTATGCTTTTTTCGTGAGAATCGTTCTTCCTCGTGGAACTGGGTAATGCGCCCGTCGACGAGCAAGGCGGCGGAGGTGTCGTGTCCATAGCAATTAACGCCTAAAATAGTTATCATGAAATACCTATTTTTATACTTGATTAAATTCTTTTATTTTCCAATATCAACTGCAACGCTCATCCGTTCACGCATCGATATGGCCAAAAGTATATGGGAGTTTCCAGTGTCATTCAATAGTAAAGAGACGGGTGTGGTTGGAAACAGGCTTGCGTACGCGATGAACTTCGCTTCGCCCGAGAAGGTCATCGAAGACAAACCGATCGGAAAGCGATCGCTTCTTTTCAACGGCCACTTTTTTTCCTTGGCGATCAGGCCGACGATCCCCTGGCGGTCGACCGCCAGGCTTGTGTGATCGCCGGACGGTGGCTGCGGGAAAGGCTCCGGGGAAAAATCCTTGTCGATCGCTTGCCGATGGATGCGGTAGTTGCCGAGGTAATAAACATAATTATTATAGTAGGTAATACTGGTCAATACCGCGTGCGCTCCGGCGGGAATGAACGGTTGTCGCTGATCGTTGGCGGGGTCGTAAATGTTGAGGCATTGTTTGATCCAGTCGTAAAGCAGCAACCGGCCGTCGGGCAGGGCGACCACTTGCAGCACGACATCCAAGTCGGTGCCCGTGCCGGTCGGTATGATCAACTCGCGGCTGTGCGGCGTCAGGCGAAACACGCCGCCTTCGTCATACAGTTGCACGTAGTACGCGCCGTCCGGCCCGAACGAGCCGATCTGCGGTCCGCGTCCGGGGGCGAACAACTCTTGTGCGCCCGTGGCCGGGTCGATCAGCCAGATGCCGCGCTCCTCGGTCGATCTCACGCCCGCCCAGTCGGTCGTCGCGATGCGTCCGTCCGGCGCCCAGCACGCGCCGAAGGGTGCTTGAATTTTATCGAGCGCAAACGTCTTGCCCTTGCGCAATTGCGGTTGTTGCTCGGCGGTCAGCTTGTGATAGTGCCGGTGCGACGCTTCGTCGTCGGGTTTCAGAAAAAGGTGCGAGCGCAGAAAATCGGCGGCCAGAGCTTTTTCGCCACGCTGGCGCCGCGCTTCCGCCTGCTGCCGATCGGCGCGGTTGATTGACTCGATCAACTGCAATTCGAAACTCGACTGCGCGATGCTGCGCTCGGTGAGCAGGTCGTCTACCGGCGTGAAATACAAGTTATAAACCGGTTGCAGATCCACGTCGGTCGCGGCGCGGATCGTGTCGCGCAACGATTGCTTCGCCAACCGCTCGCCGACCGGCTTTTCGCAGCTCGCCAGCGCTCGTTCGATTTGCGCCAGCACTTCCGCCCGCGTGAACGAGCCGAAATAAAAGATCATCTGCCGCAACGCGCGTTCGTATTGCGCACGGTAGCTGTAGCGCGCCAGGGCGATTTCGCGATTGGCCGATGCGTTTGCCCGGCGCGCCGCCGGGTCGGCGAGGTATCGTCGCGCCTGCTCGACCAACTGCGCGCCGCCGGCGAACAGCACGTCGGCGAGATCGTACTCGCTTTGATCCGTGTGGCGGTGCACCAGGAAGAACGCGCCCGCCGCGTAACCGTCGGCCAACCGGTTGTGGCGCATCTGAAATTGGTTGATGTGCAGATGGATCGCCGCCGCGTTGAACGCCAGGTTCGTCTCCTCGCCGTGCTCCAGCACCCCGCGTGCGTGTTTGGCCAATTGCGGATGCCGCTCCCAACCGCGTCCCCACAACGCCAGATCGACGCCCGCTTCGCTCAAGGCGACCAGGGGCAACTGTCGGAACAACGCGTTGCCCACCTCGGCGAAAAACGCGTACACCAAGCGCTCGCTCGTCGCCGCCGACAAGGCCTCGCCGCCCGCTTCGGTCAACGCCCGGCGATAGTCCGCTTCGGTGTAGTAAATGGTTCCGGCGCGAAAATCGCCGTCCACCCGCGCGAAAAACGCTACGGCGATGCGCCGATCCGCCGGGTCTTCGATCTGCGCCAGCGCCTCGGCGAAATACTCCTCCGGCGTTTTGCTGATGTTGGAGATATACGCGACCTCGCACCCGAACCGTTTCGTCTGCTCGGCGGTCAGCTCGACGGGGCGGAAAATATGTTCGTTGGTCATCGGTTGTTGCGGCAGCAAGCGGTCGGCGCGATAGCCGAAGCGCGCCCAATGGCCCACGTACCCGGTGACGAAATCCCACTCGCCCAGACGTTTCGCCGCCTTTTCGTTTTCCAGCGAAGGGAAAAAATCGAGCATCGAGGTGAGGAAAATCACTCGCGACGGATACATCTGCGCCGACTCGAAACGCATGTGATCGATGTGATGGATGATGTGCGGTTGGAACTCGTCGATCGCCGCCAGCAGCGCCGGCCCGGTCAGAAAATCCACGCGCTCGCGCTCGCCGATGATCCGCGTCCGGTGCCCCAAGGCCGCCAACGCCTGCGCGATGTCGCGGTTGGCGTAGCGCACGAAATGCGAGAATCCGCTGGAGATCTGCAACACGCGCAACGGGCCGTTAAGCTCCTCGACCCACTGCGCGATCGAGCGCCCCTCGTAGTATTGGTCGATGCGCCGCTTGAGCCCCACCGCCGTTTCCGCCCGCAGTTTGAGGACCTGCGATACGGCCAGCGCCGCCGCCTGCGCCGTCGCCGCCGCGCCGAGCACGCTTACCTTTTTCGGCAGCGGCTTGAACGAATCGTCCGCCAAAAAACGTTTGAACTGCGATACCGCCTCCGGGCCGACAAAACAATAAAAATGCGCGGAAGCGATCAGCTCCGTCAGGTTTTGGATATGCAGCATCGCTTTGCAAAGCTCCGGCGATGTTTCGACCACATACAACGCCTGCCAGCGTCCACCCGACGCACGCTGCAGCAAAGGAGCCAGCGCGGCCAACTCGTAACCGGCCCGCACGCCCACGACCAACAACGGATCGTATTCCGGTCCGCCGGGAATTTCGCGTTGCGCCCACGCGGCGGCCTTCCTCGCGGGCTCGACGGGCTCGGACACCGCGCTCGCGCCCCGCTCGTTTTCGACCGCCAGCACGTACCCGCCGCCTTGCGCTTCGTCCAGCGTCAGGTCGTAGCGGTCGCGCCATTGCTCCAGCAGCGCGGCCGTTTCGGGCCAACGCGCCTGCATGGCGGCCAGGTTGCGGGCGAAATTTTGTGCGAAGTCCATCGCTCCCCGTTTATCCGTAAAGGCGAAACACGTTGTCGACATCGGGCAACAGCGCGCGAAGTTGCGCGAGCATCTCTTCCTCGAACGAGTCGGAGGACAGCAGAATCGCCGTGCCGTGTAAATCGTCGGGCAGCCGGTCGATCACCGGCACGCCCCAGTGTGCGCTTAGCGCGGCCTTGGCCGGATTCTGATCAAACACCGCCGCAACCGGTAGCGTATCCTGCGTTCGGCGCCATTGCAGAAAACGTTCGGTGTGTTGCCCCGCGCCGAACAGAATCACCCGCCGGTAGCCGCGTTCGCCGATGCGCCGCAACGCGTTCGCCCACAGCCGGCGCTGTTCGGCGGCCGGCAGCGTGAAGGCCATCGCCGCCGCCGTCTTGCCGCGCCCGCCGGTGTGCATCTCCACCCGATGTTTGTGCGCGATCAGTTCCTCGTCGGACATCTCGGTCAGGTTGACCAGCAGCGTCTGCTGCCAGGCGCCCCAGCGGTCGAGGAATTCCTCGGGCCGTTGATGCAGCTTGCCGCGCCGCACCGCCTCGTCGTACAGCGGCGAGCCGGGGAAGGGCGTGAGGAAGTTGACGCCCGCTTTGAGTTTCGTCTCGTCGAGAAACGCGATCGTCTCGTTGATCGTCTCCTCGCTTTCCGCAAACGAGCCGACCGTGATGTACCCCAACGGGCGAATGCCGTGTTTTTCCAGCAGGCGCAGCGTTTCGAGCGCCTGGTCGACGCGCACGCCTTTGCGCATTTCGTCGAGAATGATCTGGCTGCCCGACTCGATGCCGAAGCCCAGCGTGTCGCAACCCGCCGCGGCCATCTCGGCGATCAGCGGTTCGTCGAGCCGGCCGATGCGCCCGTTGCCCGCCCAGCGCACGCCGGGCAGCCGCTCGCACAGCAGGCGGCAGAATTCGGTCAGGAAACGCCGGTCGAGCGTGAAGGTGTCGTCGGCGAACAACACGCCCTGCAGCCCGTAGCGCGTGACGATGCGCTCGATTTCCGCGACCGCGTTTGGCGCGGAGCGTTGGCGGAAACGGTTGCCGAAAATCGCCTTGTCGCAATAGATGCAATGATACGGGCAGCCGCGGCTGGTGATGATCGACAGCGCGCGCGTCGGTTGCGAAAACATCCACGCCTGTTTCATGTTCTCGGCGTAGGTATCTACCGCGAAGGCGTCGTAATCGGTCGGGGGCAGGGCGTCCAGATCGGTGACCATCCCTCCCGGCGGCGGGGCGACGACCCGCCCTTCGCGCCGATAGCCCACGCCGGGCAGACCGGCGGGGATTCGTCCGGCCGCCAGCGCGTCCAACAGCGGGAACAGCGCCACGTCGCCCTCGCCGGGCAGCACGTAATCGATCGCCGTGTGCGCCAGCACGTATTCGCCGAAGCTCGAGGCCAGCCCGCCGCCCAGGACGATCGGCGCGTGCGGATGCGCCTCGCGGACGGCGGCGGCCAGTCGTTGCACGGTGGAAAAATCGGTAATCAGGCCGGTGAGCCCGAACGCATCGGCGTGGGCGGCGGCGAGGCGCGCGGCGGCCCGCTCGTCGTCCAGGCGCTCGACGTTGTCGTCGAACACCTCCACTTCGTGGCCGTTGCGCTTGAGCAGCGCGGCGATCAAGCCCAATCCCAGCGGAAAATATTTCGGCAGGTCGCTTTCGCGCGTGACCGGATTGATTAGCAGGATCTTCAATTCGGCTGCTCCGCCTGGTTGTTCAATGGTCGACCGGACCGCTGTTGTCGTCGGGTTTCTCGATCTTGCTGACCCACCGTTCGAACTTGCGCCACGGCTCGAGCACGAACCAGACGCAGAAGGTCAGCACCAGCCCGGTCAGCGGATACCCGATGCCGATCACCACGCCGATCGCCGCCAACGCCCAGATCGTCGCCGCCGAGGTCAACCCCTTGACCGACACGCCCTGGTGGATGATCGCGCCCGCGCCGAGGAAACCCACGCCGGTAACGATCTGCGCGACGATCCGCGTGTAATCGATCTGCACCGCGGCCTGCTTCAAAATCAGCTCCTGACTCATGACGAACACCGCCGCGCCCATGCAGATCAGCGTCGAGGTGCGCACGCCCACCGGCTTGTGCGAATGGATCCGCTCCCACCCGATCACGCTGCCGCAGACGATCGTCGCGACGATGCGCGCCCAGAACGAGAAATCCAGGAACACCAGATTGTCCAGCGATTCCACCGTCTCCTCCTTGTGGCGTGAGCGCTCCGTCCCGGTTCATTGATTCAGACTTTAGCGCAAAACCGCCCCCGGTCAAACACGCCCGCCTCGCGGCGATGCCCATCCGTCGCGTGGCGCAATGCGTTTCGCTTGACGGATACAAAGCGATACAATCGGATACAGGTTTAGGACAGATTCTCCGCAGGTGAAGCGGCATACTGATCGTGCCGGGAGCATTCGCCGGGACGGTAACTGAAAGAGGATGCCATGAACAACGAAACGATGTGCCGGATCCTGCTGGTGGAAGACGATCTCAAATTGGCCAAGGTGGTCGGCGAATATCTCGCGGCGAACCATTTCCAAGTCCTGCACGAGCCGGATGGAGCGCGCGCCGCTTGTTCCGTCGGCTGACGGGCGCGACAAGCGAATGAACGAGCGCCTCAGCGCCGCGCGTTCTCTTCGTCGATCCAAGCCAGTGCGGCCTGCACCACTGTATCCACGCCCGCGGCGACGTCCGCGACGCTTAGCCACACGCTTTCGTCCGGCATGTGTTCCCACGCCTGCAGCGGTTGGTCGTCCGCGTCCACTCCGGCCG